>NZ_JAUTAG010000001.1:2424483-2727543 GCF_030818255.1 Microbacterium sp. SORGH_AS_0969
GCCGGCATCGGCGTGCACCACGCCGGTATGCTGCCGCGCTACCGCCGCCTCGTCGAGACGCTCGCGCAGCGCGGCCTGCTGCGCGTGATCTGCGGCACCGACACCCTGGGCGTCGGCATCAACGTGCCGATCCGCACCGTGCTCATGACCGCGCTGACGAAGTACGACGGCACGCGCATGCGCCAGCTGTCGGCGCGCGAGTTCCACCAGATCGCCGGACGGGCGGGGCGTGCGGGCTACGACACCGCCGGCACGGTCGTCGTCATGGCGCCCGATCACGAGATCGAGAACGCCGCTCAAATCCTCAAGGCCGGCGACGACCTCAAGAAGCAGAAGAAGATCGTGCGCAAGAAGGCGCCGCAGGGCTTCGTCAACTGGACGGAGCAGAGCTACGACCGCCTCGTCGCGGCCGAGCCCGAGCCGCTCGTGCCGCAGATGAAGCTCAGCGCCGCGATGCTCATCAACGTCATCGCCCGCGGCGGCGACGTCTTCGGAAACGTCCGCTCTCTCGTGTTCGACAACCACGAGCCCCGCGCCCGGCAGTACGAGCTCGCGCGGCGGGCGATCGCGATCTTCCGCACCCTCGTGCAGGCGGGCGTGGTCGAGGTCATTCCCGCGCGTGAGGGGTCAGTTTCTGTCGCTTCCGAGGGGTCGGAAGCGACAGAAACTGACCCCTCGCGCATCAGGCTCACCGTCGACCTGCAGCCCAACTTCGCGCTCAACCAGCCGCTGTCGCCGTTCGCGCTCGCGGCGATCGAGATGCTCGACCCCGAGGTCGAGCTGGGCAGGGGCCCGGATGCCACGCCCCCGGCGTCGTCGGTCGGCACGGGGCACTACGCGCTCGACGTCGTCAGCGTCATCGAGGCGACGCTCGACGATCCGCGCCCGATCCTGTCGCAACAGCAGTTCCGCGCGCGCGGCGAGGCGGTCGCGGCGATGAAGCGCGAGGGTATCGAGTACGACGAGCGCATGGAGTTGCTCGAGGAGATCACCTGGCCGAAGCCGCTGGACGAGCTGCTCGCGCAGGCGTACGAGGTCTTCGCCTCCAGCCAGCCCTGGATCCGCGACTTCGAACTGTCGCCCAAGTCGGTCGTGCGCGACATGTTCGAGCGGGCGTGCTCGTTCGGCGAGTACGTGTCGCTGTATCAGCTCGCCCGGAGCGAGGGGTTGGTGCTGCGGTACCTCAGCGACGCGTACCGGGCGATCCGCCAGACCGTGCCGGTGGATGCGCAGACGCCCGACCTGCTCGACCTGATCGCCTGGCTCGGAGAACTGGTGCGCCAGGTCGACTCGAGCCTCGTCGACGAGTGGGAGCAGCTCATCAATCCTGCCGACGACCCGTCCGCCCCGGTGGTGCCGCCCGCGCCGCCGTCGATCCTCACGAACCGCCGCGCGTTCGTCGTGCTCGTGCGTAACGAGATGTTCCGGCGCGTGCAGCTCGCTGCCCTGCAGAAGGACGAGGAGCTCGTCGAGCTCGACCCCGACGTCGACTGGCCCGGCGTGCTCGACCGCTACTTCGACGAGCACGACGCGATCGGCACGGGCGGTGCCGCGCGTTCGTCGGCGTACGTCGACATCGACGAGTCGGCCGCCGCCGAGGGCATCTGGCGCGTCGAGCAGACGATCGACGACCCCGCGGGCGACCACGACTGGCGCATCCGTGCCGAGGTCGACCTCGCCGCCTCCGAGGAGGAGGGGACCGCGATCGTGCGGGTCACCGAGGTGCTGCGGCTCTGACCGTTCCTCCCCAGGGGGTATGGGGTGAATTCCTTCCCGGGATGGCGCCCTCCCGGGCCCGGCCGAAGCATCGGTCGCCTAGAGTCGTGCCATCCCGGTGAAAGAAAGAAGGAGCCGCTCGTGGAGACTCTTCCGCTCATCTCGACCGCGATAGGTCTCGTTCTGTCGGGCTCGGCGGCCATTCTCGGAGGCACGAAATGGATGCTGACCCGGGTGGAGCAGCGCACCGACGCCCGTTTTGCTCGCGTGGACGAGCGTTTCGATCGGATGGACGCGCGCTTCGAACGGCTTGAGGCTCACACGGATGAACGCTTCGCCACGGTCGGGGACTCGCTGGTAGAGGTCAAGCTCGGTCTCGCACGCCTGGAGGCTCGCACTGATGAGCGTTTCTCCGCGGTCGGGCACTCTCTCGGCGAGGTCAAACTCGCTCTCGCGCGGCTGGAGGGTCCCCACCCTCCGTTCATGATCGCTCGGGGCTGACTGTTCGAGCGGCTCTGGTATCGACCCCGCTCGGCCGAGATGCCTGAGCCTGTCGAAGCCGGCGGAACCCGTATGGACCGACGGATGCCGAGGCACTGAGGCCCCGGCATCCGGTGTCTTCGTGCGTGTTTACGACTTGCGGGCGACGCGGTTCTCTGCGCTGACCATCCACGAGAGCTGCTCGAGACGCTCGAGGACCCCGTGCAGGATGTCGGCGCTGGTGGGGTCTTCGTCGTCGACGTCGTCGTGGACCTCGCGGACCGTGCCGACGGTCGCATCGAGGCGTTCGGTGATGAGGTCGATGACCTCGGACGTGTCGACCTCTCCCTGCGGGAACTCGGGCAGGGTCGTCGTCTCGGCGATCGTGTCGCTGCGGCCGTCGGGCAGCGCGTGCAGGGCACGCATACGCTCGGCGACCTCGTCGCTGAACTCGCGGGCCGCGTCGATGATCTCGTCGAGCTGCAGGTGAGTGTCGCGGAAGTTCTTGCCGACGACGTTCCAGTGGGCCTGCTTGCCCTGGATCGAGAGCTCGATCAGATCGACCAGCACGGCCTGGAGGCTGTCGGTGAGTTTCTCCGACGCCTGGAAGCCCTTCTCGGCGTTCTGCTCGTCGGTCGTTTCGGGGCCGCTGCCACCGCGCGCGGGGCGGCGGCGGTTCTTGGTCGGGGTGTCCTTGGTGGTCGTGGACATGCACGTTCCTTTCACTCGCGGTGTCAGCGACGTTAGAGGTGCCGACCGAGCGGAGGGCGGGGGTTGTGCCTCGCCGAGTGTCGCGGTAATCGGAAGCGGACGTTTCGGATCGTCGCGCTCGTGGTCGAGGGCACCGCGACCGCGCATGTGCCGCTGTCGAGGATCTCGCCGTCGCCGTCGATACGACGCTCCCGTAGCCGCTCCCCGCCAGATCGACAACCCCGCCGTATCGAGACAGGAGCGTTCTTAGCGTGGGGACGTGCCCTCGACCCCGCCTCCACCTTCCCGGCCGCTCCGCGACTACGCCGCGATCGGCGACGGGCGAACGGTCGCGCTGATCGGCCGTGACGGATCGATCGACTGGCTGCCGCTGCCGAACATCCACTCGCGCCCGGTCTTCGCGCGGCTCGTGGACGAGTCGGCCGGCGGGTGCATCGAACTCGCTCCCGTGGGGGAGTACGAGGTGACCCGCCGCTACATCCCGCGCACCAACGTGCTCGAAACCACGTTCACGACCGAGAGCGGCGTCGCGACACTGACGGACGCCATGGTGACCGGCATCGCGGGCCGTCTGCCCTGGGCCGAGCTCGCCCGCCGTGTGGAAGGCGTGAAGGGCGAGGTCGAGTTCGCCTGGTGCGTGCAGCCCGGCACCATGCTGCGCTCGGCCGCGCCCTGGACCGAGCGGATCGACGGCTTCACCGTGATGCGCGTCGGCCACGTGTCGCTCGCCGTGGTCGGCCACGAGCATGGCATGCGAGGTGAACCGGATGCCGGGAACGAGAGCATCGAGGGCGGGTTCACGACGTCGAAGGGGTCGCGCCATCTCCTCGTCGTCGCGGCGACCGAGGGGGAGCCGCTGCGGATCCCGGACGCGCAGAACGTCGATCGGGGCATTGACCGCACCGTGGACGGGTGGACGATGTGGTCCGACGAGTTCGCGTACGACGGGCCGTGGGCCGAGGACGTGCAGCGCAGTGCCCTCGCGCTGAAACTCCTGCTGTTCAGCCCGACCGGGGCGATCGCGGCCGCGGCGACGACGTCGCTCCCGGAGAACCCGCGGGGCGGGAAGAACTGGGATTACCGCTACGCCTGGGTCCGCGACCTGGCCTACACCGCGCACGCGTGGGTGGGTTTCGGCCTCCGCGAGGAGACGCACGCGGCGATCTCGTGGTTGCTGCGCACGATCCGCAAGAACGGTCCCGAGGTGCAGGTCATGTACACCCTGGACGGGGACGCCGAGATCGGGCTCGAGAAGCACGAGGTCCCGGGCTGGAACGGCAATCAGCCCGTCGTGACCGGGAACCCCGCACAGGGCCAATTGCAGCTCGGCGTGTACGGCGACCTCATCGCCCTGTGCCGCACCTACGTCGAGGCCGGCAACCGCCTCGACATCCAGACCGGCCGCCTCCTCGCCGACGTCGCCGACCGCACGTGCGATCTCTGGCGGCGCGAGGACTCGGGCATGTGGGAGCTCCCGGAGCTGCGCCATTACACCTCGTCGAAGATGGGGTGCTGGAAAGCCCTCGACGACGCGCAATGGCTCGCCCAGGGCGGGCACATCCCCGACAACGGCGACCGCTGGCGCGCCGAGCGCGACCGCATCCACACCTGGGTCGAGGAGCACTGCTGGTCGGAGAAGCTCGAGGCGTACACGATGGCGCCCGGGACCGAAGACCTCGACGCCTCGGTCCTCTTGCACGCTCCCACGGGTTTCGACCGCGGCGAGCGGATGTCGAAGACCCTGGACGCCCTCACCGAACGCCTCGGCACCGAGAATCACCTCGTCTACCGCTATACGGGCATGGACCAGGAGGAGCAGACGTTCGTCGCCTGTGCCTTCTGGCGGGCCACCGCTCTCGCCTGTGTCGGCCGGCACGACGAGGCGATCGAGGCGATGGACGCCCTCGTCGCGCAGGCGAACGACGTCGGCGTCTACTCCGAGATGATCGCCGAGTCCGACGGGGCGTTCTGGGGCAACCTCCCGCAGGCCCTGAGCCACCTCGCCCTCATCAATGCCGCTCTCGTCATCCGCGATGTCGTGGATGCCGAGGAACTCGGCGGCCGTTGAACCGGCCGGGTACGTGACACCCGGCATCCATCCCCCACCGAAAGGACGTGTCATGAGCACGCAGTACACCTTCACCGACCCCACGAAGCTCTACGCCGACATCGAGCCGCAGGCGCAGGATCAGCCCGAGCCCGGGCTCGATGCCGAGCTGACCCCGAAGGCCGCTCTCGGCGAGGACACCTACGTCGGCAGCGATCGCCTGAAGGGTCGGAAGGCCCTCATCACCGGTGCCGACTCGGGCATCGGCGCGGCCACCGCGATCGCCTTCGCCCGCGAGGGCGCTTCGGTGGCGATGTCGTACCTGCCCGAGGAGCAGGTGGATGCCGACCGCATCGCCGACATCCTGCGCGAGGCCGGAGCGACCGTCGTGCAGATCCCCGGCGACCTGCGCGAGCGGGAGTACGCCCGCACGCTCGTGAAGGAAGCGGTCGAGGGGCTCGGCGGTCTCGACATCGTCGTCAACAACGGCGGCAAGCAGATCTTCAACGAAGACGTCACGACCCTCTCGGATGAGCAGTTCGACGACACCTTCAAGACCAACGTGTACGCGATGTTCTGGATCTGCAAAGAGGCGGTGCCGCACCTGAAGCCCGGTTCGACGATCATCAACACCACGTCGATCCAGGCGTACTCGCCGGCGCCGATCCTCGTCGACTACGCCTCGACGAAGTCCACGATCAACACCTTCACGAAAGCGCTCGGCCAGCAGCTCGCCCCGAAGGGCATCCGCGTGAACGCGGTGGCCCCGGGACCGATCTGGACGCCGCTGCAGGTCACCGACGGCCAGCCGAACGAGAAAGTCGACGAGTTCGGTGAGGAGACGCCGCTCGGACGCATGGGCCAGCCGGCCGAGCTCGCGCCCGCGTACGTGTACCTCGCCTCGGCGGAGTCGAGCTACGTGATCGGCGAGACGCTGAACGTCAACGGCGGCATGCCGACGCCGTAAGCATTTCGCCAAGAGGGGCCGTCGTCCGGGTGCGGGCGGCGGCCCTTCCGCGTGTCCCGGTCCCTTCGACGAGCTCAGGGACCTGTGGTGGGGAGGTGGTTGAGCTTGTCGAAGCCTCCGGTCCCTTCGACGAGCTCAGGGACCTGTGGTGGGGAGGTGGTTGAGCTTGTCGAAGCCTCCGGTCCCTTCGACGAGCTCAGGGACCTGTGGTGGGGAGGTGGCTGAGCCTGTCGAAGCCTCCGGTCCCTTCGACGAGCTCAGGGACCTGTGGTGGGGAGGTGGTTGAGCTTGTCGAAGCCTCCGGTCCCTTCGACGAGCTCAGGGACCTGTGGCGGGGAGGTGGCTGAGCCTGTCGAAGCCTCCGGTCCCTTCGACGAGCTCAGGGACCTGGCCGGCCCCGGTCAGATGAGCCGCTTCCGGTAGAAGATCTCGCCGTCGGCCGTCTCCTCGGTGCGGTGATACCCCTCGCGCTCGTACAGGCGCTGGTTCGCCTCGCTGAGGCCGCCCGTGAAGAGCTCTGCCTCGATCGCTCCGGCTTCGCGCCCGCGTTCTTCGACGGCGCCGAGCAAGAGCGTCCCGAGTCCCTCGCCCTGCTGGTCCGGTGCGATCGCGAGACGCCCGATCAGCAGCAGATCGCCGTCCCGCCGCGCGCGCACGGCACCGACGATGCGGTGATCGGACACCGCGACGCAGCCGAGGTTCTCGACGAGCTCAGCGCGGAGTTCCTCCAACGTCTGGGTCAGCGGCGGCATGTCGGGGTCGCCGTAGATGAGCGCCTCGCTCGCGAACGCCGCGCGCTGGATTGTGAGCACCTCTCCGGCGTCGTCGGGGGTGATGGGGCGGATACGGGGGCTGGCGGTCATGATCGCTTTCCGGGGGAGAGGTGAACAAAAAGGGCGGAGATGACAACGGTCCGGGGTCACGGGGTTAACTACGATGGCTGTGGCCACCAATGAACGACTTCTTCGATACCCGCGTCCGCACCGACGACGTCGCGGACACGCTGGCGTGGCTGCAGGCGCAGTACGGACACGTCGATGTCCAGGCCGACGACGCGTCGTTCGCCGAGCACGCGATCGGGGACGGGGCGTTCTCGTTGCGCCACCTCGACTGGGACTGTCGTGCCGAAGTCATCTACGAGGCCGACCGGTTCTTCGTGGCGACCTCCACGCCCGGATACGTCTGGAGCATCGGATCGGATGCCGGGGAGTACAGCGTCGAACCGGGGATCGTCCAACCCGGTCAAGAGCTGATCGGCCGCCCCGAATCGACGCGGTTGCAGCTCGCCGCCTTCGATGCTGGCCGGCTCACCGAGACGGCGCGCATGATCTACGGCGATGAGACGCTCACCGTCCGGTTCGAGGGGACGGCACCCGTCTCGCGCCGGATGCGCGAGTACTGGCTCGCCACACTGCGCTGGTCGCTGACCCAGGGGCCGGTCATGTCGGAACCGCTCGTGCGGGCCCAGGTCTACCGCTCGCTCGCCGCCGCCACGCTTGAGACGTTCGCCCTCGTGGGCGATCCGCGTGAGCGCCGCGCGTCGGCGATCGAGCAGGCGGCGATCTACGCCTCGGCGACCGCATGGCTGGACGATCACGCTTCGCTGCCCATCACGATCGATGACGCCGCCGCCGCGGTGGGCGCTTCGACCGAGGGGCTGCGGCGCGCCTTCGCGGCGAATGGCCAGCTGGCGCCGACCCCCGAGGCGTACCTCGCCGCGGCGCGAATCAGCGCCGCCCACGCCGATCTCGTCGCGGCCGACGCCGCGGTCACCACGGTCGCCCAGGTCGCGGCCCGTTGGGGCTTCACCGCTCCGGGACGCTTCGCCCAGGCGTACCGCGCAGCCCACCGCGTGGATCCACAGGTCGTCCTCGATCGCTGAACCGTTCAGCGGTCGCGGTCGGTGTACTCGCCGGGGTTCTCGAGGTCCTCGCGGTCCTCTTTCCCCGACGGAAGCTCGACATCGGTGTAGGCGCCGGCTTCGTCGGCTCGTGGCCGCGATTCGGTACCGTCCGCATTCTCCCGATCGACGTACTCGCCGGGCAGATCGGAACTGCCGTGGTCGCGCTCGCGGCCGGGGAGTTGCACGTCGGTGTACTCGCCTTCGTCGGGTCCGGTTCCACGGCCTGTGGTGTCGCGTTCGCTCATCGTTGGGTCTCCCGCCGTCGTGATGCTCTCGACCGTAGACCCGACTCCGCGAGGCCGCCCGGCCTTGACACGACGGCCTATCGGCCTCGTGTCAAGGGCGGTCGCCCGAGGGGGTCGGCGGGACAGAGTGGAGACATGCCAGCTCTCGCCATCATCCTCATCATCGTCGGACTCGTCCTGCTGTTCCTCGGCGTCTTCGTCGAGGCCGTGAAGTTCCTCCTGTGGATCGGGATCATCATCCTCATCGTGGGTGTGATCGCGGCCCTCATGCGCTTCATCCGTCGAAACGCCTGACCGACTCGTCCGCCCGCCCGATCTGCTCGGGCGGGCGCTTCGTCACGCGCCGTCCGTCACGCCGAGAAGAGGTCGCGTGCGCGCGGGCGATGCACCGAGGCCACGGCATCCAGAGCCGGACCCAGCTCCGGATGCCGGAAGCGGAAGCCGGCCTCGGTGAGGACGCGCGGCACGGCCCACCGGCTCTTCAGCACCAGCTCGGGTTCGTTGCGCAGCACCGCCATCGCGGGGTCGAGCATCCACCGGTAGGCGCTGAGGCCGATCCTCCGCCCCGCGACGCGCCGGATCTCGCGCATGAGCGTGCGGTTGTCGCTGACGCCGGGCGCCGCCAGGTTGACCGGTCCCTCGAGATCGTCGCGATCGCGGAGGAACCGGACGGATGCCACCACGTCGTCGATGTGGATCCAGCTGAAGCGCTGGCGGCCCGACGTCCGGTGCCAGTTCGACCAGACCGGCCCGGTCGGATGCGCGCCGATCCCTCGGTAGCGGCGGTGCGGGAACCACCAGCTGTCGATCTGCGCTCCGCCGAGTCCGAGGCGCCCGAGCGCGAACAGCATGCGTGTCGCCGGTCCGTCACCGAGGACGATCGCCATGCGCAGCGCGATGCGGCGGGTCGCGGGGAGGTCGCCGTCGAAGAACGTCTGCTCCCACGAGGTCGCCACGTCGACCGAGAATCCGTCGCCGATGACCCCGTCGCGTTCGTCGTTCCCCCGCTCCGTCTCGTGGCGGTAGATCGTGGCGGTGGACGCGTTGAACCACACGCGGGGCGGACGGGCTGCCGTGCGCACCGCGCGGTGCAACGCCCTCGTCGTCTCGACCCGTGAACGCAGGATCTCGTCGCGTGCCGCGTCGGTGTACCGGCACGACACGATCTTGCCCGCGAGGTTGATGAGCACGTCCGCGCCGTCGACGAGGCGATCGATGGCCGGTTGGTCTCCCCAGGTCGCGGTGCCCGTCCGGCCGATCGTGTCGAGGTCGTATCCCTCGTCACGGAACGCGGATGCCAGAGCTCGGCCGACGAAACCACTCGCTCCGGCGATGACGACACGGGGTCGGGGCACGGCATCCTCCTGGGTCGGACTCAGCCTAGGGGGCGCACCGCCCGCGCCCGCTGTCGACAGAATGAAAGGCATGGCGAAACCGCTCGACGTGGCCCCCCTCCTGCAGCTGCGCGACGGATACGGCGACCGCGAGGAAACGGAGGCCGTGCGTCTGTTCGCCGAGGCGAACGGCGCGCAGTTCTGGCCCCTCGTCCTCGACCAACCGTTGCCGGGTGTGGTCTTCCGCGACGCCGCCGGCCGTCCGCGTCAGATGCAGGGTGCGGGCCGGATCGTGCGGTTCCCGGGCGACCCCGAGATCGAGATCGCCAACTCCGCGTTCCAGTACGCGATCGAGCTCAACGTCATGAGCTCGGCGTGGGGATACGCCGCCGTCCGTCTGTCGCGCCCCGCGCCGGCCCTCCTCGTCGAGACGGCGAGCGCGCGGGCGATCCGGCTCCTGCCGTCGACGCCGACCGCCGCGGTGACGCTCACGCTCGGGAACGGTACCGAGGTTCACGTCGATACTCGGGCGGTGGACTGGGCCCGTGGCATCCTGCGTCCTGACATCCTCGAGCTCCTCGACGACGCCGAGCTGCCGTTCGACCTCGAGATCGTCGAGGGCTGGCTGTTTCTCTACAGTCCGCGGCAACTCGCCGTGGGGGACCCGCGCGTGTGGCGGCGGGCGCTGGGCGTCGTGGCGGCCGTCCGCGAGGCCGTCGAGGAGGCGGACGGCACCGATGCCATGGCATCCGGGGCTCCTCCGGTGCTGCCGATGAAGGACCGGCCGTGGAAAGGCGGAGGACGGCGGGCTCTCGTGCTCTACGGCTCCGTGGCCGCCGTCGTGATGCTCCTGGGCGTCGGGATCGCGCTGTTCGCGCGGTGATGGCGGCGGTCGGCCCCGCGCCCGCCTGACACAATGGCTGTCATGCGACGGCAGGAACGAGGAACGCGCGTCGTGCGCGGAGCCGTGGCTGCCGCGGTGGCGACGTTCATCGCTCTGCTCTCGCACGTGACCGCCGGGGGAGCCCTGCCCGGCGCGGTGGGCATCTTCGTCCCTCTCGCGCTGTCGTTCGTCGCGTGCACGGTGCTCGCCGGTCGTCGCCTCTCGGCTTTACGTCTGGGCTTTGCGGTCGGCATCAGCCAGGTGCTGTTCCACACGCTCTTCGTCCTCGGCAGCTTCGGTCCGGGAGCCTCCGCCGGTCACGTCCACGGAGGAACAGACGCGGTGCCCGCCCTCGGTGCGGATGCCGTGATGATGACGATGGCTCCGGATGCCACGATGTGGGGCTGGCACGTCGTCGCCGCCGCGTTGACCACCGCCGCCCTGCACCGCGGCGAGCGGACCGTCGCGCACCTGCGCGAACTCGCCGTCCGCCTGGCCGGCTGGCTGCGCGCGCGGGTGCACATCCTCACCGTCGCGCCCGGGCCGGTTCCGGCGCGTCGCGTCCTCGCCGAGATCGTCGCCGACGTGCGATCCGTCTCGGTCCTGCTGGCCGCGAGCTCTCGGCGACGCGGCCCGCCCCTCGGCGCACACTGACGCCCGCCCCGCGTGATCCGTCGCGGGGCGTTCGGTCGTCGGCATCCGGTGTCTGACGCTCCTCAGCGCTCGGCACCCGCCGCGACCGGCCCGTCGTGCACGCGCACGGCGGGGATTCGCGTCCTCAGGGACGCCCGTGTCCGTCGTGCCGTACGGTCGCCCGTGCGCGTGGGCAGCGCTGTGCGCTGAACCCGCGCCGTCGCGGCGCGCTCGGCATCGCCGAAAGAGAGAACCCCATGATCCGCCTCCGCGCCGTCGCGGTTGGATGCGCCGTGGCCGTCGTCGTCGTTCTGACGTCGGTCGTCCCGGCATCCGCCCACGACCAGTTGTTGTCCCATCCATTCGGAGAGGGGGTCTCGCGATGACGCCTCACCGACCCGGTGGTCTTTCCGCCTCGGGCGGCGCACCCGTGTCAGGCGCCTCCCCCTCCCCGTCTCCAGCCCCATCGAGTGTCCAAGAAACCCGGAGTGCCGGGGACGCGAGTCCGAGTGTTCTGGACACTCAACATGGTCGCGGTGCCGGAGGCGCGGCATCCGGTGCCGTCCGCAAGGGATGGTTCACGGCGTTGCTGCGGAGGGTGCACTTCTTCGCGGGGATCCTCGTGGGGCCGTTCATCCTCGTCGCGGCGGTGAGCGGCGGGCTGTACGCCCTCACACCCACGATCGAGAAGATGGTGTACTCCCACGAGCTCACCGCGACCTCGACCCTGGTTGGGATGCCGTTGGCCGACCAGATCGAGGCCGCCGAAGCCTACGTCGGTTCCGGTGCCTCGCCCGTCGCCGTGCGACCCGCGCCCGAGCCCGGCGCCACCACACGCGTGATGTTCACCGATGAGACGCTGCCCGAGAGCACCACGCGAGCGATCTTCGTCGACCCCGCCACGGCCGAGATCCGCGGCGATCTCCCCGTCTACGGCACGAGCGGCGCGCTCCCGGTGCGTCACTGGATCAGCGATCTGCACCGCTCGCTCCACCTCGGCGCCCCGGGCCGCTGGTACAGCGAGCTCGCGGCATCCTGGCTCGGAATCGTCGCGCTCGCGGGACTCGGACTGTGGATCGGGCGCTTCGTACGCAGCCGCCGCGGGCGCCGCGATCTGCTCCGCCCCAACCGGTCGCACCGCGGGTACCGTCGCCTGTCGGGCTGGCACTCGGCGGTCGGGATCTGGGTCGTCCTCGGGGCGATATTCCTCTCGGCCACCGGGATCACGTGGTCGACCTTCGCGGGCGCGAACGTGACGGACCTGCGCGCGGCGATCGGCGGGGGAACGCCCGCTCTCGACACCTCGCTGCACGGTGCCGCCGACGCCGGCGGGGACCACGCGGAGCACCTGGGCGCCATGCCCACTGCGCCGACGGCGGCGAATCCGGCGACGTTCGACGCGGTGCTCGCGACTGCGAAGGGCGTCAACGTCAACAGCGGCGACGTCGAGATCCGCCCACCGAGCGCCCCGGGCACCGCGTGGGTCGTGCAGGAGATCCACCGGAGCTTCCCCACCGAGGTGGATGCCGTGGCGATCGACGGCACGACCATGCAGGTCGTCGACCGCGTCGACTTCACGGACTTCCCGCTGCTCGCGAAGCTGTCGCGCTGGGGGATCGACCTGCACATGGGCACGATGTTCGGTCTGGCGAATCAGATCGCTCTGTTCGCTCTGGCGGTCGGGATCGCCGCTCTCGTGGTGCTCGGCTACGCGATGTGGTGGAAGCGTCGGCCCACGCGGGGATTCGCCGCCGCTCCCGCGCGGGGCGCTCTTCGTGGGGCTCCCTGGTGGGGCGTCGGGGCTGTTCTCGTCGGCGCCGTGCTCATCGGACTGGTGCTTCCGCTGGTCGGCTACCCGCTCGCCGCCTTCGTGGTGCTTGACGTGCTGCTCGGGTGGCGCGCGCGGCGGACGGGGCTCCGGCCATCCGACGGGTGACCACGCCCGCCTCGGAGCCCGCCTCGGACCCCGCCGGTCAGGCGTCGTCGGGATCCGGGAGGTTCTGGGCGATGCGGCTCGAGGCAGCGGAGTCGCGGCCCACGCCGGGCTGATACTTCGCGATCGGATCGTCGCCGTCGACGTGCGGCTCCGGATCCGTGCCGTTCACGGGCTCCTCGGCCGTCGTGTCCTCATGGTGGCGCGAGGTCGAACCGCTGTCACCCCGGGCGTCGTCGGTGCCGCGCTCCATGCCGCCGTCGGCCGCGCGCGTTCCGACCCCGGGCAGGTCGTTCTGGCTCGACACGTTCTGCACGCGCGCATCGTCGTCGGTGTCGATCTCGGTCGCGGCGACAGCGCCGCTGTCGGCTCCCGCGCCGCCCGCGGGGACGTCGGCGGCGAGACCGTCGGAGTCGGCGACGGTGTCGCCGTGATCGGCGCCGGGGAGATTCTCGGGGGTGGGAGTGTTCATGGACGGTCCTTCCGTGGGGCGTGCGGCCACGTTAGGCGCGGGGTCCGACATCGGCGGCGGGGTTGACGTGACTCGAACGCCGGGATCCCGGCATCCGACCGCCCCGATGTCGGAAGCGCTGGCTAGGCTCGAGAACAGCGTCGAAAGGACATCCCATGCAGCAGCGCCCCCTCTCCCGCACCGGCCGCGAGGTCTCGGCGATCGGTCTCGGCACCTGGCAACTCGGTGCCGACTGGGGAGACGTCAGCGAAGACGATGCGCGGGCCGTGCTGGCGGCCTCGGCCGAGGCCGGCGTCTTGTTGTTCGACACCGCCGACGTCTACGGCGACGGCCGGTCCGAGCAGATCATCGGGGCATTCATGAAGAGTCGGGATGCCGATGACATCACCGTCGCCACCAAGATGGGCCGCCGCGAAGACCAGGTGCCCGAGAACTACGTGATGGAGCACTTCCGCGGCTGGCTCGACCGTTCGCGCCGCCTGCTCGACACCGAGACGCTCGACCTGGTGCAGCTGCACTGCCCGCCCTCGGCCGTGATCGACGACGACGCCACGTGGGAGGCCCTCGACCAGCTCGTGTCCGAAGGGGTGATCGCGGCGTACGGCGCCTCGGTCGAGACGATGGACCAGGCGTTGTCGGCCCTGACCCGCCCGAACCTCACCAACCTGCAGATCATCTTCAAACCCGTTCCGCCTCAAGCCCCTCGACGAGGTGCTTCCGCTCGCGGCCGAGAAGAACGTCGCCGTGTTCGCGCGCGTGCCGCTCGCGAGCGGGCTGCTGTCGGGCAAGTATTCGCGGTCCACGACCTTCGCCGAGAACGACCACCGCTCGTACAACCGCAACGGTGAGGCGTTCGACAAGGGCGAGACGTTCTCGGGTGTCCCGTTCGACGAGGGCGTGGCCGCGGCCGACGAGCTCAAGGCATCCCTCCCCGAAGGAGTGTCGCTGCCCGCGGCGACGCTCGCGTGGATCGCGTCGCGCGAGGGTGTCACGTCGGTGATCCCGGGCGCACGCTCGGTGTCTCAGGCCACGGCGAACGCCCAGGCCGCCGAGCTGCTCGAGGGCGGCTTCGACCTCGACGCGTTCGACGCTCTCGTCCGCGACGTGTACGACCGCCGACTGCGAGCCGAGATCCACCCGCAGTGGTGACCCGCGCATGACGAAAGCCGGGCCCGCTCGTGAAGGCGGGCCCGGCTTGTCGTTCAGGGGACGCGTCAGCTGACGTCGCCGCGCCAGGCGCCGGACTCGGCACCGCGCGACTCGATGTACTCCTTGAAGTTCTCGAGGTCCTTCTTCACCGAGTGGTCGTCGGCGCCGAAGACCGCGCCGAGCTTCTCGAGCACGCCCGTTGGCGCCCAGTCGATCTGAACCGTGACACGCGTCTCGTCGTCCGACAGGCGGTGGAATGTCACGACGCCGGCGTGGTTTTCGTCTCCGCCGATGCTGTTCCACGCGACCCGCTCGTCGGGGTGCTGTTCGGTGATCTCGGCGTCGAACTCGCGCTCGGCCCCGGCGATCTTCACCTTCCAGTGCGTGAGGGTGTCGCTCTTCTGCGTGATGGACTCCACGAAGCTCATGAAGTGCGGGAAATCCTCGAACTGCGTCCACTGGTTGTACGCGACGCGGACGGGAACGTTGACGTCGATGGTTTCGATGACCTGGGCCATGGTGTCCTCTTTCGTGTGGTTTCCGGGGCTGTTCCAGTCTTCGGCCGTCGTGGCCGACATGCCCCCGGGGTTGAGGGATCGGCGCGGATGACCTATACGCGCGGGTGCTGTGGCGACGGCGAGCGGGGGCCGCAGCGATGGCGGCGCGCGGTCGCGGCGGCGAGGGCGCATAAACGCGATCCGCGCACAGAAACGCGAGGAGAGCGCGTTTATGGTCGCGGATCGCGTTTATGCGCGGATGTGGGCGCCCCGGATGCCGGGTCGGCGCCCCGGATGCCGGGTGGGCGCCCCGGATGCCGGGTCGGCGCCGGGTGCCGGGTCGGCGCGCCGGGTGTCGCGAGCGGGCGGGTCGCGCGGACGTCGGGTCGTCGCTCCGCGGTCGCTCGTGCGAACGCCCCGGAGCGTGGGGCGGAACCGCCGGGAGCCCCGTGTCAGGCACGCCCCCGCAGGATCAGGTGCCAGTACACCCAGGGCAGCACCCGGCGGTCGGCGATCCAGGACAGGTAACGCTCCCGGTACAGCGAGCGCCAGAACGGGATCGTCGGCTGCAGCCGGCCCCACCGGTCGAACTCCGCGAACACGACCGTGCCGCGCGACACCGTGAACGGCACCACGCTGTACCCGTTGTACTTCTGGTTGGGCGCGCGTCCCTCCAGAACGGCGCGCAGGTTCTTCACGAGCGCCTTGGCCTGCTGACGAATCGCGCCGCCCGAGCGCCGGGTGGCGACCGCCGCCGCGTCGCCGACGGCCCAGATCTCCGGGTGCCGCACGTGCTGCAGCGTCTCGGGATCGACGTCGACGAACCCGTGCGGATCATCGGATGCCGCGAGTCCACTGCCCGCGATCCACTCGGGCGCCCGCTGAGGAGGCACGGCGTGCAGCACGTCGTACTCCAGCGTCTCCTCCGCGTCGCCGCGGCCGATCGTGAGCGTGCGGGTCTCGGCATCCACGGATCGAAGGTCACGGCTGTAGCGCACCTCGATGCCGTACTCGTCGAGTTTGCGCCGCAGCTCGCGATCGATCGCCGGGATGCCGAAGGGCACGGGGTCGGGACACACGAAGACGACGCGGATGTCGTCGCGGACGCCGATCGCGCGCCACCAGTCGCACGCGAGGTACATGGGCTTCTGCGCGGCCGCGCCGCACGAGGCCGGCTCGGGCGGTTGCGTGAACACCACGGTCCCCGACCGGAGATCGCGCAGGACCGCGGAGGCCTTCGCGGCCAGCGCGTAGTCGTAGTTCGAGATGCCGGAGTCGGCGGCCATCGCCTCGGGCAGGCCGGGGACCTGTTCCCACGCCATGCGCATCCCGGCGCAGACCACGAGCTGGTCGTAATCGACTCGCCCGCCCGAGACGAGGTGGACTCGCCGGGTGTCGGCATCCACCGTGAAGACCTCGTCGCGCAGCCACCGCACCCCCGGAGGGATGACGTCGGCCTGGGGCCGCGCGGCCTCCGAGGCGCGGGCAGCCCCGCCGGCGATGTGCGACTGCAGGGGAGCGAAGACGTGGAGCGTCCGCGGTTCGATGACCGTGATGTCGGCCAGACCGGCGCGGTGCAGGCGCCCGGCGACCGACAGTCCGGCGTTGCCGCCGCCGACCACGACTATGCGGGGATTCGTCATGCCCTCACGCAACGTCATGTCGTGGACCCGCGCCAGCGCCTTGACAGCCGTGGTGGGTGACGCGCTTACGCGAAGGTGGCGGCGGGGAGGCTGTCGTCCGCGGGTTCCGGCACGACGTACAGACCGGTGGGGGAGTTCGCCGTCGACATCAGCGCTTCGAGCCACGCGCGGTTCACCGCCGGCGGACGTCCGCCGTTGAACTTGAACACGAGGTTCGCTCGGGGGTGAAGCCACACAGCGGTACGTCCGCCGCCCGTGCTGATGTCGTCCTTCCACACGAAGTAGAACGGCTCGCCCCGGCGCAGCTTGTTTCCGATCACGACCTGGAGGTGCGCCAGGAGGCGATCCTCGAAGTCGTTGCGAACGCCGCCCTCGTAGATGAACTTGCCCACGTATCCCTCTCCGCGGGCCATCCCGCTGCTGTGTCCGTGTCATCGAAGCCGCTCGCGAGCTCCACGCGGCCCGGCGCGCGCCGAAGGACGGCCGCTTTGCGTACGAGTCCCCGCACTTTCGCGTCGTCGGGTGGGCCGGCCTAGGTAGTTTTCCCCGTAGTCCTCGTCCTGCCCGTGGCGCTGTCAAGGGGCGGGGCGGTGCGCGTCGCCCGCGATGGGATGAAGGGGTTCAAACGAAAGGACCTCTCATGAGCGACGCCTCGATCGACCCGTCCACCCCCGACGTTCCCGTCACCGACCCCGACGGCGGTCTCTCGGGTGCCCAGCCGTTGCGCGACGGCGACACTTCCATCGAGCCCGATCCCGCGCTCGACCCCGCGCAGGCGGAGTGGGATGCCACGACGGCCGTCGATGCCGGTGTCGACCCCGAGGACATCAACCCCGCGACGGCCACCGGTGCCGACCCGGCCGAGATCCCCGCGGACGACAGCGACATCCCGCTCGAGGACATCCACCCGGAGTCGACCGGGACCGACTCGCAGGGGGAGGACCCCGGCATCGTCGAGCTCGGTGAGGAAGGCCAGGGCGACCTCGCTCCCGAAGACCTCTGACCGCTTCGCGTCGCCCCCGGCTCCTGCGGCGGGGCGGCGCGGGGCGAAACTCCTGAGTTTCTGTGGTCCAGCGGGCAGCAGGTCGCGGATCTCCACCCCTGCGCCACACTTCTCAGGAGTCTCGTCCGCCGCGAGAGCGGACGGCGTCGTCCGTAACCCGCAGGCGCAGCGTCCGCAACGGTGTCGCCGCCAGCCGCAGACGTGCGCCGGCGTACGGCACGCCGCCGCGGAGCCGGAGTCCGACGGCCGCCCAGCTGCAGAGGCCGCGCTCGATGGCCCAGACCGGCACCCACAGCGCCGCGGACCGTGGGTAGACGGCCCCACCGCCCGCGCGACGGCGACCGAGTTCCCCGAGCCCGATCACCGCGAGGGTGAGGAAGGCCAGGATGCCGCGCCGCCGACGCAGGCGCCACACGACGGGGATGATCGCCAGCTCGGCCATGAGCCGCACCGGCTGGGCATGACTGTCGTACGCCTGGCGGACGCGCTGCGACCAGAACCGGCGCGCGGACGGAGGTCGTCGGGGCACGAAAAGGTCGCGCCGCGCGCGTACTCGCCCTCCGCCTGCGCGCACGGTGCGCTCCATCTCGCAGTTCTCGAACAGGGCGTCTGCGTCGTATCCGCGAGGCAGGGCTGACCGGCGGAGCCCATACGTCCCGGGGTAATCGGCTCCGAGGGCGCGGTTCACGAGCGACCGCGCCGTGTCCCAGTGGGCGTGCCAGGGGCGCGGGAAGAAGACGTTCTGCGGCTTGACCAGGTCGGCATCCTGAAGCTCCGTCACGAGGGCCGCGAGGGTGTCGGGCGTGTGGCGCACGTCGTCGTCGGCGAGGACGACGCGCTCGTGACGAGCGACCGCGAGCCCGCTCAGCACGCCGCGGACCTTGCCGTTCGCCCCGCCCTCGACGGCGGGCTGCACGTGGCGCACGTGCCCTCCCCACGCGTGGGCGTGCGCGCGGAAGAGCGCCGGCGCGGAACCGTCCACCACGGTCACGTCGATCCACCGCGAGAGGTCGCGCAGATAGGCGGTCAGCTCGTCGAGGTCGTGGTCGTCGTGCCACCGCAGCGGCAGCACGTACTCGGCGTCGACGCGCACGGCTCAGTCGTCGGTGCGGAACCCGGATGCCTTGTGGGTGCCGTCGCAGTAGGGCTTGATCGTCGACAGGCCGCAGCGGCAGAGCGCCACCGTGCGCCGGGTTCGGGCGACGGGCTCGCCCTCGCTCGTGCGGATCTCGGCGTCCCCGCGGACGAGGAGCGGACCGTCGGGGTAGGCGGTGATGGTGACGGGGTCGTCGCTCATCGTGCATCCTCTTCACGCAACGACGATTCGCCCCGCGACCAGGCGTCGAGCATGTGCCGGCCCACCCGCGCATCGACCTCGAGGCACACCGCCGCGCCGAACAGGATGTCGGCGAGCAGGTCGGGGCGGTCTTCGGCGAGGGCGCCGGCCAGGTCGTGTCCGGCGATCTGTTCGTGCACCGCATCCGCTTCGACGTGCTCGTCGAAGTACTCGCAGACGTCGTCGTCGAACCCGAGCCGACGTAGCCCCTCGGCGTAGAGACGGTTGGGGATGGACGAGGTCATCTCGAACGCGGCGAGATGCCCGACGATCGCGCCCAGCAGGCGCCGATTGAGGCCGAACATCGACATGGCGTTGTGCGATGCGAGGGTCACGGCTGGCACCTCGTCGATGTACGCTCCGTACTCGGCATCCAGGCCTGCGGCGCGGACCGCGCGGGCGAAGAGGGTCGCGTGCACGCGGTCCGGGCGGCCGCCGCCGTACTCGTCGGACTGGATCTCGACGAGCGCCGCCTTCGGGCGCCCGGTCAACCGCGGGATCGCCCACGAGTGCGGGTCCGCTTCCCGGAGCGTGTAGATCGTGCGCTGGACGAGGAACTCGCGCGCCTGGTCGAGGGTCGCCTTCCGAGCAAGGTGGCGCGACAGGCTCGGGCCGGTGTCGGCGCCGGTCATCGTGAAGAGCGCGCGGGCCACGGCATCCGCTGTCGCCGCCGGAAGCGCGGGAACCTCGACGCTTCGCCGCAGCGAGAGATCGAAAGCCGTCTCGATCACGCGGCGCGTGGCGATGAGGCTCGGGTTCCACTCCAGGTCGGCGCGGAAGGCGGGGATGGATCCGTACGACGACGCGTACAGCGCGAACAGGGCCAGCTGCAGATCCTCGTCGCGTTCGATGTCGACGGATGCCGCGACCGCGGCGTCGGCGAGAGCCGTGTGGGCGGTGACGGCACCGTGGACGAGGTGGTCGAGCACGGCGGCGCTGACCGGGCCGCGCGGACGGAAGGGCAGGGTGGGCGCGACGGCGCGATCGTCCGGGGGGCTCAGGGGGGAGGGGATGGTGACAGACACCTCGGCACTCTGCGGCGGTCAGCGCGCTGCGCCGAGGGCCTTGACACCGAGCGCGGGCACGACCGGCCGTGCCCTCCGCGCACGCGGCGTTTGCCCCGCGCGCACGGCGGGGCGCGCCCGTCGCCCACCTTCACGGTTGCGCCCATGCACCGCGCGCAGACGGCGAGGGGGCCGGCCCCGGAAGGCCGGCCCCCTCGTGGTGCGACTCACTGCTCGATGAGCTGCGGGGTGCTCTCGTGCGCTTCGATGACGCCGTCGTGGTCGTCGGTCGAGACGGCGATGCGGCGCGGCTTCGCCTTCTCGCTGACCGGGATCGTGACGCTGAGCACGCCGTTGCGGTACGACGCGCTGATGTTGTCGGTGTCGATGCCCTGGCCGAGGTTGAGCTGCCGCACGAACGAGGCCGTCTCGCGCTCGCGGGTGATCCACTTCACGCCTTCGCCCGAGGAGAGCGTGCGTTCGGCGCGGATCGTGAGCAGCTGACCGTCGACGTCGATGTCGACCGATCCCGGGTCGACGCCCGGGAGGTCGGCGGCGAGGACGTAGTGGTCACCATCGCGGTAGAGGTCCATCGGCATCCGTCGCGGTCCGCCGCCGCGGCGAGCGTCGAGAAGGGTCGACGCGAGGCGGTCGAGGTCGCGGAAGGGGTCGTAGGTGGCCATGTCGATACTCCTTTTCGATCTGTCCGTTGAAGTTGAGTCGTGTTCGCTCAACTGCGACCAGATTAGCACTCTCGGGATGAGAGTGCCAAGACCCCGGGTGCGCGATTGTCACGCACTCCGTGGCCGACGACAACCCCCGTGCCGAACCCGTCGAGCGACCCGTTTCGTAGCCCCCAACGCGCCACCCCGGTCGACCGACCGAGCATCCCCCCACGGCGCGGTGAGGAGAGACGATGTACTTCCACCGGCAAGAGCTCCAGCATTCCGCGACCCCCGAGAAGCCCGACGCGGTCTACGCCCGCAAGCTCCAGGAGGTGCTGGGCGGGCAGTACGGCGAGATCTCGGTCGCGATGCAGTACCAGTTCCAGGCCTGGAACATGCACATGCCCGGCAAGTACCGGGATCTCGTGTTCGGGATCGGCGCCGAAGAGATGGGCCACGTCGAGATGCTCGCGATCATGATCGCCCAGCTGCTCGAGAAGGCCCCGCTCGGCATCACCGAGGAGGCCGTGCAGAACGACCCGACCGTCGCCGCGGTCATCGGCGGCACCGACATCCAGCACGGGATCGTCGCGGGGGCCGGCGCGCGCCCGGTCGACTCGATGGGCAACCCGTGGCAGGGCAGCTTCGTCACCGCGAGCGGCAACCTCCTCGCCGACTTCACGGCGAACGCGAACGCCGAGATGCAGGGGCGCGTGCAGGTCGCGCGGCTCTACCACCAGACCGACGACCACGGCGTGAAGGACCTGCTCGCGTTCCTGCTCGCACGCGACACCATGCACCAGAACCAGTGGGCAGCGGCCGCCGCCGAACTGCAGGCCGAGGGGCTCGAGAAGCTCCCGGTGCCGAGCAACTTCCCCCTCGACAAGGAGGATCGCGACGTGTCGTACCAGTACATCAATTTCAGCGACGGGAAGCAGGCCGGAGACGGTACCTGGGCCTCGGGCCCGACCCCCGACGGCAAGGGCGAGTTCACCTACCTGCCGGAGCCGCCCGCGGGCGTGCCGATGCCCCCGCCCACGCACCCCGACGCCCGGTTCTACGGCACGACCGAGCTGCCGAACACGGTCGAGAAGCTCGCCGGTCGCGCGCAGGACGCGCTGCACAAGGAATGAGCGGGGCGGATGCCGCGGTGCCGGGGCCCTCGACGGTCTCGGCACCGCGGAGCGGAGCGAGCTTCCCCGCGATGCGCGCGGCCAAGGTTCCCCGGGCGATCGTCGCGGGGCCGTACGGCCATCCGTTCCATCCGGTCGCGGTGACGATCCCGATCGGGGCGTGGTCGTCGAGCCTGGTGTTCGATCTGCTCGGGCTCGCCGCCGACGACCCTCGGGCTTTCGCGACGGGCTCGCGCTGGCTCATCGGAATCGGTCTCGGCGGGGCCGCGTTCGCCTCGGTGCTCGGGCTGCTGGACATGTCGCGCATCCCGTCCGGGACCCCCGCTCGCCGGACCGCGCTCGCGCACCTGGTGCTCAACGTCACGGCGATGGTGCTGTTCTCGCTCGGTCTGCTCGTGCGTCTCCTCGACCTCGGCCGCGTGCCGGTCGTCGCCTTCGCTCTGAGCGCCGTGGCTTCTCTCGGTCTCGGCGTCTCCGGCTGGCTCGGCGGCAAGCTCGCGTACCGCTGGGGCGTCCGTGTCGCCGACGAGAACACGCAGCGAGAGGGCTTCGAGACCGCCTGAGGGTCGCGTCGTCTCCGTTTCGGAACCCGGATGCCATGGCATCCGGGTTCCGTCGTTCCCCCGTCGCGGTCGTGCCGGGACGTGTGCCGTCGGGCGGAGTTCGTCGGCGACACGCCGGGTGGGGGTGTGGGGTGGCGGCGTGTCGGGGAGGGGCTCCGCACGACGGTACGCGGGGACGGGTGGCCGGGGAGGCCTGTGGCCGTGTCGCGGCTGTGCTGGGACGCGTGCCGTCGGGCGGAGTTCGTGAGCGGCACGCCGGGGGAGCGGTCTCGGGATCGGCGTGTCGGGCGAGGTCTCCGCGTGACGGCACGGTTGGCCGGGAGACCTCGTGGATGACGAAAGTGGCAGGACGTGTACCGTCGCGCGGACCTCGGCGGCGACACGCCGGCGCCGCGGGCTCGGGACCGGCGCGCCGCGCCCCGACTCCGCGCGACGGCACGGCGCGCCGGGTGAAAACTCCGCACGACGGCACGCCGCGCCGACCGCCCTCGCCGCACGATAGCGTCGACGAATGACGGATGCCGCGGCGAAGCCGCACCTCGTGCGGGCCCTCTGGGGCGCGACCCATCCCGGTCCCACGCTCGTGGTCACCGTCCTCTCCCTCGCGCTCGGGATCGCGGCGGGCGTCGAGCCCGCGCGCCTCGCGCTGCTCGTGGTGGCCGTCTTCGCGGGTCAGGTCTCGGTGGGGCTCTCCAACGACGCGATCGACGGGGCGCGTGACGCGGCCGTCGGCCGCACCGACAAGCCCATCGCCGGGGGAGCGGTCACCCCGGAGCGTGCGCTCGCGGTGGCCGTGGCATCCGCGATCCTCGCCGTGGGGCTCTCGGTGCCGCTGGGCCCGGGGCTCGTCGCGGCGCACGCCATCGCGCTCGGCTCGGCCTGGGCCTACAACGCCGGGCTGAAGTCGACGCCGTTCTCGATCGCGCCCTTCGTGTTGAGCTTCGGGCTCTTCCCCTCGTTCGCGACGCTGTCAACCGTCCCTCCGGCGCTCGCGGCGCCCTGGGCGTCCGTCGCCGGGGCGGCGCTCGGAGCAGCCGTCCACCTCACCAACGTCGTGCGCGACCTCGACGACGACCGCCGCACCGGGGTGCGGGGACTCCCGCACCGTCTCGGAGCGCGCGCCTCGGTGGTCCTGGCCGCGTGCGGGATCCTCGCCGGCGCGATCGCGGTGCTTCGGGGCACGGATGCCACGGCCCTGGGCCTCGTCTTCTTCGTGGCGGTGGCGGCGGTCGCGGTCGCCGCGGTGGTCATGGTGTTCGTGCGATCGCCGGGGCGGGCGGTGTTCCAGCTGACGATGCTGGCGGCGCTGCTGCTCGCCGCGCAGCTCGTCGTGGCGTGACGGCGCGGGCCGCTGGGCAACGGCCCGGTGGCTTCGACGGGCTCAGCCACCTGTGTTGCGGGGGTGGGGGCGGGGTCCGGTGGCTTCGACGGGCTCAGCCACCTGGGCTGCGGGGGTGGTGCGCTGCTCAGCCACCGGCAGTGAAGCGGTCGGGGCGGGGCACCGACGGACTGAGCCGCCGCGGCGCCCCGCCCCGGACCGCGGACTACTGCGGGCGCACCCGGAGGTGCGTCACGCCGCCGTCGACCTCGAGGGCCGTGCCCGTGGTCGACCCCGACAGCGGGCTCGCGAGGTACAGGATCGCCCCGGCGACCTCGTCGGGCGTGACCATGCGGCCCGTCGCCTGGCGGGCGTCGAGCGCGGCACGCTCGGCGACCGGGTCGGGGAAGTTCTGCAGCATCCGCTCGACGAAGGGCGTCGACACCGTGCCGGGGCTCACGCAGTTCACCCGCACGCCCTCGCGCACATGGTCGGTCGCCATCGCGTAGGTGAGCGAGAGGATCGCTCCCTTCGAAGCGTTGTAGACGGCGCGCTGGGGGAGGCCGTTGAGCGCCCCGATCGAGCACACGTTGACGATCGACGCGTGCTCCGAGCGCTTAAGGTACGGGAGTGCTGCGGCGCACGCGCGGGCGGTGCCGCGCACGTTGATGTTCAGCACACGGTCCCAGTCGGCCTCGGTGGCCTCCTCGACGGTTCCCACGCAGCTCACACCCGCGCTGTTCACCAGCACGTCGACGCCGCCGAATCGGTCCGCGACGGCGGCCAGGGCGGCATCCACGGAGTCCCGGTCGGTGACGTCCGCCCCGAATCCGGTCAGGCCCTCGTCGAGATGATCGGTGACCAGGTCGAGCACCGCCACCCGTGCGCCCCGCGCGGCGAACGCCTGTGCCGTCGCCAGTCCGATGCCCGAGGCTCCGCCGGTCACGACGACGGACAGACCGTCGAACTCGCCGGCGCTCATGCCTGCACCATCGTCTGACGCGCGCGGCCGAGACCGTCGATCTCGAGCTCCACCACGTCGCCGGCTCGAAGATAGGGCATGTCCGGGAGCCCCATGGCCACGCCCGCGGGGGTCCCCGTGTTCACCAGGTCGCCCGGGCGCAGCACCATGAACTGCGACAGGTACCAGACGACGTACGCGACCGGGAAGATCTGCGCCGAGGTCGAGCCGTTCTGCCGTTCGACGCCGTTCACCGAGAGGCGCAGGCCGAGAGCCTGCGGGTCTTCGATGTCGGATGCCGGCACCAGGTCGGGTCCGAGGGGGTTGAACGTCTCGCAGCTCTTGCCCTTGTCCCACTGGCCGCCGCGCTCGAGCTGGAACTCGCGCTCGGAGACGTCGTGCGAGACGACGTATCCCGCCACGTGGGCGAGCGCCTCGTCGGGGGAGGACAGGTACCGCGCGGTCGAGCCGATCACGACCCCGAGCTCGACCTCCCAGTCCGTCTTCGTCGATCCGCGCGGAATGAGCACGTCGTCGAAGGGGCCGACGATCGTCGAGGGGTCTTTCATGAAGACGACCGGCTCGGCGGGCACCGCGGCACCTGTCTCGGCCGCGTGGTCGTGGTAGTTCAGCCCGATGCACACGATCTTGCCCGGGGCGGCGATCGGCGCTCCGACACGGAGGGCGTCGGCATCGGCGAGCGGTGTCAGCTCGCCGCGTGCGGCCGCGGCACGCGCGCGGGCCAGACCGTCGGCGGCGAGGAACGCCCCGTCGATGTCGGCGGTCAGCGGCCGCAGGTCGTACACGGCACCGTCGTGGCGCAGGACGGGGATCTCGGCGCCGGGGTCACCGAGTCGAGCGAAGGTCATGGGTTCTCCTTGGGGTGGATGGTTCAGCGGGTGACGGGGTCGGCGGATGCCGCGCCGTCGAGCTCGGATCGTCGGATGCCGCCCTGCCAGTCGCCGGGATGCAGGCAGGCGTACGCGCCGGCCAGCGATGCCGTGCGCAGGCGGGTCGCGGCGTCGCCGCCGAGGAGGCGCTCGGACAGGTATCCGGCGGCGAACGCGTCACCGGCGCCGACGGTGTCGACGGGGGTGATCGGGACGGCGGCCACGCGATGGAGGTCGCCGTCGACGACCGCGACGGCCCCGTCGCCGCCGAAGGTGACGACGGCCTCGGCGGGACCGGCCGCGGCCAGCGCGCGGGCGAGGTCTTCCGGAGCCGTGTGCGCGTGCAGCATCCGGGCTTCGTCGTCGCTCGCGAAGACGATGTCGGCGCGGGCGATCACGTGCGCGTACGCGGCGACGGCCTCGGCGTGGGCCCAGAGACGGCTGCGGTGGTTCACGGCGAACGACACCAGGGCGCCGGCTGCGCGAGCACGGTCGACCGCGACGACCACGGCGTCGCGCGCCGACTCCGACAGGGCGAGCGTGACACCGGTCACGTGCAGGATGTCGCCGGCGGAGAGGGGAAGCCCGTCGAGGTCGGCGGCCTCGAGACGGCTCCCCGCGCTGCCGCGGCGGTAGTAGTCGACGGTCGTGGCCCCCGCGCGCGGCGTCGACTTGAGCATGAGACCGGTGGGCGCGCCGGTGTCGACCAGGGCTCGGACCTCGACGCCCTCCGAACGCAGGTCTCCCACCACGCGACGCCCCAGAGCGTCATCGCCGACGCGGCCGAGCCACGTCACGGGGATCCCGAGGCGGGCGAGTCCGATCGCGGTGTTCCCCTCGGCCCCGCCGGTCGCGACGTGCGCCTGCGACTGGTGCTCCCAGCCCCCGACACCGGCACCGAGGACGAGCCCCATGCTCTCGCCGAGCGTGACGACGCGGCTCATCGGGCGGACCGTGCGTCGTCGCGGATGCGGGCGCAGTCGGCGGCTGCCGCCGCGATCGCGTCGAAATCGCCGCGCGCGATCGCGTCGCGCGGAACCATCCAGCTGCCGCTCGCCGCGAGCACCCACGGACGACGGAGGTAGTCGCCGAGACTGTCGGGCGAGACGCCGCCGCTCGGCACGAATCGCATACCGGGGAACGGTCCGTGCAGGGCATCGAGGTAGCTCGCGCCCCCGAGGTGCCCGGCGGGGAAGACCTTCACGTCCGTGAACCCGTCGGACAGGGCCCGCTGGACCTCGGTGGGCGTGGCCACTCCCGGCACGACCGCGACGCCGCCGGCGCGCAGCCGGTCGGCGATCGCGGGGTCGTACCCCGGCGTGACGGCGAAGGTCGCGCCTGCGTCGATCGCGGCATCCGCCTGCTCGACGGTCAGCACCGTCCCCGCACCCGCGAGGAACCCGTCGATGCCGGAGGTCGCGGAGATCGCCGCGAGTCCCGCGGGGGTGCGCAGAGTGAACTCCGCGCAACCGATACCCCCGTCGCGCAGGGCGAGGGCGAGATCCCGCGCGCGATCGGCGTCGTCGAGCACCACGACGGGGACGATACCTACGGAGCTGAGGCGTTCGGTGAGCGAGGACGAGTCGTTCATCGCCCGAGCCACCCCCCGTCGACCGGGAGCGTGATGCCCGACACGTAGTCCGAGGCGCGGGAGGCGAGGAACACCGTCGCCCCGGCGAGATCGGATGCCTCGCCCCAGCGCCCCGCCGGGATGCGGTCGAGGATGGCAGTCGAGCGGGCGCTGTCGGCGCGCAGGGCCTCGGTGTTGTCGGTGGCGATGTAGCCCGGCGCGATCGCATTGACGTTGACGCCCTGGGACGCCCACTCGTTCGCGAGGGCCTTGGTGAGCCCGGCGATGCCCGACTTGGCCGCCGTGTAGCCCGGCACGTTGATTCCGCCTTGGAAGCTCAGCAGCGAGGCGGTGAAGATGATCTTGCCCCGACCGCGTTCGAGCATCTGCCGGGCGACCGCCTGCGTGAGACGGAACTGGCTGCTCAGGTTGATCTGCACCACCCGGTCCCACGCGTCCAGCGGGTGCTCCGCCGCCGGGGCGCGCTCGATGGTGCCGGCGTTGTTGACGAGGATGTCGATATGGCGTCCGGAAAGCTCCGCCGACAGCGCGTCGACCGCCGACGGGTCGCCGAAGTCGCACGCAATTCCGGTGAAGGAGCGACCGGTGGCCGTCACCGCGCGTTCGATCTCGCTGCCCGACGTCGATTGCGAGGCACTGACCCCGATGATGTCGGCCCCCGCCTCGGCGAGGCCGAGCGCCATCGCGAAGCCGATCCCGCGTCGGGCGCCCGTGACGACGGCGGTCGTGCCTTCGAGGGAGAACAGCCCGCTCATGCCTGGCCTCCCACGTCGACGAGGATCTTCATCGCGCGGCCGGCCTCGAGGTCGGCGAAGGCCTCGGCGGTGGCGCTGAGCGGCACGATGCGGGTGATGAGCAGATCGGTGGGGATCACACCGCCGGCGACGAGCTCGACGGCGGTCTCGAAGTCGGGACGTTGGTAGACGCGCGCGCCGAGCAGGCGCAGCTCGCGCCAGAACATCCGCTGCAGGTCGATCTCACGCGGAGTCGGATGGATGGCGACGACCACGATGGTGCCGCGCACCTTCGCCAGGCCCGTGGCACCGCGAACGGCGGCAGCCGCTCCCGAGACCTCGAACACGACGTCGGCGCCCGCGCCCCCGGTCCATTCCTCGACCACGGCGACCTGGTCGCGCTCGCGGGGATCGAGGGTGGCGAAGCCGAGCTCCTCGATCTGCGCGCGGCGCTTCTCGTCGAGCTCGATCACGAGCACCTCGGCGCCGACATGGCGGGCGACGCACGCGATGAGGACGCCGATCGGGCCACCGCCGATGACCACGGCCTTGTCGCCGGGCGCGAGCTCGGCGCGGCGCACGTCGTGCACGGCGACGGCGATGGGCTCGACGAGGGCGGCGTGATCCAGTGCGATCCCCTCCGGCAGACGCACGAGCGTCTCGACCGGCACGTTCCACAGCCCCTGGAGCGAGCCGGGGGAGTCGATGCCGATGAAATCGAGGTTCTGACAGATGTGCTGGTTGCCGGCGCGGCAGGCGGGGCAGGTTCCGTCCCACGCGAGCGGCATCACGGTGACCCCGTCGCCGACCGCCCATCCTTCGACGCCCTCGCCGAGGGAAGCGATCGTGCCGCTCATCTCGTGACCGAAGACGAGCGGCGTCTGCACCCGCGCGTCCATCGAGCCGTGCAGGATGTGCAGGTCCGTCCCGCAGAGGCCGGTGTAGGCCACGCGGATCTGCACCTGGCCGGGACCGGGAGGGGTGGCATCTGCCTGCCGGACGTCGATCGTGTGATCGCCCACGTAGGCTGCTGTCAACATTGACTCTCCTAAAGATCAGATGACTCTCGCATCCATCATGCACCACAGGTGGTCATATGTCTTGGTTTCGCCACCAATGACGGGCCAGAAAGCGGTTTCTATGGCAAGGAGCACGATACCAAGCCGCGAGGGCGCGGGCGGCGCGCGGTAAATATGTCTCAGTCATCGGATGAATGTCGTGTACGCTCAGCGAGACGAAGGAGGCTCCATGCGAACGCGTGCACTGCGGCACGGAACACCGCTCACCGAGATCGGTCTGGGTGCCGCCCAACTGGGCAACCTCTACCGCGAGACCACCGAGGCCGAGGCGGACGAGTCCGTCGACGCGGCGTGGGTCGGCGGTATCCGGTACTTCGACACGGCCCCCCACTACGGACTCGGCCTGTCGGAGCGTCGCCTGGGGGCGCGTCTCGCGAACCGGCCTCGCGACGAGTTCGTGATCTCGACCAAGGTCGGGCGCGTGCTCGAGTCGAGCCCCGAGACCGCGGATCTGCGCGATGACGAGGGCTTCGACGTGCCGCGCGACGTCGTCCGCAGGTGGGACTTCAGTCGCGACGGCATCCTGCGCTCGGTCGAGGACTCCCTGCGGCGTACGGGACTCGACCGGTTCGACATCCTCTACCTGCACGATCCCGACGATCACTTCGCGCAGGCGTCCACCGAGGGCATCGGCGCGCTCATCGAGCTGCGCGAGCAGGGGGTCGTCTCGGCCGTCGGTGCCGGGATGAACGCGGCCGACCCGCTCGCCGAGCTCATCCGGCGCGCCGACATCGACGTCGTGATGTGTGCGGGGCGGTACACGCTCCTCGACGACTCCGCTGCCGCAGAGCTTCTGCCGCTCGCCCAGGAGCGCGGAGTCGGCGTCGTCGCCGCCGGGGTCTTCAACTCCGGCCTCCTCAGCGCCCCGCGTCCGCCGGCGGACGCGACCTACGACTACCAGCCCGCGCCCCCGGAGCTCATCGCGCGGGCGAACGCGATCGCCGACGTCAGCGAGCGCCACGGGGTGACCCTGCCCGACGTCGCGGTGGCCTTCGCCCTGCGGCATCCCGCGGTCGTATCCGTCGTGCTCGGCGCGCGAGGACGCCGCCAAGTGACGCAGAACCTCGATCGCGCCGCCACCCCCATCCCCGACGACCTCTGGCTCGACCTCGCCGAGGCCGGCCTCATCTCCCAGGAAGACGCATGACCACGATCACCGCCGTCACCGCGCACGACGTGCGCTTTCCGACCTCGCTCAGCATGGACGGGTCGGATGCCATGAACAAGGACGGCGACTACTCCGCCGCCTACGTGGTGGTGCACACCGACGACCCCGAGCTGAAGGGGTACGGCTTCACGTTCACCATCGGACGCGGCAACGACCTGTGCGTGGAGGCGGCGCGTCAGCGTGGACTGCCCCTCGTCGGACGCTCGGTCGAAGATGCCGTCGCCGACCTCGGGGGCGTCTACCGCGAGCTCGCGTCCGACTCGCAGCTGCGCTGGCTCGGTCCCGAGAAGGGCGTCGTGCACCTCGGCATGGCCGCGGTCATGAACGCCATGTGGGACCTCGCCGCCCGGGTCGCGCAGAAGCCCCTGTGGCGTCTGCTCGCCGACATGACCCCGGAGCAGCTCGTCGACGTCGCCGACATGCGCTACCTGTCGGACGCCCTCACGCGCGAGGAGGCCATCGGCATCCTGACCGAGCTCGCTCCCACGCGCGCCGCGCGCATCGCCGAGCTCGAGGGCCGCGGCGGCTACCCCTGCTACACCACGAGTGCCGGCTGGCTCGGGTACAGCGACGACAAGTTGCGGCGTCTGCTGCAGGAGGCCGTCGACGAGGGGTACCGCCACGTCAAGCTCAAGGTCGGCGCGAGCCTCGACGACGACATCCGGCGTCTGCGCATCGCGCGAGAGGTGATCGGGTGGGATGCCAACCTGATGATCGACGCGAACCAGGTCTGGGACGTCCCCGAGGCGATCGAGTGGATGAGCCACCTCGCCGAGTTCAAGCCGCTGTGGATCGAAGAGCCCACGAGCCCCGACGACGTTCTCGGGCACGCCGCGGTGCGCAAGGCCGTCGCCCCGATCGGGGTCGCGACCGGCGAGCACGGGATGAACCGGGTGCTGTTCAAGCAGATGTTCCAGGCCGAAGCGATCGACTTCTGCCAGCTCGACTCCGCCCGCCTCGCGAGCGTGAACGAGATCATCGCCGTCTACCTGATGGCCGCGAAGTTCGGGGTACCGGTGTGCCCGCACGCCGGCGGCGTCGGTCTGTGCGAGCTCGTGCAGCACCTGTCGATCTTCGACTTCGTGTGCGTGTCCGGGACGCTCGAGAACCGCGTCACCGAGTTCGTCGACCACCTGCACGAGCACTTCGTCGACCCGTGCATCGTCGAGAACGGCGCGTACGTGCTCCCGTCGCTGCCCGGTTACAGCGCCGAGATGTACGACGCGTCTCTGGCCGAGTACACCTTCCCTGAGGGAACGTACTGGGCGAGCCGGTGACGGCTACTGGGCTTCGGGGTCTTCGTCCGCGTGTGCGGCGCTGAACTCCTCGACGCCCAGGAGGTGCACCTGCATGCGGATGCGAGCCCGGGCGGGATCCCGACGGACGAGTTCGTCGAGGATCGCCCGGTGCTCGGCCTGCGTCTCGCGCACCGACCCGCGGTGCGTGATGGCGCGCCAGAGTCGCGCGCGGAACGTGCGCCCCACGAGCGTGTCGATGATGGCGGCCAGCGCGGGATTGCCGCTCGCTCGGGCGATGATGCGGTGGAACTCGGTGTCGGCGTCGATGAAGCCCTCGAGGTCCATGTCGGGCTCGTTCTCGAGGATCGTGTCGACGACCCCGAGCGTCCGGTCGAGCTGCTGCAGCTCCTCGTCGGTGAGACGCGTGGCGGCGAGCGAGACGGTCTCGGCCTCGAGCATTCGTCGCACCGCCAGCAGGTCGGCGGCGTGGGCGGGCTGCTGGAGGTCGGCGAGGAAGCCGAGCGGGCTCAGCAGGGTGCGGGGGTCGAGCGCCGTCACGTACGTGCCGTCGCCCTGTCGCGTCTCGAGGACCCCGAGCGTCGCGAGCGCCCGGACGCCCTCGCGCAGCGAGCCGCGCGAGACGCCGAGTTGCGCCGCCAGATCTTTCTCGATCGGCAGGCGCGACCCGGGACCGAGCTCCCCTCGCGTCAGCATCGTCTTGATGCCGTCGATGACCACGTCCGTCTGGGAACGCGGTGCGGAGACGAAGTCGTCGGTCATGGCGGTCAGTCTACGGACTGCAAGGATTCATCGGAGGAATTCGGCCGATTCCGCTCGAAACACCCCCGTCGGTGGCGAAAACCTCCGATGATGATTGTCCGAACCCGCCCGAGGAGGCACGCATGACCTTTCCCGTGATCGACGCCCATCAGCACGTGTGGGACCCGTCCCGCGCCGAGTACGACTGGCTCACGCCGGACGCCGCCCCGATCGACGGGGTCATGACGTTCGCCGACGTCGCCCCAGAGCTGCGCGCGGCCGGTATCGACTTCACCGTGCAGGTGCAGTCGGCCGACAATCCGGAGGACACGCAGCTGATGCGCGAGTCGGCTGCGGCCCACCCCGAGGTGGCCGGCATCGTCGGGTACGCCCCGCTCGAGGATCCGGAGGCGACGGCTCGCACGCTCGCGTCGTGGGACGGCGACCCGCTCATGGTCGGCGTCCGCACCCTCATCCACAACCAGCCCGACCCCGACTGGCTCCTGCGGCCGGACGTCGACGCCTCCCTGGGGCTGCTGGAAGAGCGCGGTCTGTCCTTCGACGTGGTCGCCGTGCTCCCGCGCCACGTCGAGATCGTCCCACTGGTCGCCGCTCGTCATCCCCGCCTGCGGATGGTGATCGACCACCTCGCGAAGCCGCCGATCGGCGTGAGCGACGGGGCGGAGTGGGGTCGTCTGATGAGTGCCGCCGCGGAGAACGCGAACGTGTACGCCAAGGTGAGTGGACTGTACTCGGCGACGGGCGACAGCTCGGCGTGGACGACCGACCAGATCCGCCCGTTCGTGGACAGGGCTCTCGAGATGTTCGGGCCGCACCGCCTGATGTACGGCGGGGACTGGCCGATCTCGGTCCTCTCCGGCGGGTACACGCGGGTGTGGAACGGTTTGCGCCCCCTCTTCGACGAGCTCGACGCCGACGCCCGCGAGCGAGTCCTGGGGCGCACGGCGGCAGAGTTCTACCGTCTCGACGCGCTCCGGCTGGGCATCGCCGACTGATCTGGAACTCCTCCTCCGGTGGACGAGGTCGTCATTCATATGATGTATCGTCGGGACGAACCTGATGCCGCCGCAGCTGGTCGACCGGCTTCGCCCGGTCACCCCCGTGCCGGTGACCGTGCCGCTTCGAAGGAGAACGAATGAGAAGGATCGCGTCCGTCATCGGTGTCTCGCCCGAGAACCGCGAAGAGTACGAGCGGTATCACGCCGCCGTCTGGCCCGGTGTGCTCGAGCGGCTCACGCGCAGCAACATCCGCAACTACTCGATCTATCGCTACGGCGAGCTGCTGTTCGCGTACTACGAGTACGTCGGCGACGACTACGAGGCCGACATGGCGGCGATCGCGGCGGACCCCGAGACGCAACGCTGGTGGTCGGTGCAAGAACCCCTGCAGAGCCCCGTGCCCGACCGGCGCGAGGGCGAGTGGTGGCACGAGCTCCCCGAGATCTTCCACCTCGACTGACCCGCGGCCCGGGCGCCGTGTCGCGGCCGGCATCGCGCCCGCGCCAAGGTGCGGCTCAGCTGCGGGCGGCCCGATCCGCCTGCATCGCGTACGCGCGGGTGAAGGCGAGGCCACCCGGTCCCCGCAGGACCGCGCGCAGCGCCGCCGTCTTGGCCGCGTGTGCGGACGGGCCGAGCGCCCGCCCGAGGAACGTGTTGAGCGCGGCCAGGCGGGCCGCGTGCCGCGCCGACGCGAGACGATCGCGCTCCCAGCGGGCGAGCCCGTCCGGTGCGTCCGTCCGCAACCAGCGCGAGAGCAGCGGGGCGAGGGTGAGCGCGTCGAGGAGTCCGAGGTTCATGCCCTGACCGCCGATCGGGCTGACCTCGTGCGCCGCGTCGCCGACGACGATCACGCGGCCGCGCCGGAGCGCGGGAGCCACGGCGCGGCGGACGCGGAAGGTCGTCGCCGCGGGGATGTCGACGTCGAGCCCGGCCCGGTCGGCGACGGCGCGGCGGAGGAAGGCCGTGGCATCCGGGATCTCGTCCGTGCCCGCCCAGGCCACGAGACGACGGTGACCGTCGGGGAGCGGGAATGACTCGAGCACGCCCGCGCGTTCGAGGTGGACGCGCGCGACGGGACCGCCGGGAGCGACGACGTCGGCCATCGCGTACCGGTCGGGGTATCGGTGCGTGCGCACGGCACCGGGTCGGTAGACGAGGTCTCTCCCCGCCCACCCGGATGCCACGACGACGAACCGGGCGCGGATCTCTTCGTCGCCGTGCGGGCCGACGGCTCGCGCGCGCACCGACGCGCCGTCGTCGATCAGCGCCGTGACGGCGACCCCGCGCCGGACGGGCGGGGCGAGCCGGGTGAGGACGTCGACCGTGTCGGCCTGGGGGAGCGCGGCGACGTGCGGGTGTCGCGCGCGCAGTCGGTCGAAGCGGATCTCGGCCAGCAGCCGCCCGTCGGCGCGGGCCTCGCCGCGTTCGATGGCGCACCGCGCGGGCGAGCAGGTCGTCGGTCGCGCCCGAGTGCTCGAGGAGCGCGAGGGCGGGGGAGTGGATGCCGATGGCCCGCGTCCCTCCGCCGATCGACGTCCGCTTCTCGACGACGTCGACCTCGACCGCCCGCGCGCGCAGGTCGGCGGCGAGGGCGAGACCGACCGGGCCCGCACCGACGACGAGGACCTCAGGCATCCGCGCGCCCTCTCGCGACGGCGAGCACGCGGAAGGGCGCCGGGGTCTCGACGTGCCACGGCGAGCCGAGGGCCTCGGCCAGCTCGGGTGCGCGGTGGCTGCGGCGGATGGAGCGGAGCCCGTCGACCCGCAGGAAGGTTCCCGCCGACAGCGGCGTGATGCCGACGGCGTACAGCGCGTAGGCGAGGCGGCCGCGGGCGATGTCGCCGTGCAGCACGGGTCCGCGCGACAGCGTGAGCGAGTCCTCGGCGAACCGGTGAAGTCCGTCGGCGTCGAGGTGGTGCAGGACGTGGTTCGAGAGCACGACGTCGAAGCGCTCGCCGGCGGCGATCAGCTCGCGTGACCCCTGTGCGACGAAGCGGACCCCGGGTCGTTCTCTCTCGCGTGCCGCCTCGAGCGCCCGGGGATCGGGGTCGGCCCCCACCCACTCGACGTCGAGGCCGTCGCGCGCGGCGAGGGTCGCGAGGCGCACCACCACGTCACCGCCGCCGCATCCGAGATCGAGCACGCGGGCGGGGCGGCCGAGCGCGCGCAACTCGGGGCGCACGCGCGAGCGGTACACGTGGCCCCACGCCGAGACGAGCCGGTTCACGAGGCCGAACCGGCGGTACGTCGCGGCGAGGGTACGGGGGTCGCAGTCGGGGTCGTCCATCAGCTCGGTGAGGGCGGTGTCGCGCTCGGCGAGCCCTCGCCACGCTCCCCGTGCGCGGGTCACGGGCGCCGCAGCGTCAGACGCGCCGCCTCCACGGTGAGCCCCGGGCCGAAGGCCAGCGCGGCCACGCGGTCGCCGTCGTCGCGCGAGGGCTCGGCGAGGAGGTCGCGCAGGATGAACAGCAGGGTCGCGCTCGACATGTTGCCGTGCGCGCGCAGGACCTCTCGCGAGGGCGCGAGGGCGCCGGCATCCAGATCCAGGGCGGTCTCGACGCGGTCGAGGATGCTGCGGCCCCCGGGATGAACGGCCCACGCGTCGATCCCGTCGAGGTCGCCGATCACGTCGGCGGCGATGCCGACGATCTCTCGGCCGATGATGCGCGGGACCTCGGGCGTCAGCGTCATCTCGAAGCCCGAGTCGCCGACGGTCCAGGCCATGTCCCGCTCGCCCTCGTCCGTCACGTGGGTCGCGAAGCCGTCGAGGTCGAAGCCCTCGTGCGCGGGATCTCCGGATGCCACGACCGCCGCAGCGGCACCGTCGGCGAACACCGAGGCGGCGACGATCTGATCGGGGTGCGACGAGGTCTGCCAGTGCAGAGAGCACAGCTCGGCGCACGCCACCAGCACGACGGCGTCGGCGTCGGCGGCGACGATGCGCGCGGCCAGGCGCAGCGCGGGGATCGCCGCGGCGCACCCGATGAATCCGAGGTGGTACCGCTCGACCGTGGTGGCGAGACCCAGGTCGCGGACGAGCCGGTAGTCGGGGCCGGGCGCGAACATGCCGGTGCACGAGACGGTCACGACGTGGGTGATGGCATCCGGCGTCCGCCCCGACCCGGCGATCGCGGTGCGCGAGGCCTCGGCGAAGAGCGTCGGCGCGGTGCGGCGGTACTCGTCATTGCGGGCGCCGGTCGGGGGCATCAGCAGGGTGTCGCCGTCGCGGACACCGAGGGCTCCGCCGCCCTCGCCGGCGAGCTGGGGGAGGACGACGTGCCGCGTGTCGATCGCCGCCGCGTCGAAGGCCGCGCCGACCAGCCGCTGCGCTTTCCGGTCGAACCCGGGCTGGGCCGCGAAGAGGTCGCGGAGCGTGGCCTGGTCGACGCGCGTCTCGGGCAGGGCCGTGCCGATCGAGAGGATGCGCGCGGTCATGCCTCACTGTAGACACGCTTTCCCGGGTCGGCTGCGGGGATGGCGCGGGTGTCGCCCGCCGTCTATGGTGCGGCGCCCGTCGGAGGGCACGGTGGCTTCGACGGGCTCAGCCACCTCGCGTTCCGGCCGGGTCGCCGTCGCGGCGAGGTCCCTGCCGCGTGGAGGTCCCTGAGCCTGTCGAAGGGACCGGTGGCAACCGCGGCGCGGTCCGGTCGCACGTCCCTCGCGGCGGAGGTCCCTGAGCTCGTCGAAGGGACCGGTGGCAGTCGTGTCCGGAGCCTGTCAACCCGCTCAGCTCGTTCCGCTCGACAGGCCTACGGTGGCCCCTCCCCACGGAAAGGACGCCGCCATGACCGGCCCCCGCCACGACCCGAACCGGGTGTTGAACCAGGAAGCCGTGCAGAACCCGAATCGCAAGGCCTGGCTCCTGGCATCCGGGCTCCTCGCCCTGATCGCGATCGTGCTGTTCGCGTTCTCGGTCCCGATCGTCGCGGCGTGGGCATGGATCGGCATCGCGTTCCAGGTCGCGATCTTCGCGGCCCTGCTGGTCAACGGCTTCACGGGACGCAAGGGCTCGTACCAGGGCTACCTGTTCGCCGTCCTCCTGTGCGTTCAGGCCGCGGTCGCGCTGCTCGTGATCGTGGTGATCGCTATCGCCGCGTGGATGCCCGCCTGAGCAGCACGGGCGCTCCGCGTGCTGCTCCAGTGTCCGAAACACCCGGACGCTCGGAAAAATCGTCCGGGTGTTTGGGACACTCAGCGCCGGGACGGCACCTCGCGCGACCCGACTCGGTTACGCGGCGAGCGCGTCCCGGAGCAGCAGGCCCGAGATCGCCTCGCGATACTCGTCGACCATCCGGCGTCGGTCGAGACGACCCCGCGCGCGGATCGCGGCTGCGCGGAGCGCGCCGCGGTGGGCGAGAGCGTGCGCCCAGGTGCCGGCGATCGCGTCCGCGTCGCGCGGAGTGACGAGGCCGAAGCCCTCGACGACGCGAGCGGCGTCGCCGACGTCGGTGGTCACGGGGATGGCCCCGGATGCCGCCCCCTCAGCCAGGCAGAGCGGTGCGGCCTCGCCGAAGGCACTGGTGAGCGCCACCACGTCGGCGATCCGGTACAGCTGCGGCATGTCCTCGCGGAGTCCGAGGGCGTGGAGGTGCGCTCCGTCCGGGATGCCGCTCTCGGCGACGAGCGAGGCGAATCCGACGTTGTCGCGAGTCATTCCCGAGCCGCACATCACGTAGTGCGCGTCGGGGAAGCGCCGCGCGTGCCGCGCCACCGCCGCGAGGAACAGGCCCGGATCCTTCATCGCGTCGAACCGCGCCGCCAGCAGGACGACGTGCGCCGATTCCGGGATGCCGAGACCCTCGCGGATCCGGCGACGCTCGAACCGCGTCCCCGGCCGGAACCGTCGCGTGTCGATGCCGTTGTCGATGATCCAGGCGTCGCCGGCGGCGACACCGGCGCGGGCGTACGCGTCGGACGTGGAGGCCGCGCACGAGATCGTCGCCGACACGATGCCCGCGGCGGCGGCATCCGTCAGCCATCCCAGAGCCGGTCCGGAGTGGGTGGGGTCGGAGCGGTGCAGGCACGCGGCCGTCGGACGAACGGGGAGCAGGCCTGCCTTCTCGAGCGCGAGGACCAGGCTCAGGGGCTGCTCCTTCAGAGACAGCACGATGTCGGCCTCGTCGAAGAGCGCGGCGGCGTGGTCGAGCTCGGCAGCGCTGAACGCGTCGGGTGTGATCGGTCGATCGCCGGCGACGCGCTCGAACGCGGTAATCCCGACCCCCGCTTCGCGCAGACGGCGGTAGCGCGTGTCATCCCGGGCGTCCTGCAGGGACGCGTCGCGACGGGCCGCGGAGGTCAGCGACAGGACATGATGCTCTTGATCGCCGGATGCCGCCAGGCTCGCGACGACATCGGAGTGCAGGATCCGCGCGCCTCCCGCGAAGAATCCTTCGTAGAGCGACAGCACGCGCACGGGTCGAGACATCGGATCGCCTTCCGGGGGAGGGGCGCCGCGTCGTCTGACGCGGTTGTCTCATGCTGAAGGCTCGACCCCGGGTGGCGGGTTACGCCGCGAAGACCATCGTGTGAACGACCGGACACGTCACGAGGCGCCGGATTCCGAGAGGGACCCGGCGCCTCGTTGCAGGGCAGCCGTGGGGCGGGGCGAGCCCGGTGCCCCGCCCCACGGTGTTCTCGGCGCAGCCGCTCCGTCACGCCTCGCGGACGGCGTCTCCGGCGTCCTGCGCGCGATCGCGGACGGTCGACACCGCCGCCGACGAGTCGTCTTTGACGTGCTGCACCGCCTCAGTCGCGCGGTCTTTCACCGCGGCGGCGGCATCTGCGGCCGGTTCTTTGAGATCCTCCGCGATGTCGTGGGCGACGCTCTTCGCCTGCTCGACGAGCGGTTCGGCCTTGTCCTTCGCTTTCGCGGCGGCGTCGCGCTCGGCGCGCGACGGGGGGATGAGCGAGGCGACGACGAGACCGGCGCCGAAGGCCACCAGGCCGACCGCCAGCGGGGCACCCTTCACTTTCTCGGTCGCGTTGTGCGCGGCATCCGCGGCTCCGTGGGCGAGATCGCTCGCAGCCGAGCCTGTGTCGTCTGCAGCACCCATGAGGCGGTCGCGCAGGCCGCCGACGGCGTGGCGCACCTTGCTCTTCTGGCGGTCGACGATCTTCGACGGGGTGACCTTGTCGGCGAGAGCGTCGACGTCCGAGCCGAGCTCGGCTCGCGTGCGCTCGATCTCTGCGCGGATGGCTTCCGGTGAATCGGTCATCGGTTCTCCTCGTTCCTGGTGAATGCTTCCGGGATCTCCTGCAGGGTCGCCGCCGTCTGCGGCACGCCCTGCACCTTCTTCAGTTGTGCGCGGCCGATCGCGAAGAGGATCCCCGCGATGATCGCCCAGAGCACGGCCACGACGACCGCGGACCACGCCGACCCGACGACGAGGGCGAGGGCCGCCCAGAGGGCGATGGAAAGGAACAGCACGACCATCCCGGCCGCGTAGCCCGCCCCGCCGAGCAGCCCGGCACCTTTCGCCGACTTCGAGGCCGAGTCCTTCACCTCCGCTTTCGCGAGCGCGAGCTCCTGGCGCATGAGGGTGGACATGTCGCGCGTGACCTCGCCGACCAGGTCGCCGAGCGATGTGGTCGCGGCCCGGCGCTCCGAGGGGGTTGCGTCGCTCATCCGTCACCCCGGGCGTCTGTGCCACCGAGGCGGGCGGCGGATTCGGTGTACAGCGGCGGATCGCCACCGTCGACTCCCGCGACGAGGCCGGTGTCGTCGACGACGGCATCCCCCTCGGTCGAGGGGAGAGGAGCCTCGGCTGCCCGCGCGGCGGCATCCGCCTCGGCGAATCGTGGGCCGTCCGCCGTGTCCGACGCGCTCGCGGTGCTCGATGCGTCTCCGGTCGATGCGCCGGCGGCCAGGGCCCGGCTGAGGCGGCCGACGACGATTCCCGCGATCGCGGCCGCCGCGATGAACGTGCCGGGCCGACGCCGGGCGAAACCCGTCACATCGTGGAGGAGCTGCTGGGGATCGCGGTCGCCGAGCCAGGTTCCGACCGTCGACACGTGAGACGCCGCGCGCCGCACGAGTTCGCCCGCGAAACCGCCGTTCTCGTCGGCATCCGCCATCCGCGAGAGGTCGTCGCCCATCGTGCCGAGGCCGACGGCGAGACGCTGCTGCTGGCCGGCTGCCTGGTCGGCGAGCTCTCGACGCGACTGCGACACGAGGTCGGCGACGCGATCCTTGGCGACGCCGGCGACCGCTGCCGCCTCGTGCGCACTCGTCTCGGCGACGCTCTGCGCGGCCTCTCGTGCGGTGGTGGTGACCTCGGACGCCTCGTGCGTAGCGGCATCCATCTTTCCGGGGGCGTCTCGCTCCTCGCCGTCCGACGCGGTGAACTGCGACATGTTCGCTCCTTCCGTTGTCCTGATGGGACTCTCGGTATAGGTGCGATCGATGGGCGCCTCCGATGGCCTTGCGCCCCGCCGTTGCGCGTGCAACGCGCGATCCGGCCCAGTGCTCGTCCCTTTCACCCGTCGGCGCGCGCTCACGCGCACAGAGCCGGAATGAGTACGATGTACGGTCGTGTCGTCGTCACCCGATTCGCCATCCGGCTCCGCCCCGGATTCACCGATGGGCCGCGCCCTCCTCGCCTACGGCGAGGCGCGTCGCACGGCGGTCGCCGAGGCGCGGCGCGAGCTGTCGTTGAACGAACTCGACGCTCGCGCGCTGCTCTTCATCGTCGACAGCCCGGGCGCTCGACCCTCGGACGTGCGCGACCACCTCGGCATCACGTCCGCGGGCGTGACGACGCTGATCGATCGATTGGTGCAGCGCGGTGCGGTGCGTCGCGACCTCGACACCGAGGATCGTCGGGTGAACCACATCACCGCCATCATCGACCTCGACGCGCACCCCTGGTCGCTGTTGCGCGCTTTCGACCGGTCGATCGAGCGGGCGATCGCGGCACTCGACCCGGATGAGGGCGCACGCGTCGCTCACATCCTCGAACGCGTCGTCGCCGAGGCCTCGCGAGCGGGCTGACGCGCCTTACTGCCCCGCGAGGAATGCTTCGGAGCGCGCCTGCAGGAACGAGCAGAGCGCCGAGAGCATCGCGAGCTCTCCCGAGAGGGCGAGCACCTTCCCCGCGGGCAGGGGAGCGGCGTTCTCGCGCGGCTCGAATGTCACGGCCCAGTCCGTCGATCCGGCCGCAGCGCCGGGAGCCACGAAGAACGTCGTCGAAACGCTGCGCAGCTGCGCCGCGATCAGTCCTCGATCCAGATCGTCGTCCAGATCCTGGGGAATGACCCGCAGAATGTCGGCGTCGTGGTACCCCAGGCCGTGGAAGTCATCGACCCACGATTGCAGAGTCGCCATGGTGCGAAAGGTCATTCGGCATCCCGTCGATCGATGGCCGCCGGAACGCGCGCCTCACCAATTATGCGACCCGCCGTCTCGGTTGCGGGCCGAGAGACCACGATCGGTGCGCGAGCGCTGCCCAGCGGCCGCCCTCGCTCGTTTCTCGCCAATGACCGGGAACGGTACGGTGAAGGGATTCCCCCGGCATCCTTTCTCGTCGATATCCCCCCGATGTCCTGAGAGCGATCCCACGCACATTTCGCGTGAGAAAGCAACGGTGTTGCCGCACGTTTCCGGACGATTTAGGAAAGCCCCGTGGAGCATACGAACATCGAGACCAGGGATGCCGCCGTCGTCGAGGAGATGTGGCAGACGGTCGTTCCGGGGGCTCGTATCTCGCGCGCCGACGCCATTCAGCCCGCGTTGAACTGGCACGCCGTGTCGGATACGGGATTCGCTTTCTGCGATTACACGATCGGATCGACCATGCTCGTGGAGTCCGACCCTCTCGATCAGGTTGTCGTGGGGCGGATCGCGGGGTCGCGCGTGGCGGGAACGTATCGCCGTGAACGCATCGACACGGCGGTCCCCTTCATGGTCGTCGATCGTCCACTCGAGGTGGCCTTCACCGGACGCATCGCCGGGACCGCTGTCTCGTTCTCGCGCTCCGACTTCGAGGACGGTGCGCGTCGGCTTTCGGGTGATGAAGGACTGCGGGTCCGTGCGACCGGGTACGCCCCGGTCAGCGAGCAGCGCCTGCGGTACTGGACGCGCACGTGGGAGTACGCGAGAGACGTCCTGCTGCGCTCCCCGGAGCGAACCCCGCTGATCCAGCAGCAGGCGCGGACGCTCATGCTCGAGGCGTCGCTGCTCACCTTCCCCACGACCTTCACCGATGCGCTCGCCGCGGGCCGCCCTGCCCGTCCGCTGCCGGCGCCCGTCCGCCGCGCCAAGGCGTACATCGAAGCCCACGCGGCGGAGTCGGTCGTTCTGGCCGACATCGCTGCGGCGGCCCGGCTGTCGCCCCGCGGCTTGCAATACGCCTTCCGGGCCTCCACCGGGCGCACCCCCATGCAGTACCTGCGGCGCGTGCGCCTGGACGCGGCTCGCGCCGATCTGCGCAGCGCCGACCCGTCCGTCGACACGGTCGCGGCGATCGCGGCGCGCTGGGGCTTCTCGAACCTCGGTCGCTTCGCCGCGATGTACCGCGGGGAGTTCGGCGAGACGCCGTCGACGACGTTGAGGTCCTGAGCGGCTCAGGTCATCGGGGAGGGCAGCACCGGACTGTTCGCGGTGAGCCGCGCGAGCACGCGGTGCGCGAGCTTCATGAACTCGGTCGTCGCCGGGGAGACGGTTCCGCCGCGCCGCGTGATGAAGGCGTAGTGCTCGTTGACGGGCGGATCGAGCGTCGTCCAGTGCAACCCGCGCTCCGCGATGACGGATCGTCCGACGTGGTACGACACGAGCGAGTCGCCGACGTCCTGCGCCGCCAGCTCGAGCGCGTGGGTCTGGAACTCGACCTCGATGATCGGCTGCATGCCCAGTCCGGCTGCTTGCGCGCGCTGCAGGATGGAGACACGCAAAGGATCATCCTGTGACCAGCGCGCTTCGGAAAGGATGAGGGGACGGGTGGCCAGGGTCTCGATCGCGACCGGCGCGGCGGTGTGCGCGGGATCGCGAGAGACGTAGACCACCTGATCGACGAAAACGCTCTGCGAGACGACGAGGTCGCGATCGTTTACCGGGAGCTGCACCAGACCGGCCTCGAGATCGCCCCCGCGGACCGCGTCGGCGACCTCGGACGAGTTCAAGCCCGTCACGCGGATCCGCACGCCGGGGTGCTGAGCGTGGAACTCTCGGATGAGGTCGGTCAAGAGGTACAGGTGCGCGCTGTTGAAAGTGCCGAACGACACCGTGCCCTCTTCGAGGCTCTTCACTCGGCGGCCGAAATCGGCGAGTTCGACGACATCGTTGACCGCGCGCTCCGCCAGCGGCAGGAGCTGTCGGCCCGCGTCGGTGAGCGTGAGTCGGCGCGCCGTGCGGCTGAAAAGGCGCAGTCCGAGGTTCTGTTCGAGTGCGGCGATCTGCTCGGACAGGCTCGGCTGCGCGATGTGGTGCTCGGCCGATGCGGCGGCGAATGTGCCGACGCGCGCGGCGGTCACGAAGTACTCGAGCTGTCGCACGGTGGGCAATGGCACGACTCGGCCTCCAAAGGTTCTACCTGTGCTCACCATAGCGAAACAAGCCTGGCTCTTCTTCCGTGGCGCTGGTGCACTGAATCCAGGTCATCACCGACACGAACGGAGACAGTGCATGCACGGAACGGCGGGTATCGCCCTCATCACGGGTGCCGCGAGCGGCATGGGCGCGAGCGCGGCTGCGCTGTTCCTTCAGCGGGGGTATCGCGTGCTGGGCGTCGACGTCGCGTCCACGTCGGCACCCCGGGGGTTCGAGGCATCGTACGTGTCCGTCGTCGCCGACGTGCGGTCCCGCTCTGCGCTCGAAGCGGCGATCGGCGACGCCCTCGAGCTGCAGGACGCCATTGACGTGGTCGCGAACATCGCCGGGGTCTACCCGCCGACCACCCTGGACACCTACGACGAGGCCACCTTCCACCGCATCTTCGACATCAACGTGCTCGGCATCCTGAACGTCATCGCTGCGGCCCGGCCGCGTCTGTCGCGCGGAGCGTCGATCGTCAACTTCGCCTCGGTCGACGCGTTCGAGGTCTCGCGCGGGCAGCTGCTGTACGGCGCGTCGAAAGCGGCGGTGGTCATGCTCACGAAGTCGCTCGCGCTCGAGCTGGCCGGTGAGGGCATCCGCGTCAACGGCATCGCGCCGGGGTGGGTGGCCACCCCGGGCAATGCCGCGACGGGACGAATGGATGCCGCCGCGGCATCCATTCCGCTCGGACGGGTGGCTCAGCCCGAGGAGATCGCGGCGTGGGTCTGGCTGATCTCGCAGCCCGACTACGGCGCGTTCCTCACGGGTGAGACCGTCGTGCTCTCGGGTGGGGACGTGATGCGCTGATGCGCGGCCTCGTCGTCGTGACCGGAGCCGCCCGCGGGCAGGGTGCCGCGCACGCCCACCTGCTCGTCGAGCACCGGTACGCCGTCCTCGTCGCGGACGTGCTCGACGCCGAGGGCGAGCGCACCGCGGAGAGCCTGCGCGCGAGCGGGGCCACCGCCACCTACCGGCACCTCGACGTCACCTCCGAGGCGGACTGGGGGAGTCTCGCCGAGGAGATCCGTTCGAGCGGCGTCCCCCTGCGGGGTCTTGTCAACAACGCCGGTATCCTGCGCCACCGTCCCCTCGCCGACACGTCTCTCGATGAGTGGGAGCTGCAGATGGCGGTGAACGCGCGCAGCGCGTTCCTCGGCATCCGTGCGCTCGCCGCGTTGCTCGTCGACGGGGGATCCATCGTGAACGTCTCGTCGACGGCCGCCCTCGTCGGGTCGCCCGGCTACGCGGGGTATTCGGCGTCGAAGGCCGCGCTGCTCGGACTCACGCGCGCCGCCGCCGTCGAACTCGCGCCGCGCGTGCGCGTCAACGCCGTCTGTCCGGGCGGCGTCGCCACGGCGATGAACGACGACGAACCCGCCGGAGGGTCGAGCTCGACCGCACCGCTGGGCCGTCGCGCGCGGGTCGACGAGATCTCCCCCCTCGTGGCCTACCTCGTCGGCGAGGACGCCGCGTTCGTGACCGGCTCCGTCCTGACCATCGACGGCGGCCTGACCGCCGCCTGAGACCTGCACCACCCCGTCACCCGACCCGAAGGAACAGCACCATGACCCGAACCATGCCCCGTCGCTCCGCCCGTGTCCTCATCCTCCTCGCCGCCTCCGGTCTCGCCCTCGCCGGCTGCGCCTCCGCGGCTCCCGCGTCGACGGTCTCGGCGGACTGCACCCCCGCCGACGCGGGGCTGACCACTTTCACCGCCGGCACGCTCACCGTCGGCGTCCCCGAGAACCCGCCGTACACCGAGACCGACGGCTCCGGCGGCGCCTCCGGCATCGAGATCGACATCATCAAGAAGCTCGCCGACGCCGAGTGCCTCGCCGTCAGCTACGTGCCCATCACCTACGCCAACGGCATCCCGATGATCACGGAGCAGAAGAAGACCGACATCATCACCGGTGGCTGGTACGTCACGCCCAAGCGCGCCGAGCAGGTCGGCTTCACCACTCCGACGATGTACGACACCATGGGCGTCGTCTCGAAGGACGGCATCGACACCGTCGACGAGCTCGAGACGGTCGGTACGGTCGGCACCGGCACGGGCTTCTCGTGGAACGAAGAGCTGGCGCCCCTGCTCGGCAGCAAGCTGCAGCAGTACCCCGGCACGGTCGAGATGAAGCAGGACCTCGTCGCCGGGCGCATCCAGGCCGCGCTCGACGGGTACGCCGTCGCGGTGGCCGCCTACGCCGACACCGACTACAAGGTCGAGCCCATCCAGGCGGATCCCCGCGTGTCGATCACCCAGACCAAGCCCCTGATCGCGTTCCCCGTGTCGAAGGACAACACCGCCCTCTCCGACGCCCTCAGTGCGTTCATCGACCAGTACCGCACCGACGGCACCCTCGCCGATCTGCTGGCGACCTACAAGCTGCCGGCCGACCTGCTGGTGCCCGCCGACGTCGCGGCGACCTCCATTCGATGACCCGCCGGGGCGCCCGCCGTGCGCGGGCGCCCCGCTTCCTCCGAGAGGCCCCCATGCCCCAGCTGATCACCGAGGCCAACGAGCTCGCCACCGCGGGCGTCACCATCTCGCACCTGTCGAAGAGCTTCGGCACCAACCTCGTGCTCGACGACATCTCCATGACCGTCGCCCCCGGAAGCGTCACGGCGCTCATCGGACCCTCGGGCTCGGGTAAAAGCACGTTGCTGCGCTGCGTCAACCTGCTCGAGCAGCCCGATCGGGGGTCGATCACGGTCGGCTCGACGACCATCGAGGCCGGGGCCAAGGTCACCGATCGTACCCTGCTCGCGCTGCGCCGACAGGTGGGCATGGTGTTCCAGTCGTTCAACCTGTTCCCCCACATGACGGTGCTGCGCAACGTCGCCTACCCGCAGGAGAAGATCCTCGGCCGATCCCGCGCGGAGGCCGAAGAGCGCGCGCTCACGCTGCTGGAGCGCGTGGGCCTGCGCGACAAGGCGCAGCAGCATCCGGGTCGCTGTTCCGGTGGGCAGCAGCAGCGGATCGCGATCGTCCGGGCGCTCGCCCTGAACCCCCGCGCCATGCTGTTCGACGAGCCCACGAGTGCCCTCGACCCCGAGGTCGGCGTCGAAGTCCTCGCGGTGATGCGCGAGCTCGCCGACAGCGGAATGACGATGATCGTCGTCACCCACGAGATGCAGTTCGCGCGCGACGTGTCCGACCACCTCGTCGTGATGGCCGACGGTCACATCATCGAGGAGGGCGACCCCCGCGCGATCATGGCCGCGCCGCGCGAGGAGCGTACACGCCGCTTCCTCTCGGCCGTCCTGGAGCGCTGACGTGGAGGCCGTCGTCGCGGTCCTGCTCGGACTGCCCATGACCCTGCTCGTCACGGCCGCGGCCTTCGCGATCGGCCTGGTCGGTGGCATCCCGCTGATGCTGGGCCTGCGCTCCCGCCATCGTGTCGTGCGCCTCGTCGTGCGTTTCGTCGTCGACCTCATCCGCGGCATCCCGCCGATCGTGTGGCTCTTCGTTCTGTTCTTCGGCGTGTCGATCGGTGCGCTCCGTTTCAACGCGCTCGCCGCGGCGATCGTCGGGCTCGGCGTCATCTCGGCCGCCTACCTCGCCGAGATCTACCGCGGGGGCTTCGCGACCCTGCCCGCCGGGCAGACCGAAGCCGCCCGCGCCCTCGGACTCGGCCGCCGCGCCACCTTCGTCCGCGTGCTCGCACCGCAGGCGGCTCGCACGGCACTGCCCTCGATCACGACGTTCCTGCTCGCACTGGTGAAGGACTCCTCCATCGCCTCCACGATCGGCGTCACCGACATGGTGTTCGCCGCCAACACCTTCGTGCGCCAGAACCCGATGACCGCCGGGCTCACCCCGTTCTTCGTCGCCGCCGCCGTGTACGTGGCGATCAGCATCCCGCTCGCGATCGTCGCCCGTCGCCTGGACTCCCGTCTGAGGAGGAGCGCCTGATGGATCTCTCGATGTACCTTCCCCGCCTGCTCGACGGGCTCGGCGTCAGTCTGCAGCTGACCGCGATCTCGGTCGTCTTCGGGTACGCCCTCGGACTGCTCTTCGCGCTCGGGGTGTCGTCGATCCACCGCGGCCTGCGCTGGCCCGCTCTCGTCGTCGTCGAGATCGGCCGCGGCATCCCGGCCCTCGTCGTGCTCTACATCGTCTACTACGGCCTGCCCGCCGTCGGGGTGCTGTTCAGCAGCTTCTGGGCGGCGGCGGCCGGCCTGACCTTCACGGTCGCGGCCTACTCGTCGGAGATGATCCGCGCCGGCATCCAGTCGGTGCCCCGTGGGCAGGGCGAGGCGGCCGCCGCCCTCGGTCTGTCGCGCCTGCCGACCTTTGCCCGGGTCATTCTGCCGCAGGGGCTCCGCTCGTCGATCCCCGCACTGATGGGGCTGGCGATCCAGTCGTTCCAGGGCACGTCGCTCGCCTACTCGATCTCGGTGAACGAACTGATGAGCCAGGCGTACCAGGTGAGCTCGCTGACCTTCGCCTACCTCACCGTGTACGTCGTGACCGGCCTGATCTACGCGGTCATCGCCGTGCCCGCCACGTGGGCTTCGGTTTGGGTCGAGCACCGTCTCGCACGGGGGCACGCGTGATGCGCCTCACCTGGATCGAGGCGACGGTGGGCGATCCGGCTCACGCGCCGTTGTGGCAGCTGCTCGCGGCCCACGTGGAACGGCTGGCGGCCGGGCGCGCTCAGGTGCGGCTGCGTCACGTCGACACGGATGCCGGCGGCATCCGCACCCCCGCCAACCGCCTGCTCAGCGACGCATCCGTGCTCGCCACGGCTATGGATGCCGAGACCTCGAGCGACGCGATCGTGGTGGGCTGCTGGGGTGCGCCGACGCTCGCCGTGCGCGACGCCGTGACGGTGCCGGTGTCGACGCTGACCGACGCGGCGGCACGCACGGCGGGCTCGCTCGCGCGGCGCGCGGCGGTGGTCACCGTCGCCGGCATCCTGGCGCCGCTGTTCGCCGACGACCTCATCGCCCACGGCGCGAGCGGTCTGACCGTGCGCGCGTACGAACCCGAGTCGACGCTCGCCGACGTCACGCGGGCGGTCACCGACCCCGCCGACCTGATCGCGCGCTTCGACACCGCGGCCCGCCGCGCCGTCGACGAGGGGGCGGATGCCGTGATCGCGGGGTGCGCGTACCTCGGCGCCCTGTTCGCCGCCCACGGCTACACCGCCGTCGGCGGCGCTTCGGATGTGCCGGTGTGGGACCCGAATGCGCTCGCGATGGAGCACGTGCTCTCGCTCTCGCGGCTGGCCGCCGCCGGCATCAGGCCGACCGACCGCGGCTTCCCCCGACCCCGCGGCGAGCGGGCGAGCGCGCTCGCCGCGGCCGCCCGACGTCTCTCCGACGGAACCCCGTCACCCGAAAGGACACCCGCATGACCCGTTACTGCGTGATCGGAGCCGGCGCCGCCGGCATCTCCACCCTCCAGCGCCTTCGCGCGGCCGGCTACGACGCCGACTGCTTCGAGAAGACCGACCGTGTCGGCGGGCACTGGCACACCGACTACGACGCTCTGCACCTCATCACCTCGCGAGACATGACGGGTTTCGAGGGCTTCCCGATGCCGGAGGAGTACCCGCACTTCCCGCGCCGCGACCAGGTGCGCGCCTACCTCGAGTCGTACGCGCGCGAGCACGGTCTGTACGACGTCATCCGCTTCGAGACCGCGGTGGTCTCGGTCGTGCCGCGCCCGGGCGAGGGGCCTGTCGGATCCGCGGGGTGGACGGTCACCCTCGACACCGGAGAAAGCATTGACTACGACGGCGTCTTCGTCGCGAACGGTCACCTGTGGGACCAGAAGCGTCCCGCGATCTCGGCCGACTTCACCGGGAAGCAGGTGCATTCCGGGTCGTACCGCAACACGGGTGACATCGAGGGCACGCGTGTTCTCGTCGTGGGCGCGGGCAACTCCGGATGCGACCCTCGCCGCGGACGCGGCCCAGCACCGGTTGGAGGTCGACATCGTCATCCGCGAGGGCGTGTACTTCCAGCCGAAGAGCTACTTCGGCGTGCCTCGCCAGGAGATCCCGTGGATGGGGCAGTTCTCGCCGGACGAGCAGGATCTCATTGCGCGTCTGCTCGCCCGCGTGTCGATCGGCGAGGCGAAGGACTACCCGGGCCTGCCGGAGCCGGCCTACCGCACGCTCGCGGAAGGCCGCACGGTCGTGAACGAGCTGCTGCTGTACTGGCTGCAGCACGGTCGGATCGGCGTGCGCCCCGCGATCGAGCGCATCGAGGGGCGCACCGTGCACTTCGTCGACGGGGAGGCACGGGAGTACGACACGATCCTCTGGGCCACCGGCTTCCACGCCTCGCTGCCGTTCCTCGACGAAGCGCTGGTGCCTCGGCGCAACGGCGTTCCGCTCCGCTTGGCGGCCGGCATCGTGCCGGTGGGCCTCGACAAGCTGTACTACATCGGACTGTCGGCCCCGCGCGGACCGCAGATCCCCGTCTACGGCGTGCAGGCCGCGCTCGCCCTGCGCATGCTCGCGCTGCACGAGTCCGCTCCCGGCGGCCATGCGCCGCTCGCGGCATATCTCACGGGGCTCCAGGACGCGGATGATCGTATCGACATCGTCCGGGCGGTGTGGAACGACCAGCTCGCCGACACGGAGCGTCTGCTCGACGCGTTCTCGCTCGCGCACGCGGAACCCGTCGCCGGCACCGTGTGACGCGGACGCCGTGCCTGGCTGGGCATCTCGGAGGCGCAGGCAGAAGAGCGGAGGGCGTGGGGCGAGCGGAGGAGGATTCCGGCCGGGGCCTCCTCCCGCCGTCCCTGATCCTCCGCTCGGCACGGTGGCGCGGTCGCCGGCGTCGCCCGCCCGGTGGCGAAGGGAGGAGATGTGACCGGCGGAGGAGGATTCTTGCCCGGGCGTCCTCCCGCCGTCCCTGATCCTCCGCTCGCCACGCACGCGCAGCCGGCGAGCGTCAGTGCCCCGCGCCGAGGCCCCCGCTGAGGCGCTCGTGGAACCGCGCCGCGGCGGCGTTCATCCCCTCGAGCTCGACGGTCGTCCCGAGGTGGGCGTACTTCGTCTGCACGGCATCCAGGGCCGCGACGGTCGATGCGTCCCACACGTGCGAACGCGACAGGTCGATCACGACGCGCGCCGGGTCGCGGTGGTACGCGAACTTCGTCGTGAGGTCGTTGCTCGACGCGAAGAAGAGCTCGCCCTCGACGGTGTACCGCGCCGTGTCGCCCTCGACCGAGCGGGTGACGGTCGTCAGCGAAGCCACGCGCCGGGCGAACAGCACCGCCGCGGCGATCACCCCGACCCCCACGCCGATCGCGAGGTTGTGCGTCCACACGGTGATCGCGACCGTGAGCACCATCACGATGGTCTCGCTGAGCGGCATCCGGCGCAGGGTCGAGGGGCGGATGCTGTGCCAGTCGAAGGTGGCGATCGACACGACGATCATGACGGCCACGAGCACGGCCATGGGGATGATCGCGACGACGTCGCCGAACACGAGCACGAGCACGAGCAGGAAAACTCCGGCGAGAAAGGTCGAGATGCGCGTTCGCGCGCCCGACGCCTTCACGTTGATCATCGTCTGGCCGATCATCGCGCAACCGCCCATCCCGCCGAACAGCCCCGACAGCACGTTCGCGGCGCCCTGGCCGAGCGACTCGCGGGTCTTCGACGACGGCGTGTCGGTGATGTCATCGACGAGGGCCGCGGTCATGAGCGACTCGAGCAGCCCGACGATCGCCATGGCGAGCGCGAAGGGGAAGACGATGCCGAGCGTCTCGAGGGTGAACGGCACGTTCGGGATCAGCAGCGCAGGCAGGCTCTCGGGGAGTGCCCCCTGATTGCCGACGGTGGGCACCGAGATGCCGAGCACCACGACGGCGCCCGTCAGCAGCACGATGGCCACGAGCGGAGCGGGAACGGCCTTCGTCAGGCGGGGCAGGAGGTACATGATCACGAGCCCCGCCGCCGCGATCGGGTACACCGCCCAGGGCACCCCGATGAGCTGCGGCACCTGCGCGGTGAAGATGAGGATCGCCAGCGCGTTGACGAACCCGACCATGACGCTGCGCGGGATGAAGCGCATGAGCTTCGCGACGCCCGCGAGACCCAGGACCACCTGCAGGATGCCGCCGAGGATCACCGTCGCGAGCAGGTAGTCCACCCCGTGCTCACGGGCGACCGGCGCGATGACGAGGGCGACGGCGCCGGTCGCCGCGCTGATCATGGCCGGGCGTCCGCCGAGGAACGCGATCGCCACGGCCATGACGAACGACGAGAACAGACCCAGTCGCGGGTCGACCCCGGCGATGATGGAGAAGGCGATCGCCTCGGGGATCAGCGCGATCGCCACGACGAGGCCGGCGAGCACTTCGCGGGTGAGCAGGCGGGGCGAGCGCAGGGCCTGCAGCACCGTCGGCTCGGGGCGCGGGCGCGCGAGGACGTTCGTCATGGAGGTGCTCCGGAGGGGATCCGCGTCGCGCGGGGAAGAATAGGGGGGTCGCGATCGCGGCCCAGGAAGACTCTACCGTAACGAGAGGGTTGCGGGATCGGGGAGGTCATGACCGACGAGCGCACGATGCAGATCGGCGAGCTCGCGGAGCGGACGGGCATGTCGATCCGCACGCTCCGCCACTACGACGAGATCGGTCTGCTGCGCCCCTCCGCGCGCAGCGAGGGCGGGTTCCGTCTGTACACCGCCGATGACGAAGCGCGCTTGCTGTTGATCCGGCGCATGAAGCCGCTCGGGTATTCGCTCGAGCAGATGGGAGAGCTGCTCGCGGTCGTCGATGGCCTCGATGCCGCACCCGGAGACCCGGCGCTCGAGGCCCGCCTCGCCGACATCCGCGACGAGGCGATCCTCCGCCGTGACGACCTGCGCCGCAAGCTCGCCGCGGCCGACGAGTTCGTCGCACAGCTGGAGGCGCGATGACCGCCCATGACCTCGTGCTCGAGGGGCACGGCATCCGTCTCACCCCCGCTCGTCCCGATGACGCCGCAGAGGCTTGGGCCCTGACCGACGCCTCCCTCTGGGCGGGCATGACGACGCCCTGGCCCGCGACGGTCGACGCCTATGCCACGCACGTCGAGCGTCAGCGCGAGACGCCGGGAATGTTCGCTTTCACGGTTCGGGATGCCGAGACCTCCGGCGTCCGTGGATCCACCACGTTCTACGACCTCGCGCCCGCGCAGGGCCGGGTCGAGATCGGGACGACCTGGTACGGCCGCGCGTTCCAGGGCGGGCGAACGAATCCCGCGACGAAGCTGCTGTTGCTCGCGCACGCGTTCGAGGAGTGGGGGCTCAACCGCGTGGCACTGCGCTGCGACGCGCGCAACGAGCGCAGCGCGCGGGCGATCGAGCGCCTCGGCGCGACCTTCGAGGGACGGCTGCGTCACCACCGCATCGCCGGCGACGGCTCGATCGGCGACACGCTCTACTTCTCGATCCTCCGGGAGGAGTGGCCGGGCGTCCGGGCGGGCCTGGAGGCGCGCCTGCAAGGCTGAGGCCGAGCTCTCGGGAGGAGATTCGGCGAAGGGAGGATGCCGCCGGCCCGGATCGTCCTCCCGTCGCCGAGTCTCCTCCCGTCTCAGACGCCGAGCTACGCCCCGCGTCGTCGGCGCGTCGGGCCGCGACGGTTCCTGGGAGGAGATTCGGCGGAGGGAGTATTCCGCGGGGCCAGATCGTCCTCCCGTCCCAGAATCTCCTCCCGTCCCGGACGCCGAGTCACGCCCCGCGTCGTCGGCGCGCCCGGCTGTGACGGTCCCCGGGAGGAGATCTAGCCGAGGGAGGATGCCGGAAGCCGTGGCGGTCCTCCGCGTGCGGAACATCCTCCCGTCGCGGCCACCGCTTGCGCGCCTCAGCCCGAGCCCGCGGCCGCGGCCGCGCGGCGGCGCGCGAACTCCCGCGCCTCGGTGAAGAGCTCGAGGTCGATCTGCACGTGCCGGCGCGCGAGCTCGGCGGCCTCGTCGGGGGCCGCCGTCACGATCGCCGCCACGATCGCATCGTGTTCGCGCGCGGCGCGGCTCTCCATGCGACGGTGACTCTCGCGGTCGCCCCACGGGTGCGCGGGAGCCGACAGCGAGAGGTGTCTCTCGTGCTCGAGGAGGATGTCGCGCAGGGCCGTGTTGTGCGCCGCGTCGATGATCGACAGGTGCAGCAGGCTGTCGGCGCGCTGCTTGGGATTGCCGGAATCCGCCGCGTGGAAGGCGGCCAGACGGTCGCGCATGACCGCGATATCGGCATCCGTCCGCCTCTCGGCGGCGAGGCGGGCAAGGGACGAGTGCAGCATCGAGCTCGCGGTGCACGCGTCGACGAGGTCGCTCCAGCGCTGCTCGAACCAGCGGTCGACGCCGACGACGATCGAGGCCGGCCACTCCTCGGCGACGAAGGTGCCGCCCGCGCGGCCGCGGCGCTTCTCGATCAGTCCGCGCGTCGCCAGGTCGTCGAGTGCGGCGCGGACGGTGGTGCGCCCCACTCCCAGGAGGGGGGAGAGGTCGCGCTCGGCCGGAAGACGGGTGCCGGGCAGGAACTCGCCCACCGCGACCGCGGTGATGAGGCGCTGGGTGACGCGGTCCACCAGGGAGGCGTCGTCGGTCTCGGCCATGGGCTCCCGTCGTTTCCTCCATGTTAATTCCGCAGAAAAGGTTTGCCAACGAACCATTAAGGGGTCCACGATGACTCCATGCACCGCGAGATCACCGTTCCCTTCCACGACGGCTTCACCTGGGCCCGTCTCACCGAGCCCGCCGAGCCGACCGGCAAAGCGCCGCTGTTCGTCCTGCACGGCGGACCCGGAATGGCGCACAACTACGTCGCCAACCTCGACGCCCTCGCCGAGCTCACCGGCCGAACCGTCGTGCACTACGACCAGATCGGGTGCGGGAAGAGCTCGCACCACCCCGACGCCCCGGAATCGCAGTGGGTTCCCCAGCTCTTCGTCGACGAGTTCCACAACCTGCGCGAGGCTCTCGGCTTCGACGAGTACCACGTGCTCGGACAGTCGTGGGGAGGCATGCTCGGCGCCGAGATCGCCGTCCGACAGCCGACGGGGCTGAAGAGTCTCGAGATCTGCAACTCCCCGGCATCCATGGAACTGTGGCTCGCCGGCGCGGCTCGGCTGCGCGCCGAGCTGCCCGTCGAAGCCCGCGAGGCCCTCGACCGTCATGAGGCCGACGGCACGCTCGACGACCCCGAGTACGTGGATGCCACCCGCGTCTTCTACGAGCGCCACGTCTGCCGCGTCACCCCCATGCCGCAGGACTTCGTCGACAGCGAGCAGCAGATGCTCGCCGACCCGACGGTGTACTTCACGATGAACGGGCCCAACGAGTTCCACGTCGTCGGCACCGGCCGCGACTGGACGATCATCGACCGCCTCCCGCAGGTCGCCGTGCCCACGCTCGTGGTCGCCGGCGAGTTCGACGAGGCCACGCCCGAGACCTGGGCGCCCTTCGTCGAGCACATCCCCGGCGCGCGCTCGCACGTGTTCGCGGGAGCCAGCCACTGCACCCACCTCGAGCAGCCCGACGAGTTCCGCCGGGTGATCGCCGACTTCCTCGCTCCTCTTCCCTGACCCGACCCGCCCCGTTACGCTCCACCGCACCCGAACAGGAGTTCCATGTCCGACACCGCCCCCGGAGCCCAGCAATCGCTGGAGTCCTTCGGCTACAAGCAGGAGCTCAAGCGCTCCATGTCCACCCTCGACCTCGTCGTCTACGGCCTGGTCTTCATGGTGCCGATCGCCCCGTGGGCCATCTTCGGCGTCGTGTACAACGCCGCCAGCGGCATGGTCCCGCTTGTGTACATCACGGGCGTCGTGGCCATGATCTTCACCGCGCTCGCCTACGCGCAGATGTCGAAGGCGTTCCCGATCGCGGGCTCCGTCTTCTCCTACGTGGGTCGCGGCATCCACCCCACCGTCGGGTTCTTCGCCGGGTGGGCGATCCTGCTGGACTACCTGCTCGTCCCCACGCTCCTCTACGTGTTCGCGGCGTCGTCGATGGCCGGGATCTTCCCCGACGTGCCCCAGTGGATCTGGGCGGTGGCGTTCGTCATCATCAACACCGTCATCAACGTGCTCGGCATCGGCTCGATCAAGCTCGCGAACCGCGTCATGCTCGGCATCCAGCTCCTCTTCGTCGTCATCTTCGTCGTGATCGCCATGGTCGCCCTCTCCTCAGGAGCGATTCCCGGGGCCGAGTTCTCGATCGCCCCGGTGTGGGATGCCGGAAAGGTCAACCCCGCTCTCATCGCCACCGCTCTCTCGATCGCGGTGCTGAGCTTCCTCGGCTTCGACGGCATCTCGACGATGGCCGAGGAGTCCACCGGTGACCGCAAGTCGGGCGGTCGCGCGATGATCATCGCGCTGCTCGTGGTGGCGGTGCTCTTCATCGCCCAGACGTGGTTCGCCAGCGCCCTGGCCGCAGGCACGATCTCGTTCTCGGACGACGACGTCAACAACGCCTTCTTCCTGCTCGTCGCTCAGGCAGCGGGTTCGGGCTGGGCCACCGCGTTCCTCGCCGTCAACGTCGTCGCGGTCGGCATCGCCAACGCCGTCGCGGCCCAGGCCGCGACCTCGCGCCTGCTGTACTCGATGAGCCGCGACCGGCGCCTCCCCGCCTTCCTGTCGAAGGTCAACTCGCGCCAGGTGCCGTTGGCTGCAATCCTCTCGGTCAGCGCGATCTCGCTCGTGCTCGTGCTGTTCTTCGTCGGCCAGATCGCCGTGATCTCGTCGCTGGTGAACTTCGGGGCGCTGCTCGGCTTCCTCCTGCTGCACGTCTCGGTCGCGGTCTACTACCTCGGCAAGAAGAAGTCGAAGAACTACCTGCTTCACCTCGTCGTGCCGGTCATCGGATTCCTCATCATCGGCTACGTGCTGCTGAACGCCGACATCACCGCGAAGGTCGGCGGCATCCTGTGGCTCGTCGTCGGTGGCGTCGTCTACCTCATCTTCGCTCGCAAGAGCGGTGGCGCGACCGGGCCGCTGCCCGAGCACGCGACGGCGACGGCCGGTGAGGGCGGCGGCGAGGTGGCATCCCGGTGACGGACCACTTCCTGGGCAAGGAGCACGGACGCCCCGGTCACGATGCGTCGGTGCCGCCCGTGCTGCGCGTGCGGCCCGGCACGGGGGAGCGCCTCGCGTTCCAGACCGACGACGCCGTTTACCGCGAGCTGCATGAGCACGGCGACCTCGCGAGGCTCGAGGCACCGCTGAATCCGGTGACCGGCCCCGTGTACGTCGAGGGTGCCCGTCCCGGAGACGCCCTCGCGGTGACGATCCACGAGATCCGGCTGACCGACACCGGGTGGGCGATGAGCCTGCCCGGTGTCGGGGCCCTGCGCGACCGCATGCCCGACCGCGTCGTGACGCGTCGCATCCCGATCGACGCCGCCGGAGTGCACCTGACGGATGCCGTGACCGTCGCGCCCCGACCCATGGTGGGCTGCATCGGCACGGCGCCCGCCTCGGGGGTCGCGAGCACGGTCATGCCCGCCCACGCGATCGGCGGCAACATGGACGTCACCGACATCGCCCCCGGCGCGACGGTGTACCTGCCCGTCGAGGTCGAGGGGGCGCTCCTCGCGATCGGCGACGTGCACGCGATCATGGCGCGCGGCGAGTCGTCGTTCGTCGCGATCGAGGCCGAGGGCACGGTCGTCGTGTCGGTGGAGGTGGTCCCGGGCATGGGGCTGCGCGCCCCGCGCATCGCCACGGCCGGGGAGTGGATCTTCGTCGGCCTTGGTGCCACCGTGCAAGAGAGCGTGCGACGCGGCTACGAGGACGCCTTCGACGCCTTCGTCGACCGCGGATGGGATGCCATGGACGCCTACACCGTGATGAGTGCGCTCGCGCACTCGGAGCTCGGCGGTCCCACCGGCGCGGTCGATCCGGACCCCCTGCACCCGTTCGACGCGGTGGGGGCGGTCACGCTGCACCGCGTGCCGCGGTCGTTGCTCGACCAGGGCGCCGACGTCCGCTGAGAGAGCCCGCGGCGGGGGACGGGGTCGCCGCCGTGTAAGATCGTCCCTTGGAAGTGTGTCCGAGCGGCCTAAGGAGCATGGCTGGAATCCATGTAGGCGGGGTAACTCGCCTCGCAGGTTCAAATCCTGTCACTTCCGCCACGAGGAGCCCCGTCCGAACGCAAGTTCGGGCGGGGCTCTCGCGTTCGTTCCGCGCGGGGCGCGAGACGTCCGGGGGCTCGAACCCGCTACGCGCCGACCCGCTCACGCTCTTCGGCAGCCGCCGTCCCCGGTCGCACGACGAGCGAACGCGGAAGGACCCGCGCGAGCACGCGGCGCGGCCCCGCGACCTGGGCGCTCAGGCTCGCGCCGACCCGCGCGGCGGCGTCGGCGAGGAGCGGTCCGGCGGTGGCATCCAGCGCGTTCTCGGCGTAGCTGACGCGCTCGACCGCCGCGCGCAGGAGGTCGACACCGTCGGGATCGGCGCCGTGGTCCCGCACCAGACGCTCGGCGAACCTCCGCGGCGACTCACCGCCCGGGACCGGGATGCCGAGATCCACCGCGTCGTCCTGCACCGCCGCCCACGCGGCCACGGGGTCTCCCGCCCGTGCCGCGGTGAGACGCGAACGGCGTCGCAGAGATCGAACCACCGCGGGAACCGCGAGAATCAGGAGCAGCACCGCGATGCCCGCGGCGATCAGCAGACCCGGACCGATCGCCCGCGTCGCGCCCGCGGTGCTTCCGCTCGACAGTCCGGGGCCGTCCTGGTTTCCGAGCGAGGGGGCGGTCGTGGGTTGGCTGCCCGGTGCCGCGCTCTGCGACTGCTGCGGAGCGTTGGGGGTGGTGGTCGTGCTGCCCGTGCTGCCGGAGGCGAAGTTCGTGGGGACGCCGAGGCTGTTGGTGGGCTCGAACGGCACCCAGCCGATGCCCTGGAAATACACCTCGGGCCACGCGTGCAGCTGGCTCGAGGTGACGGTGAACGTGGACCGCTCCTGCCCGATGCCCGAGCTGGACATCGTGCCGGGCAGGTAGCCCACGACGATGCGTGAGGGCATGTCGAGCGTTCGGGCCATCACGGCGAAGGCCGAGGCGTAGTGAACGCAGTATCCGGTGCGCGCCTGGAGGAAGTCGGCCACGGCATCCAGTCCCGCCCCGTCGAAGCCCGCCTCGACCGGGGCGTCGAGCGAGTACCGGAACGCGCTGCTGCGGAACCAGGTCTGCAGGTCGATCAGGGCGTCGTACGGCGACGACGCGCCCGCCGTGATCTCACGGGCGGTGTCGCCGATGATGGCGGGGACGTCGGCGGGCAGGGCGCGCACCGCATCGCCCAGCTCCGATCCTCCGACGGGACGCGCGCGGATCTGCTCGAGGGTCGGTCGCGGCGCGATCGTCTGCACCTCGTAGTCCTGGTCGCGCGACGAGCCCGCGCGCGACACGATCGTGCGGTTGTCCGGCATCCCGAGCCAGTCGCCCTGCAGACCCGTCACGGTCGTCGCGGGGGAGGGGACGGGGAGCCACGGGCTGTCGAGCTCGCCGACCGAGATGTCGGTCGTGTACTGCGCGACCGCGATGTCAGGGTCGATCTCCGGGGCCGCGAACACCGGGCCGTCGTCGGGGACGTTCACGGTGTCGGCGCGGTCGGGCTGCCACACCGAGCCGTCGAAGCTCGAGAGCGTCACCGCGCGCAGGTAGGGCGGTGTGGGTGCGTCCGTCTGCAGCGTGAGCACGTCGACGTCGCGCGGCTGGCGCAGGTCGTTGCCGAGCTCGAGGTTGGGGTTGATCGTCGTTCCGTATCCGCCCGTCCCGCCGGAGGCGAAGCGCAGGGCCGGTTGGGGGAGGAGGGGCGTCGCGACGACGGCGACGAGCACCGCGACCGCCGCGATGCCGAGGGCGGTGGCAGAGGCGCCGCGTCCGCGCGCGCGACTCCCGCCGTGCCGCGAACGTGTGTCGACGCGGAGGAGGAAGAGGAGCGCCAGGGCCAGCAGCACGAATCCGGGCACGTCGACATCTGCGGGGATCGCGATGGTCGGGATGAGCGAGACCGCGACGAGACCCACGGCGGCGAGCAGCGGCATCCGGGCCGTGAGCACGACGTGGTCGAGGACGATGGCGAGGGCGCCGATCGCCGCGACCAGCACGAACGCGAGTCCCACGCCCGGAGCGACCGGGGCGACACCGGTGCGGATCTCTTCCGATGCCGCAGAGACGAGACCGGGCACGGTGCCCACAGTCGCGGAGCTCGGGATGACCCACAGCACCGCGGTGGCACGCCCGAACAGGGCCGTGAGCGCGAAGATCCAGATGCCGAGCTCGATCACCGTCGCGACGAGCGCCGGCAGCGCGCACAGCCGCGCGATCAGACCGGCCCCGAGGATCGCCGCCGCGAGGAACCCGGCCTGCACGGTCCACGAGCCCGGCGCCATGACCGAGAACACCGGGAGCATCGCGGCGGCGATCGCCGCGAACAGTCCGAGGGTCAGAAGTGACGCATCGCGGCGGCGGCGCGGGGTGCGCAGCTCCGTCACGTCACCGGCCGACATCGGCGAGTCCCCTCTCGGTCGCGTCGGCCCACGCCGCGGCGATGTCGCCGCCGGGACGGACGGATGCCACGCGCCACCCCGCGGCGAGGGGAGCGTCGAGGTCGGGCTGGGGCGCGACCACGACCATGATCGGCAGCGCCGAGCGCTGCGCGAAGGCGCCGGGAACCAGCGCGGGGTCACGCGAGGGGTCGGACGTGACGACCACGACCGGTCCCATCATGACCGCGGCAGACGCGGGAATCACGCGCGCGGACGAACCGTCGACGCGCGCGGTCAGGCCGGCGAACGACGCCGCGAGCGCGCGCGCCTCTCCCTCTTCTCCGCCGTCGACGGGCTCGGCCAGGAGCTCGCCGTCGCTGTCGACGACGTCGACCGTGTACCCCTCGTGCACCAGGCGTGCGACCGCCGACACGCACGCCGAGACCGCGGTCTCGAAAGCGATGTCGGCGCTCGGCGCCTCGCCGGCCGCGGCGGACCACCGCGACGGGGCACGATCGAGCACGACGGTCGCCGCGGGGCTGGACTCCTGTTCCTCCTGGCGCACCATGAGGGTGTCGCGATGCGCGGTCGCGCGCCAGTGGATGCGCCGCATCGAGTCGCCCGGGGCGTAGGGACGGGCGACCAGGTTGTCGACGCCCTCCCCGAGCTGCAGCGCAGAGGACTGCCGGGTACCGCCCGCCTCGCCCCCGGTCGGGGGAAGCGGCGGAAGGTCGACGATCGCGGGGGCGACCGTGATCGGGGAGGGCCGCCCGAGCTTGAATCGGCGACGGACGAGGCCGAACGGGTCGGTCGTGACGACCTCGAGGGGTCCCAGCGCATGAACGCCCCGCTCGCGGCCGACGATCTCGTAACGGAGCTCGACGGGGACGGTGTCGCGGCCGAGCGATGACGCCGTCGCCGGGAACAGACCCCGCGCGTTCCCGCTCACCCCCGCGGGAAGGGCGTCGGCCCATCGGCCGGGAGCGGTCGGCAGGGCCGTCTGCAGGCCGACGCGCACGACGACGTCGGTGCGCGATCCCACGTCGATCACGTCGGGGCGGACGGTCCGCGTGACGCGGTCGGTGCGCCGCGCGATCAGGAGGGTGACGGCGGCCGCGGCCAGCAGCGCGGCCATGAGCACGCCGAAGTACATCAGTTCGGGGATGCCGGCCCGCTGCGCGATGACGAGGGAGGCGACCGCGAGCACCGCGGCACCGCTGCCCCGGAGGGTCAGCGGCCACCGGCGTCTCATCGGGTCCTCACGCTCGGGCGGCGAGCGGGACGCGCACGCTCGCGGCGATGCGGTCGAGCGCCTCGGACACCACGACCGCTCCCGCGCGGCCGCCCGCGGCGGAGCGGTTCGCGATGAGGCGGTGACCGAACACCGGGTTGAGCAGCGACGTCAGGTCGTCGGGGATGACGTAGGCGCGCCCGTCGAGCGCCGCCCGGACCTTGGCCGCACGGACCAGCTGCAGCGTGGCCCGCGGGCTCGCACCCAGGCGGATGTCGGGGTGGCTCCGCGTCGCCTGAGCCAGCGCCACGACGTACTCCTCGAGCGCGGGGGCGACGTGCACCCCACGGGCCCAGGCGATCATCGCGGTGACCTGCCGCGCGGTCACGACGGGCACGATCCCGTCCAAGGGGTTCACCGAGTCGCGCTGGCGCAGCATGAGCGCTTCGGCGGCGGCATCGGGGTAGCCCATCGAGATGCGCAGGAGGAAGCGGTCGCGCTGAGCCTCGGGGAGGGCGTAGGTGCCCTCCATCTCGAAGGGGTTCTGCGTCGCCACGACGAGGAACGGGGAGGGCAGCACGTGCGTCCGCCCGTCGATCGTCACCTGGCGCTCCTCCATCGCCTCGAGCAGCGACGATTGCGTCTTGGGGGAGGAGCGGTTGATCTCGTCGGCAATGACGATGTTGGCGAACACCGCGCCAGGCGTGAACTCGAATTGCCGCGTGACCGGGTTGAAAACCGAGACGCCCGTGATGTCTCCCGGGAGGAGGTCGGGCGTGAACTGGATGCGTCGCACGTCGGCGTCGACCGTCGCGGCCAGCGCGCGGGCGAGCATGGTCTTGCCCACCCCGGGGACGTCCTCGATGAGCAGGTGCCCCTCGGCCAGGAGCGCGATCAGAGCGCTCTGGACGGCCTCCGGCTTGCCGTCGATGACGTTCGAGACGGATGCCGTGATCTGATCGGTCAGCCGGGCGAAGGACTCCGCGGTGAGCGGCTCGTCACTTCCCGGGCGGGCGGTCTCGGTGCGGCGGAGTCGCGATGCCGCCTCGGGCGTGGCCGTCTCGTCCATGGCATCCCTCGTGTCGATGGGCGGCGGCAGCCGTTGCCGCCGTGACCTGATCGTAACCTGCGCCGCGGGGCTCGGGGCCGTCCGGGGCGCGGTGCACAGGCGTCACTCGGCGGATGCACCGGCCCCTAGGATCGGGGAGCATTCGTTCACCCGAGGAGCGCGCATGTCCGATGCCACCCCGTCCCTGCCCGCGTACACCCACGTTCTCGCCGTCGACATCGGCGGGACGAAGGTCGACGCTGCCGTCGTGTCGGTCGCCGGCGAGGTGGTGCGAGAGAGCGTGACGCGCCGGCCCACCGGGCGCGAGAACGACCGCAAGGCCATCGCACGCAACGTCCGCGAAGCGGCGGAGGGGGCGCTGGCTGCGGTCCCCGGTCTGCGTGTCGGCGCGATCGGCGTCGGCAGCGCCGGACCGGTCGACCTCCCGTCGCGCTCGGTCTCGCCGCTCAACCTGCCCCAGGCCGCCGGTCTCCCGATCGACGAGGTGCTGAGCGGTCTGATCGACGGTCCGATCACGCTCGCCCTCGACGGCACGTGCATCGCGCTCGCCGAGCACTGGCGGGGATCTCTGCGCGGATGCCGGAACGCGATGGCGATCGTCGTCTCCACGGGGGTCGGCGGAGGATTCGTCCTGGACGGGCGTCCGATGGGCGGGGCGAGCGGCAACGCGGGTCACCTCGGGCAGACGTTCGTGCGCACGATCCACGACGGTGACGCCGTGGCATCCACTCTCGAAGCCGTGGCCGCCGGTCCCGGAACCGTCGCGTGGGCGCGCACGCAGGGCTGGGAGGGTGCCACCGGACTCGACCTGGCGGCGTCGTACCGTGCCGGCGACGAGATCGCCCGCGCCGCCGTGTCGCGCTCGGCGACCGCGGTCGGCCAGGCCATCGCCGCGGCGGCGACGCTGTGCGACCTCGAAGCGGTCGCGATCGCGGGCGGGTTCTCGCAGGTCGCCGACGACTACGTCGATCAGGTGCGCGTGGCGGTGGAGGCCGCGGCGGTGCACGCCTACGCGCGACGCTGTCGCATCGTCGGCTCGGGCCTGGACGGCGACGGGCCCCTGCTGGGCGCAGCGGCGCTCGCGCTCGGCGCCTGACGGACGACGACGCGGCGGGGCACGGCTTCTACGCGGGCGTACGCTGAGCGGGGGTCTGCGACGCGGGCCGGCGAGCGAGAGTGGGAAGCGATGCGGACGGGGGCGAACCTGCCGGCGGTCGGCGAGTACAACCAGACCCTCGTGCTCGACCTCATCCGCCGTGCACCGGAGGGGCTGAGCCGCGTGGAGCTGTCGGCGCGCACCGGACTCAGCGCCCAGACCCTCAGCAACGTCACGCGACGCCTCGCCGACGAGGGGCTGATCGTCGAGGCGGGCAAGGTCATCTCGGGTCCCGGCAAGCCTCGCACCCTGTTGAAGCTCGAGCCCCGCTCGCGTTTCGCCGTTCTCGCCGAGGCGGGGCACGCCTCTCGCTCGACGTGGACTGGCACGAGCAGCAGAAGCTGCTCAAGCTCGGGGTCCCCGTGGACGTGCACACCGACCGCGCGGCATCCGAGATCCAGTTCGGACACATCGTGCGCCCGACCCACACGAACACGTCGGGGGACTCGGCCCGCTTCGAGACCGCCGCGCACCGCTGGGTGCGGGTCGCCGAGCCCGGCTTCGGCGTCGCGGTGACGAACGACTCGACGTACGGTCACGACATCACGCGCCACGAGCGCGAGGCCGGCGGCACGTACTCGCTCGTGCGTCTGTCGATCATCCGCTCGGCGATGTTCCCCGACCCGGGCCAGGACCAGGGTGTGCACCACCTTGAGGTGGGCATCGTCGTCGAGGCCGAGGTCGTGGATGCCGTGGCCGAGGGCTACCGGACGAACCTGCCCGCGCGGGTGGTGACGGATGCCGCCGAGGAATCGGTCGCCCCGCTGGTGACGATCGATCAGCCGGGCGTGGTCGTCGAGGCGATCAAGCTCGCGCAGGACGGCTCGGGAGACGTCGTCGTGCGCCTGTACGAGGCGCTCGGTCAGCGGGTGCACGCGCGCCTCGAGGCCGGGTTCTACGTCGCCCGCGTGAGCGAGACCGACCTGCTGGAGCGTGACGTGGATGCCGCAGCGGTGACCGCTGTGCAGGGCGGCGTCGTGGATCTCGAGCTGCGTCCGTTCCAGCTCGTCACGGTGCGGTTGTCGCGCTGACATCCGACTGACACGCGGCCGGGGTGCATCGCACCCCGGCCGCTTCGTCGTCATGACCTCCCCGAGGGGGAGAGGCTGCTCTCAGCCGTTCGCGTGGAATGCGACCAGAAGGACGATCATCAGCACAAGCAATGCGACGACTCCGATACGGATGGATTGCCGTGGGGTCGTTCGCGCCGCGTCCGCAACGGGGGCCGGTTCCCCGTCCATGTACGTCACCGTCATGTACAAGATCTCGGCGTCTTTGAGCACGAGCACTTCGCCTTCGTAGGCTTCGAGCTCTCCCCCAGGAGGGCGAATGCCGATGGCGCCGACCAGAGTGAGTGCTTTCGGCATACCCTCTTCACCGACGTTGCCGTACGTGTCGACGAACCCCTGGACCCAGGTGCCCTCCTTCAGGCGGACCCCTGCGAAGTTACGCGCCTCGGGTTTCCTGGTGAAGACATAGCCCCAGGAGTCTCGGTTGGGGTCTTCCGCGCGGCGGGCGAAGATGAGGTCATCGGCTCGCTTGCTCCCCAACCACCAGGCAGCCCAGGTCGCCACACTCAGAAGAACGAAACCGAAGATGACGAACCCCTCGAAGCGTTCGCGGGCGTACAGCGCGGGATCTTCGAGGAAACGAACGACTTCGGAATGAACAGGCGGTGACAGCAACGAAGCGATCGCGACGGTGAAGCCGAATGATGCCGCGATTGCGGTGCTGACGAAGATGGCCGTGGCGGTCTCTCGGAAAGCGGACTGCTTGATGCGGGGGCGGTGTCGTTCGCGACTGATCGCGAACATGACGCCCGGGAGAATGAGGAGGACGTAGAACGCGACGCCGACGAGATCTGTGGGCACGTGTCATCTCCAGACTCCGGGTGCTAAATTCGTCCCACACAGTCAATGGAGGATGCCATGACGAATTACTCGGGTAACGCGCACTATACGACGATGCGTGGACAGACGATCGAGCATGCGCAGCAGCCTGTGAACAACCGTGTCGAGCCGACCGTCCGTCCGGCCAACCAGTTTCCGAAGCCGCCGAGCGACTCACCGTCGCGATCGTCGCGCTGATCACGACTCCCAACACATCGATGGGCCTCGCTGCCGACGCAGCGAGGCCCATTTCTTCTCCTCCTGCTGATCTGGGTCCTGGACCTGCACGGGACGTCACGCCCACGGGACTGAGACCGGGCGGAGGGGGCGGGGACCTGCCTACATCGCTGCAACGCCCATGAGGATGACGGATGCCGCCATGGCCCCGATCTGCGCACGGTCGAGCCGCGCCGGCATCCGTCGCATGGCCTCGAGCGACAGCACGGCGTAGACGGCCGCTGCGCCCACGAGCACGGGGGGCAAGGAGAGCCCGTGAGCATGGCCGGATGAGGTCGCGTGCCCGCCCATCGCCAGCTGCAGGCCGGCCATCACGATCATTCCGAGCGTCGTGTGCAGCGTCATGACGGCGGGGACGCGTGGCACCCGGCGTTGCCGCGGGCGACGCCAGGCCCCGAGCCCGAGGGCCGCCGTCAGCAGCAGAACCGTCCACCACACCGGCGCGATCACGCCGAACACCGCGGCATCCAGCATCGCGAGCAGCATCAGCACGGATGCCGCGACCTCGGGCGGCCGCACCCGCGCGCGATCGGCTGCCAGACAGCAGGCGCCGACCGCGGCGGGGGCGACCGCCCAGGCGTGGAGGATCTCGCTCATCGGTTCAACAGTGGTGCGCGTCGCCGTGCCCGTCGTGACCGTGCGTGCTGTGGTCATGACCGTGCGCGCCGACCGCCTCATCCGCGTGCGGGCCGTGGCCGTGCCCGTCGGCATGCGCCGTCGGCGCGCAATGCGTGTTCGCCGGCGCGGGGACGTTCAGGACGGGATTGCGCTCGAAGAAGTTGTACGGCTTCAGTGTGAACTTCGCGTAGTCCATCGGCATGACGGGCCAGTCCTCGTTGCGCGGGAAGTGCGTGAGTCCGAATGTGTGCCAGAGCACCACGTCTTCGCCGACGAGCGGTTCGTCGCCCGCGATGAAGGCCGGGATGCCGGCACCACCCGGGTGCTGATTGACGAAGTCGCCCGCGGCGTATCGCTCATCGGGGTCGTACTTCGTCACGAACAGGTTCTTCGTGGCGAACGCCGCGCGCGCGGCGATCGAAGAGGCGTCATCGGCCAGCAGCACCGGAGTCTCGGTCGGGAACAGCATGTACGACGTCGCCTGTCCGCGCTCCGTCGTCTTCTCGGTCGAGGCGATCTGCCACACGCGGTTCACGGCGCCGTCGGCGACGCGGCCCGACACCTTCTCCGACGTGATCGGCGTCACCTTCTTCGTGAAGGCGTTCCCGGCGGGGTTCTCGGCCGAGATGGGCACGCGCACCGCGTCGATCTCGTTCACGACGTTCGCGACCCCGTCGACGGTCATGTCGAGCCGCGCCGAGAACAGGTGCTGATGGTACGGCGCCCCGAGGCCCGGCGCGACCTCCGAGGCGTACGGGTAGCCCTCGCCCGGGTAGGCGGAGGTGAACAGGATGCCGGTGAGCTTCGCCTCGCACTCGATCGTGCCGTCGAGGTACAGGTACCAGTAGAAGCCGTAGTCGTAGTTGCCGACGGTGGTGAAGAACGAGATGACCAGCCGCCGTGAGCGGCGCACCTCGCTGGCGCCGGTGAAGATGTCGGTGTGCTTCCAGAGGGTGCCGAAGTCCTCCTCGTGCATGCACACGGCGTTGCGGATGGTGCGCGGCATCCCGTTCTCGTCCGACAGCACGGCGTCGACGTAGGTGATGTCGCCGACGCAGTCGCAACCGAGCTCGAGCTCGTTCGTGTACCGGCCGAAGAGGTACTCGCCGGTGTCGAAGTAGTTCTGCCAGAACCGGTTGGGCGCGGGGTCGGCGTAGGGCACGACCATCTCGCTGATCGAGCCGCGGTACATCACGGGGCGCCCGGCGAACGAGAGCTGACGCAGGATGAGCCCCTCGCGGGTGTCGAAGCCGATGCGCAGGTCCCATTCGCCCCACGTCACGTGCTCCTCGTCGACGGTGAAGCTCGCGCCCTCGGGCTGGGTGATCACGATGGGCTTGAGCCCCTCGAGGGGCGGGCCCTGCAGCTCGGGATCGTCGAAGTTGCCGTGCGTCTCGGGCACCGTGAAGCCGGGGGTGTCGACGATCTCGATGATCCGGCGGTCGGCGACGTCGATGTAGGCGGTGAGGCCGTCGACGGGGTGCGCCCACGGGTGGTCGGCGGGGTGGTCCTGACGGAACGCGAAGGTGCGCAGCACGCGGCGCCCGACCTCGTTCTCATAGCCGTAGTGGCCGGCTGAGAGCGGCACGAGCACGACGTCGGCGGTCGTGAGACCGCGGGCGGCGAGGGCGGCGACCCACTCGGCGCTCTCGTTCGCGATGAGTCCGACCTCCTCGAACTCGGCGTCGAGGATCGGCAGCTGCCCGTCGGAGCCGTCGAGCTCGGTGTGACGCAGAACCTCCCCGGTGGCGAGCGAGACGACGAGGTCGAGTGAGTGGGCGGTGCGCAGGTTCAGCAACTGCACCCGGGCGCGGCGCTCGGGGAAGGCGGCCTCGCCGCGCTCCCACGCGAGAACCTCTCCCTTCGGCGCTTCCTCGAGGCCGACGTAGGCGAAGCGGGTCGCCTCGTCGAGCCCGTCGAGGCCCGAGACGATCGCGTGGACCGTCGTGATCTCGGCGGGGGAGAGCGATGCCAGCGGGTGGGCCGGAGCCGGAGGAGCGGTGAAGGCGGTGGACGTCGGGTCGGTGAGGGTCATGGTGTCTCTCTCGGATGGGGCGGGGAGGGAAAGGAGCGGGAAGGATGCCGCGGCGCCGGGCCGCGGCATCCGGTCATCCCGCGATGGTGTCGGTGAGCTTGGCGTAGGCGGCGGGGCGGCGACGGCGGATCCAGGCGGCCTGGGCGTAGCCGAGGACGGGGAAGACCACCACCAGCGCCAGAAGGAACCAGGTGACCGCGCCGAAGACGGGGTTTCCGTCACCGTCCACGTCGCCGACCATGATCGGGAAGTAGACGACGATGATCACGGCCGACACCGCGAGCCCCACGAAGCCGAGCGCGGGGGCGACGATCGTGTTCCATACGCGCCGGTCGGCGCGGGTCCGGGCGAAGTACACGATCACGGCGACGGAGGTCGCGGCCATCAGCACCGCGATGGCGAGGGTGGCGACACCGGCGAACCACGTGAACACCTGCAGCAGCGGGTCGAGGTTCAGCACCGCGAAGACCGCCGTGAGAACCGCGGCCGTCGCCGTCTGCACGATCGACGACACGTGCGGCGAGAGGTGGCGCGCGTGCACGCCACCGATACGGTCGGGCAGCACCCCGGCGCCGGCCATGGCGTGCTGGTAGCGGGTGAGCACGTTGTGGAACGACAGCACGCACGCGAACATCGAGGTCAGCAGCAGGACGTTGACGATGATCTCGCCGACGGTGCCGAGGTAGATCGCGACGGTGCGGAGCATGAGGGTGCCGGGATCGGCTGCGGCCTCCATGATCCCGCCGGGACCCCAGGCCATCACCAGGCCCCAGGACGCGAGGGTGTAGAAGATACCGATACCGATCACGGCGCCGTACGTGGCGCGGGGGATCGTCCGGTCGGGATCGCGTGCTTCGTCGCGGAAGATCGCCGTCGCCTCGAACCCGATGAACGCCGCGATGGCGAACATGAGCCCGACACCGGGCGAGCCGCTGAAGACGTTCGCCGGCTCGAACGGTGCCGCGCTCAGGCCCTCGGGGCCGCCGTTGAACACCACGGCCGCGACGAGCGCGAGCACGATGGCGACCTCGGCCACGAGAAGAACGCCGAGCACCTTGCTCGACAGGTCGATGTGCCGATAGCCCAGGATGCCGACGAGCCCCACCACCGCGAGCGCGTACAGCCACCACGCGAGGTCGGGACCCCCGAGCGAGACGACGGTGATCTCGAGCAGGTAGCCGATGTAGCCGTAGACCGAGACCTGGATCGTCGTGTACGTGAGCATCGCCGTCCACGCCGCGGCCAGGCCCGAGGGGCGGCCGAGGCCGTAGCCGATGTACGTGAAGAAGGCGCCGGGCTTCGGGACATGGCGCGTCATCGCGGCCAGGCCCACGGCGAACAGCAGGAGGATGACGGCGCTGACCGCGTACAGGGTCGGGAAGCCCGCCCCGTTTCCGATCAGGATGCCGAGCGGTGCGGCGCCGCCGACGACGGTGAGCGGTGAGGCGGCGGCGACCACCATGAACACGATCGCCGTGACACCGAGGGAGCCCTGCAGCGTCCGCTTGGCTGACGCCGCCACCCCCTTCGATTCGAGCTGGGTCATATCGATTCCTCCGGGATGTCGGGTGAGGTGGAGCGTTCGTGTGTCGAGGTTCCTCCGCCGTCGTTGCCTGTCCGTGTTGCCCCCGTGAAGGTGTGGCACGACGGATTGAGACGCCCGACGCCCCCGGTCTCATTCGAAGGTCACGAGCACGAAACATGCGGTTCGTCCGGGTGCAACGCCCGGCGCGTACGGTCGTCAGCACCCGACGGAGACCACGTGACTGCACTCGCCCGCGCCATCGCGCGCCCCGATCCCGTCGCCGGTTTCGGCGACCGTTCCCCGCTGCACGGACTCGACCGGCGCCGTATCGGCATCGTCGATCTCGCGGCGCAGTCGGTCGCGGCGGTCGCGCCGGCGGCGGCGGCCACGACGGTCGTGCTGCTCGTTGCGGGCTTCGCGCCGGGGGCGACGGTCACCGCGATCGTGGCCGCCGCGATCCTGAGCCTCGGGGTCGCGCGCACGGTCTCGCAGTTCGCGCGCCGCTTCGCCGCCACGGGAGCCCTCTACACGTACACCGCGCGCGGTCTCGGCACGCGCGCGGGTCTCGCCGCGGGCGCGGCGATCCTCACGGGGTACGGTGCGGTGGCCATGTTCGCATTGCTCGGCGGCGCGTACTACGCCACCTACCTGGTCGCGGGACTCTGGCCGTCGATCGATCGAGCGCTCGTGACCGCGCTCTTCGTCGTGGGGCAAGGCGTTCTCGTCGCGTTCGTGCTCGTCCGCGGCATCCGGATCTCCGCCCGCGCGGCGCTCGTCGTCGAGACGCTGTCGGTCGCGCTGATCGTGGTCCTTCTCATCGCGCTCCTGGTGAAGATCGGCCCGCTCGACCTGACGGCGATCGCGGGGATCGGCGGGGCCCAGCTCGACCCGACCGCGTTCGCGGCAGCCGCCGTGATCGCGCTGACGGCCTTCGTCGGGTTCGAGTCCGCGGCCACCTTGAGCGTCGAGTCGGTCTCGCCGCTGCGCAACGTCCCCCGCGCGATCACCGGCACCGTGGTGCTGTCGGGGCTCCTCTACGTCCTCGCCGCCGTGACCCAGGTCGCGGGTTTCGACGCGCTGGGCGCCGATCTCGCCACCAGCGCCTCACCGGTCAACGAGCTCGCCGAAGCGTACGGCCTCGGCGGCTGGGGTGTCGTCGCCGACCTCGGCATCGCGGCATCCTTCCTGGCGTGCGCGATCGGCACGACCACCGCGCTCGTACGCGTGCTCTTCGCTCTGAGCCGCGACGCCGTCCTCCCGGCCGCGATCGGTCGCACTCATCCGCGCTTCGGAACTCCCGCGACGGCGGTGGCCGCGGCGTTGCCGCTCATCACCGCGCTGCCGGTCGTGGTGGTCGCCGCGGGGATCGACACGCGCGATGCGATGCACGTGACGATCGGGCTCGGTGCCGCGGGCTACATCGTGGCGTACATCCTCGTGTGCGTGGCGGCGCCCTTCTTCCTCCGTCGTATCGGCGAGTCGACGGTCGGTTCCACGGTGGTCGCCGGCGTCTCGGCGCTCGCGCTCGCCGCCGCCCTCGTGTCCTTCTTCGTCGACGACCTCTCGTCCGGCGGTGCGATCGTGGTGATCGTCGCGGGGCTGACGGCCGTGTGCGCGGTCGTCATCACGCTCCTCCGTCGACGACACGGGTCCGGTGCGCTCGGGGTCTACGACGAGCCTGTCGCGGCGCAGGTGCTCGGGGGAGTGGTCTCGCCGCGGCATCCCGACGATGCGTGAGCAGCCGGCGCTCGCCGCGCGTCAGCCCGGTGCCGTGCACTCCGCGCTCGCCGTGCTCGAGGCCGTCGCTCAGCTCGGCGCCGGTGTCAGCGCCCAGCGCCTCTCGGCCGAACTCGGTCTGCCGCGCGCGACGACGTATCGCCTCGTGAATCTGCTGGTGGAGGACGAGTACCTCGTGCGCACCCCTGACCTCGCGGGATTCGCGCTCGGCGCGAAGGTCGCCCAGCTCGCGGCGGTCGTGGCTCCGCCCGCGCGGCTGTCGTCCGCTGCCCGAGCGGTGCTCGCCGAGGCGCGTTCGACCCTGCGCGGGGGAGTGCACGTAGCGCTCTTCGTCGACGGGCGGATCGCGGTCGTGGATGCCGACCCGGACTTCCCCCTCTCGGACGAGGCGCGCCTCGCGCGCGAACCCGCCCGCTACGCGCTCGGTCGGCTCATGCTGCTGTCGCAGGGCGACGCGGGGACTCCCGAACTCGACCGCGCCCGCGACGATCTCGCTCGCTGGGGTGCGACACGCCAGAGCGGCGAGCTGATCGCCACCGCCGGCTGCCTCGCGGTTCCGATCGTCGACGCGAGCGGACTGGCCGCGGGAGCCGTGGCTTTCTCGGGTCCGCGGCATCGCGTCGACGAGCCCGGGGATGTGCTCTCGGCGCTGCGCCCGGCGGCCGACGCCCTGGCCCCGCTGATGGTGTGACGCGGATCGGGTAAGCTGTTCACGGCTCTCCGCGTGGCGGCATCCAGGCCAACTCCCCCAGGACGGAAACGTAGCAAGGGTAACCAGGCTCTACCGGGTGCGCGGAGAGTCTTTTCTTTGCCCGGAATTGCTGTCTCGGCTCAGCGCCGGGCGAACGGCCCGTCGAGCACCGCCCACTGCAGCAGCATGATCGTCTTGGCATCCTGGATCTCGCCGTTGCCGATTCGCTGGAGCGCCTCGTCGATGCCGTACTCGAGGATCTCGATCTCCTCGCCCTCCTCTTCGAGGCCGCCCCGATCGCCCACGCGCGTCGAACCGTCGTACGCCGCGGCGAAGAAGTGCAGGCGCTCGGTGACCGAGCCGGGGCTCATGTAGACGTCGAAGACGTGCTCCACCTCTTCGACGCGGACACCCGTCTCCTCCTCGGCCTCGCGACGGATCGCGGTGAGCGGATCGTCGTCGTCGAGCAGACCCGCTGCGGTCTCGATGAGCATGCCGTCGGGGTGGTCGTTGACGTACACGGGGTAGCGGAACTGCCGCGTGAGCAGCACGGTCCGCCGCGTGGGGTCGTAGAGCAGGATCGTCGCGCCGTTGCCGCGGTCGTACGTCTCGCGCTTCTGCGTGAGCCACTCGCCGTCGTCGCCGCGGTACCGGAAGGTCGTCGCGCGCAGCACGTGCCATCCGGCGGCGAGGAGCTCGACGTCGGTCACCTCGACGCGGGGATTGCGGTCGAGGTCGCGGCCGGTGAGGTGCAGGCCGGTGCGACCGCGGTGGTCGGGCACGGTGGTGCCGGGAAGCGCGTCATCCATGATTCGGAACAATAGTGCAGGAACGTGCAAGAATATGAAGCGTGATGCTCGCAGCCTCCCGAAAAGACGCCCTGCTCGAGCGGCTCCGTCGCGACGGACGCCTCGTCGTGAAAGACGTCGCCCTCGAACTCGGGCTTTCCGAAGACAGCATCCGTCGCGACCTCCGAGAACTGGATGCCGCCGGCCTCGCCGTCCGCGTCTACGGCGGGGCTCTCCCGGCCTCGCCGGCGGTCGCCGACTACGACGCGCGGGGGAGGGTGGCGCGATCGAGCAAGGCCCGCGTCGCCGCGGCCGCGGTCGAGCTCATCGAACCCGGTGCCACGGTGCTCCTCGACGGCGGAACGACAACGTTGGCGCTCGTGGAGGCGCTGCCCCGCTCGTTCGCCGGCACCGTGATCACGCATTCGCCGACGATCGCCGCCGCCCTCCTGCACCACGACGCCGATGTCGTCGTGATCGGCGGCAGGGTGTTCAAGCACTCGGCGGTCGCGTGCGGTTCCGCGGCGGTCGAGGCCGCCCAGAGGATCAGCGCCGACATCTTCTTCCTGGGGGTGACGGGTGTGCACCCCGCGGCGGGGTTCACGACGGGGAATGCCGATGAGGCGGCGATGAAGCGCGTGCTCGCCGAGCGGGCCGCCGAGACGTTCGTCCTCGCGAGCGAGGAGAAGCTGGGTGCGGCCTCGCGCTTCGGCATCCTTCCGCTCGACGGGGTGACGGGAATCGTCGCCGATCTCGACCCCGCCACTCCGCTAGCGGCCGACCTCGAGGCCGCGGGTGCGCACGTGCGGTATGCCTCGACGCCGAAGCAACCCCGGAGCGATGTCGGGGGCCCGCAATAGGCTGGAACACGTGACGCAGAGCATCTACATCACGTCGGCCGAGGGGCACTCGGGCAAATCCACCGTGGCTCTGGGTGTCCTCGACGCCCTCAGTCGCGTCACTCCGCGCGTGGGGGTGTTCCGCCCGATCGCGCGATCGACCGCCGAGCGCGACTACGTGCTCGAGATGCTGCTCGATCATGACGGGGTCGAGCTCGACTACGACGACTGTGTCGGCGTGACCTACGACGACGTCCGCGACGACGCCGACGCGGCCCTCGGTCGCATCGTCGAGCGTTACAAGGCGGTCGAGGCGCAGTGCGACGCCGTGGTCGTCATAGGCAGCGACTACACCGACGTCGGCAGCCCCGCCGAGCTCGCCTACAACGCGCGGATCGCGGCCAACCTCGGCGCCCCGGTGCTCCTCGTCCTCGGCGGCCGTGCCCAGCAGGGACAGGGCGAGACGCTCGGCCTGTCGGTGGCGCGCACCCCGCACGAGGTCGGTCAGATCGCGTCGCTCGCGGTCGCCGAGCTCCTGCACGAGCGGGCCGAGGTCTTCGCCGTGATCGTGAATCGCGCCGATCCCGACCAGCTCGACGGGGTCGTGGCATCCGTTCGTCAGGTCATCGACACCCTTCCCGTCACCCCGTCGGCCGAGCGTCGACCCGTGCCGGTGTGGGCTCTCCCCGAAGACCGCTTCCTCATCGCCCCCTCGATGCGCGGTGTTCTGCGCTCGGTCGAGGGCGAGCTCATCAAGGGAGACCCCGAGCTGCTCACCCGTGAGGTGCTCGGGGTGGTCGTGGCCGGGATGTCGATGGTCAACGTCCTTCCGCGGCTCAAAGAATCGGCCGTCATCGTCATCCCCGCCGATCGCAGCGAGGTCCTTCTCGCGACGCTCCTCGCCAACGCCTCGGGAACCTTCCCCTCGCTCGCGGGCATCGTGCTCAACGGCGGGTTCGAGCTGCCGGATCCGATCGTGCGCCTCATCGACGGTCTCGGCTCGCCGCTGCCGATCATCGCGACCGACCTCGGCACCTACGACACGGCCGTCCGCATCATGAACACGCGCGGACGCCTGGCCGCCGACTCGCAGCGTCGCTACGACACCGCGCTGGCGATGTTCGAGCGTCACGTCGACACCGCGCTGCTGACGCGAGAGCTCGGCGTCGCCCGACCCAGCGTCGTCACCCCGCTGATGTTCGAGTACGGCCTCGTCGACCGGGCCCGCACCGACAAGCGCCGCATCGTCCTGCCCGAGGGCACCGACGACCGTGTGCTCCGGGCGGCGGCCACGGTGCTCTCGCGCGGCATCGCCGACCTCACGATCCTCGGCGAGCCGATCGAGGTCCGCGGGCGCGCGATCGAGCTCGGCATCGACATCCGCGACGCCGAGGTGCTCAGCCCCTTCGATGCCGTGCACGTCGACAAGTTCGCGACCGAGTACGCCCGGCTCCGTGCGCACAAGGGCGTCACGTACGCCCAGGCCGCCGACACCGTCACGGACGTGTCGTACTTCGGCACCCTCATGGTTCACATGGGCCTCGCCGACGGCATGGTCTCGGGCGCCGCCCACACGACGGCCCACACCATCCGCCCCGCCTTCGAGATCATCAAGACGGCCCCGGGCGTCTCGGTCGTCTCGAGCGTGTTCCTGATGGCCCTCGCCGACCGCGTGCTCGTCTACGGCGACTGCGCGGTCATCCCCGATCCGACCAGTGAGCAGCTGGCCGACATCGCCGTGTCGTCGGCGGCGACCGCCGAGCAGTTCGGCATCGAGCCGCGCGTCGCGATGCTCTCGTACTCGACGGGGGAGTCGGGCACGGGTGCCGACGTCGAGAAAGTGCGTGCCGCCACCGCTCTCGTGCGCGAGCGTGCGCCGGAGCTCCTCGTCGAGGGACCGATTCAGTACGACGCCGCGGCCGACGCGGCCGTAGCCCAGGCCAAGATGCCCGGCTCCGAGGTCGCGGGCCGCGCGACGGTCTTCGTCTTCCCGGATCTCAACACCGGCAACAACACGTACAAGGCCGTGCAGCGCTCGGCCGGCGCCGTCGCGATCGGGCCGGTGCTCCAGGGCCTCAACAAGCCCATCAACGACCTGTCGCGCGGCGCGCTCGTCGACGACATCGTTAACACCATCGCGATCACCGCGATCCAGGCCCAGGGGAGCAGCAAGTGAGCGTGGTGCTCGTCGTCAACAGCGGGTCGTCGTCGTTCAAGTACCAGCTGCTCGACATGCGACACGAGCGAGTGCTCGCTTCGGGCCTCGTCGAGCGCATCGGCGACCCTTCGACAGGCTCAGGGACCGGGGGAACAGCGAAACACACCGTCGAGGCGGCCGCCCTCGCACCCGGCGACGAGGCGCCCGCGGTCACGGATGCCACGCACACGATCGAACGGGAGATCCCCGACCACACCGCGGGCTTCGCCGTCATGCTCGACGCGTTCGCCGCGCACGGGCCCTCGCTCGACGAGCATCCGCCCGTCGCGGTCGGCCACCGGGTCGTCCACGGCGGAGCGCGGTTCTTCGAGCCCACCGTCGTGACGCCGCTCGTCGAGATCAACATCGACGAGCTCTCGGTGCTCGCGCCCCTGCACAACCCGGCGAACCTCGCCGGCATCGTCGCGGCGAAGAAGGCTTTCCCCGACGTGCCGCACGTCGCCGTCTTCGACACCGCGTTCCACCAGTCGCTCGCTCCCGAGGCCTACACCTACGCGATCGATCGCGAGATCGCCGAGGCCCACCGCATCCGCCGTTACGGCTTCCACGGCACGAGCCACAAGTTCGTCAGCGAGGCCGCCGCGGCCTTCGTCGGCCGCCCGCTCGGCGAGCTCAAGCAGATCGTCTTCCACCTCGGGAACGGCGCCTCGGTCACCGCCATCGAGGGCGGCCGTTCGGTCGACACGTCGATGGGCCTCACGCCGCTCGAGGGGCTCGTCATGGGTACGCGCTCCGGCGACCTCGACCCGGCCGTGCTGTTCCAGCTCGCGCGTCGCGCCGACATGTCGATCGCCGACCTCGACACGCTTCTGAACAAGCGCTCCGGCCTCCTGGGCCTCGCCGGTGTCAGCGACATGCGCGACATCGGTGAGCGACGGGATGCCGGAGACCCGGCGGCGCAGCTCGCCTTCGACGTCTACATCCACCGTCTCCGCGCCTACGCGGGGGCGTATCTCGCCCAGCTCGACGGCGTCGATGTGATCTCCTTCACCGCCGGGGTGGGAGAGAACTCGATCCGCGTGCGCGAGGAGGCCATGGCGACCCTCGGCTTCGCCGGCGTCGAGATCGACCCCGAACGCAACGCGACGCGCGAGCGCGGCATCCGTCGGATCTCGACCGACGCCTCGCGCGTGGAGGTGCTCGTGGTCCCCACGAACGAGGAGCTCGAGATCGCCCGTCAGACGCTGTCGGTCACCTCCGGGGTCACCTTCGGTCGCATCTGATCTCGCCCCCGTTCCCGCGGCACCCCTGGTGCGTGGGCGTCGACGGCGCGTGTGAGCATCGGCGGATGCCCTTCCTCCGTCGTTCCTCAGCCGCGCGCGCTGCGCGCATCGATCATCGGGTGACCGCTGACGGCATCGTCGCGATCGTGGATGTGACCACGACCACCCGCCTCACGGCCGACGAGGTTCATGCGATTCTCCAGGCCGACACTGTTCATCCGGTGTGGGGGAGGCGGCAGGTGCGACGCGCCCGCAGGCGCATGGGAGGGGAGGAGACCAGGCCTGCCCCGGGAGCGGAGTGTCCGATCCGCCCCCTGGTCTCGGTGATCCTGCCGGTCTACGACGGCGAGCGATACCTGGCCGAGACTCTCGACGCCGTCCTGGCCCAGACGTTCGTGGACTTCGAGCTCATCGTCGTCGACGACGCGTCGAGCGACCGATCGCTCGAGATCGCGCGGCGGGTCACGGCGGGGCTGTCGCATGTCCGGGTGGTGTCGCTGGGGCGCAACACGAGGAAGTGCGGGGCGGTGGCGATCGGTCTCGCGCTGGCGGCGGGGCGCTACGTCATGGAGATCAACGCCGACGACGTGCTGGAACCCGACGCCCTCTCCCGCCTCACCGCGCCGGTGCGCGACGGCGTCGAAGCGGACTGCATCTTCGGCGATCACACCGTCATCGACGCGCGGGGTGTCGTGCGGCCGCAGGCAGCCCAGCGGTGGTCGCGCTCGACCGGACGCGCCGACCTGACGGCGGGCGCTGTCGCGGACGCGCGGCGACGGCACCTCCGTCACGGTCTCGTCCCGGCGGCGGTGTGCGCGCTCATCCGGCGCGACGTCGTCGGCGCGTGGCCGGCCTTCACCGAGGCTCACACCGACTACTGGCTGGCGTGGCGCGGGGTGCGTCGCGAGCGGGTGTGGTTCGTCGGTCCCGAACCGCTCGCGCGCTACCGGGAGCACGAGGGCGGAATCACGCGGTCGTTCCACTCCCGACGTCGCGCGCGAACGCGTCTCGTGATGGATGCCGCGGTCCTCCGTTCGATCCGGCTCCGCGAGGCGCCCGCGCTGCTCCGACGGTTCGCGGATCACGGCTTCGACCTCGTCTTCGGCCCCGCCGCGCGCGACCGGGCGCGGATGCTGGTGCGCCGGCGGGCGTGGCAGCACGGCGAGTTCGACGAACCTTCCGCTCGCTGACTCGCTCACCCGCGGAGGTGTCGGAGGTTACCCGCCACTACGCTGGAAGCACGACGCGGCGTCGCGTCCGCACGCCCCGCCCTGCGATCTGGAGCCCGCCGTGACCGACACCCCCGCCCTGCCCGACCTCACCGCGTACGAGGGTGTGCTGTTCGATCTCGACGGCGTGCTGACGCCGACCGCCGAGGTGCACATGCGGGCCTGGAAAGAGATGTTCGACGAGCTCTTCGCGGCCTGGAACATCGAGCCGCCGTACACCGATCGCGACTACTTCGAGTACGTCGACGGCAAGAAGCGCTACGACGGCGTCGCGAGCCTGCTGCGCAGCCGCGACGTGGAGGTTCCGTGGGGCGATCCGTCCGACGACCCGTCCGAAGACACCGTGTGCGGCGTCGGCAACCGCAAGAACGCCGTGTTCTCGCGCATCCTCCGTGCCGAGGGCATCGCGCCCTACCCGGGTTCCGTCGCCCTGCTCGACGTGCTGCAGGCCGCGGGGACGCCGATCGCCGTCGTGTCGAGTTCGAAGAACGCCGTCGAGGTGCTCGAGGCGGCGGGGCTGCGCGACCGATTCCCCGTCGTCATGGACGGGGTCATCGCCGAGCGCGACCACCTGGCCTCCAAGCCGGCTCCCGACGTCTTCGCCGAGGCTGCCCGTCTCCTGGGCGTCGACCCCGCGCGGTCGGTCGCCGTCGAAGACGCCCTGAGCGGCGTGCGTTCCGCGGCCGCAGCCGGGTACGCGGTGGTCGTGGGCGTCGATCGTGGCGTCGGAGCCGACGATCTCACGGCGGCGGGTGCCACCGTGGTCGTCGACGACCTGGCGGCGTTCGTAGACTGAGCCGTCGCCTCGCGGCATCCTGAGCCCCATCCCTCGCGCGCACACCCGAGTCCCGCGCGCGAGCCGACCCGTACCTCGCCACTGGAAGGCACGCCCGATGATCGATCGCGATCGTTTCCCCATCGACGAATGGCGCCTCATCGAGACCGAGTTCTCGGTCGACGATGTGGGTGTCACCGAAACGCTGTTCTCCGTCGGCAACGGCTACCTCGGCCTGCGCGGAAACCCCATCGAGGGGCGTTTCGCCCACGAGCAGGGCACGTTCATCAACGGCTTCCACGAGACGTTCCCGATCCGTCACGCAGAGCAGGCGTACGGCTTCGCCGAGGTCGGCCAGACGATCATCAACGCACCGGATGCCAAGGTCATGCGCGTCTACGTCGACGACGAGCCGCTCTCGCTCGACGTCGCCGACGTGCGCGAGTACGAGCGCGTGCTCGACATGCGCCAGGGCATCCTCCGCCGGAGCCTGCTGTGGGTCACGCCCGCGGGCAAGCACGTGCGGATCGAGGACGAACGGTTCGTCTCGTTCGACGAGAAGCACCTCGCGGTGCTCCGTCTCACCGTCACGGTGCTCGATTCCGATGCGCCCGTCTCGGTGAGCAGCCAGCTGCTGAACCGGCAGGACGGTGAGGGGATCTACGGCGGTTCGCCGATGGCATCAAAGCAGGCCGGATTCGATCCGCGGAAGACCGAGAAGCTCAGCGACCGTGTGCTGCAGCCGCGGGAGTACTGGCAGGACGGCGACCGTTCCGCGCTGAGCTACGAGGTGACCGAGTCGGGGATGACGCTCGCCGTCGTCGCCGATCACCTCGTCGACACCGCAAACGAGTGGACCTCTCGCCAGCTCATCGAGCCCGACATCGCGAAGAACGTCTTCCGCGTCGACGCGCGGGCCGGCGTCCCGACGACCATCACCAAGCTCGTGAGCTACCACACCTCCCGGGGCGTGCCCACGGGTGAGCTTCTGGACCGGTGCCGTCGCACCCTCGACCGCGCGCGCGAGACCGGGGTCGAGGGTCTCGTCGAGCAGCAGATCGCCTGGTACGCGGCATTCTGGGACCGCTCGGACGTGCGCATCGGGGGTCACGGCGACCTGCAGCAGGCCACGCGCTGGTGCCTCTTCCAGCTCGCGCAGGCCGCAGCCCGCGCCGACGGACAGGGCGTTCCCGCCAAGGGCGTGACGGGCTCCGGCTACAGCGGCCACTACTTCTGGGACACCGAGGTCTACGTCCTGCCGTTCCTCGCGTACACCTCGCCGCTGTGGGCACGGAACGCGCTGCGCATGCGCTATCTCATGCTCCCGGCGGCCCGAAAGCGCGCGCACCAGCTCAACGAGGCCGGCGCGCTGTTCCCCTGGCGCACCATCAACGGCGAGGAGGCCTCGGCCTACTACGCCGCCGGCACGGCGCAGTACCACATCAACGCCGACGTCTCGTTCGCGTTGGCGAAGTACGTCCGCGCCACGGGCGATGAAGAGTTCCTCGCCCGCGAGGGCGTCGACATCGCGGTCGACACGGCGCGACTGTGGTCGACGCTCGGCTTCTGGCGCTCGAGCGACGGCGGCGAGGAGCACGACTCGTTCCACATCCACGGCGTGACCGGTCCCGACGAGTACACGACGGTCGTCAACGACAACCTCTTCACGAACGTCATGGCGCGCTTCAACCTGCGGTTCGCCGCGCGTACCGTGCGCGAGCTCGCCGAGAACGACCCCGACGCGTACGCGCACATGGCCGACCGCATGAACCTCGACCCCTCCGAGCCCGAGCGCTGGGATCGGGCGGCCGAGGCGATGCACATCCCGTTCAGCCCGGCGCTTGGCATCCATCCTCAGGACGCGGTGTTCCTCGAGCGCGAGATCTGGGACCTCGAGAACACCCCGCCCGACCAGCGCCCGCTGCTGCTCCACTTCCACCCGCTCGTGATCTACCGGTACCAGGTGCTCAAGCAGGCGGATGTCGTGCTGGCGCTGTTCCTGCAGGGGAATCACTTCACGGATGCCGAGAAGCTCGCCGATTTCGAGTACTACGACCCGCTGACCACGGGCGACTCGACGCTGTCCGCGGTCGTGCAGTCGATCCTTGCGGCGGAGGTCGGGTACCAGGACCTCGCGCTCGAGTACTTCCGTCAGGCCGCGTTCGTCGACCTCGGCGACCTCCACCACAACGCCTCCGACGGGGTGCACGTGGGCGTCGGCCGGCGGTGTCTGGACGGCGCTCGTCAGCGGCTTCGGCGGCATGCGCGACCACTTCGGTCGCCTGACGTTCGACCCGCGCCTCCCGGCGGACTGGCCCGAGCTGTCGTACGTGTTGCACTGGCACGGCACCCGTCTGGACGTGACCCTGACCGCGACCGCTCTGACGCTGCGCGCGAGCGGCGACGGCGAGCCCGTCGAGTTCGCCGTGCGCGACGTCGAGTACACCGTGGCCCCCGGCGAGTCGGTGCGCGTCGCGCTGCACGGGCAGGGACCCGTGCGGCCGGGGCGCCCCTCGATCCGACAGCTCGAGGGGTCGGTGCGCGAGGACGGCACGCTGCTGTCGGCCTCCGTGCCGATCGTCACGGCATCCATACCCATCGTGGGCGACGACGACGACGAGCCGGTCGCGGTCGGTCTCGACGTCTGACGTCGCTTCACGAACGCGGCGGTGCCTTTCGGGGTGCCGCCGCGTTCTGGTTTCCGTGCGGTCGGGCTACGAGGCGCGGGGACCGGTGACGAGCGGAGGGTGAGGGAGGAGGGGAGGATGCCGAGGGCCTCAGCGTCCTCCCCTCCTCCCTGATCCGCCCCTCATCACGCGCGCCGCCGCCGTGCGCAGACGCCCGCGGACGCGATGTCGGAGGGACGCCGTAGGCTGGTCGGGTGACGACAGCCCTGTACCGCCGATACCGCCCGCAGGCGTTCGGCGAGATGATCGGGCAGTCCCAGGTGACCGAGCCCCTGATGACCGCCCTGCGCAGCGATCGCGTCGGCCACGCCTACCTCTTCTCGGGTCCGCGCGGCTGCGGTAAGACCACGTCGGCGCGCATCCTCGCCCGGTGCCTCAACTGCGCCGCGGGCCCGACCGACACCCCCTGCGGCACGTGCGACAGCTGCGTCGAGCTCGGACGCGGCGGCAGCGGATCGCTCGACGTGGTCGAGATCGACGCCGCCAGCCACAACGGCGTCGATGATGCGCGCGATCTTCGCGAGCGCGCGATCTTCGCCCCCGCCCGCGACCGCTTCAAGATCTTCATCCTCGACGAGGCGCACATGGTGACGCAGCAGGGCTTCAACGCGCTGCTGAAGCTGGTCGAAGAGCCGCCGGCGCACGTGAAGTTCATCTTCGCGACCACTGAGCCCGAGAAGGTCCTCGGCACGATCCGTTCGCGGACGCACCACTACCCGTTCCGGCTCGTTCCGCCGGCCGCCATGCTCGAGTACGTCCAAGAGCTCTGCGAGAGCGAGAACGTCGGAGTCGAAGCCGGCGTGCTGCCGCTCGTCGTGCGTGCCGGCGGGGGCTCGCCGCGTGACACGTTGTCTCTGCTAGACCAGCTCATCGCCGGCAGTGACGCGGATGCCGCGGGCCACGTGCTCGTGCGGTACGAGCGTGCCGTGGCCCTCCTGGGATACACCCACTCCGAGCTCCTCGACGAGGTGGTCGATGCTTTCGCGGCGAACGACGGCGCCGGGGCTTTCGCCGCGGTCGACCGCGTGGTGCAGACCGGGCAAGACCCGCGTCGCTTCGTCGACGATCTGCTCGAGCGCCTGCGCGATCTCATCGTGGTCGCGGCGACCGGTGCCGGCGCCTCGGCCGTCCTGCGAGGCGTTCCCGACGACGAGCTCGAGCGCATGGCCCGGCAGGCCACGGCGTTCGGGGTGGCGCGCCTGTCGCGGACCGCCGACCTCGTTGTGGCCGCCCTCGACGAGATGACGGGTGCCACCTCGCCGCGTCTGCAGCTCGAGCTGCTCGTCGCCCGCGTGCTCACCCACGCCGGGGTGTCGCAGGGCTCGTCCCCGGCGACGATCCACGACCTCGACGCCGCCCGTGCGACGGCGCCCGCGACCCCGGTCGCCACCGGGCGGCCCGCGTCTCCTGCGGCCGACATCGCACCGGGGGGCGTCAGCGCTCCGCGCGTCGCGGCTCCGTCGACGCCGCGCATCGCGGCGCCGGGGTCGGCGACCCCGGCGGGCGGTTCTGCCGCGCCGGCCGTTGCTTCACCGGGGATCGCTTCGCCTGGCATCGCGGCACCGGGAATCGCGGCACCGCGGGTTGCCGCGCCGAACGCGGCCCCGCCGGTCGCGGCGCCGACGGCTGCTCCGAACGTCGCGGCGCCGGTCGCATCGCCCCGTGTGGCGGCGCCGAACGTCGCGGCGCCGAACGTCGCGGCGCCCGCCGTCGCGCCGCCGGTCGAGGCTCAGAGCGCTGCCGCGCCGAGCGCCGCCGCGCCGAGCGCCGCGTCTCCCACCGCGCCGAGCGCCGCTCCGCCCGCCGAAGAAGACGCGCCCCCGCCGTTCACCGACGATGACGCGCCGCCGCTCGACGACGAGCCCCGTCCCGTCGATGCTGCGCCCGAGCAAAGCGCACCGGCGCGAGAAGCGGCTCCGCGCGCCGCCGCCGGCTCCCACGACGAGGCGCACCCGTTCGACACCGCGCCCACCCCCGACGGCCCCGCCGCTGACGCCGACCGTGCGAGCGCGACGCGCGCGGGTAACGCTCCCGCGCCGACGCCCGCCTCGGCCCAGCCGGCCACCCCCGCCCCGGAAGCAGCCCCCGCGGCGGACACCCCCGTGTCCGACACCCGCACCGAGCCCGACCCTTCTCCGCTCGAGCCGGTCGCTCCGACTCCGCCGGCGATCCCCGTCGGACCCATCGAACTCGGACACGTGCGCGACGCGTGGCCCGAGATCCTGGCTCAGCTCGAGGTGGCCAGCCGGCCGTCGTGGCTCATCGTCTCGACAGCGACGGTCGCGGCTTTCGACGACGACGTGCTGACGCTGCTTTTCCGCACGGCGAGCGACCTGACGGCGTTCAAGACGCGCTCGGCCGACGGCGGTCCGAGCGAAGACCTGCGTCAAGCGATCCTCGCCGTCCTCGGCGTGCGGGTGAAATACCTCGCGCGCCTCGACGGCGACGGCCCGGGTGGCCCCGGCCCTGGTGGCCCGCGCGGCAGCGGGTCCGGCTCGCCGGCCGCTCCGCCCCGCGGGGGAGCGACCGCGGGCGCTCCCGCGCGGTCCTCGGCACCGTACTCGGCGAGCGTGACCGATTGGGCGGTGGCACCGATCCCCGGTGCCGCTCCGACGGTCGCGTCTCCCGCCGCGGCCCTGGCCGTCGACGACGAACCCGAAGAGGCCCGTCCGACGATCGCGCCCGCGGCTGCCTCGACCGTCCGCGAGGGCGGCGTGCTCCCCGCGACCGAGGTCTCCCGGTCGGTGCCGGCACCCGACGAGGTCGACGACGACGACGTGATCCCGCCCGCCGACGAAGCGCCCGATGTGCCCGTTCCGCCGGTCGTGGTTCCGCGCATGCCCCCGCTTCGCGGCGGCGTCCAGCGATACGGTGAGGCCGTCGTCCGCCAGATGCTCGGCGCGACGTACCTGCGCGACGAGCCCTACGAGCCCCCGACGAGGTTCACCTGATGTACGACGGCATCGTCCAAGACCTGATCGACGAGTTCGGCCGGCTCCCGGGGATCGGTCCGAAGTCGGCCCAGCGCATCGCGTTCCACATCCTGCAGTCGCCGAGCTTCGACGTGTCGCGGCTGTCGACGCTGCTCGGCGAGATCCGCGACAAGGTGAAGTTCTGCGAGATCTGCGGCAACGTCTCCGAGCAGGAGCGGTGCTCGATCTGCCGTGATCCCCGACGCAACCCCGCGCTCATCTGCGTCGTCGAAGACGCGAAAGACGTCGCGGCGATCGAGCGCACACGCGAGTTCCGTGGTCTCTACCACGTGCTCGGCGGGGCGATCAGCCCCATCGCGGGCATCGGTCCCGACGACCTCCGCGTCGCCCAGCTCATGCAGCGTCTCGCCGACGGCACCGTCCAAGAAGTGATCCTCGCGACCAATCCGAACCTCGAGGGCGAGGCCACGGCCACGTACCTCAGCCGCTTGCTGCACACCCTCGAGATCCGCGTCACGCGCTTGGCATCCGGTCTTCCGGTGGGTGGCGACCTCGAGTACGCCGACGAGGTCACCCTCGGTCGTGCCTTCGAAGGCAGACGCACTCTCTGACCGTCCTCCGCGCCCGCGCGGACAGTTCACCCGGCGGGTGATGACGCGTGACGTCGAGCGTTGCCATGTCGTAGCCCGTTCGTTCACCCCCTGCTCGCGCTGCGGCTACGGCAGAACGGCACTTTCTGTTCTGCGGAACAGCTCGAGACGACCCGAAAGTCCGACGCTCAGTCCGTCAGACAGGGGCTTTCCGTGAGCGATCGACTCACCGTCGCGCGCGCCCGCACCGGGCGCGTGATCTTCGACACCTTCCGTTCTCACTACGACCCGCGCCTCGCCGCGTGGTTGTTGCTGCGTTCGCACTTCCTCCCGGAGCTGGCCGCGGCGCACCTCGAAGCCCAGGCCGCGACGCCGAGCGAGAGCATCGTCTCGCTGGGTGTGTTCGGCGTGTGGCGGTTGCTCGCGACCAATAACCGCGAACTCGCGCGTTGCGCCGCCGTGTACACGTCCCCGGCAGCGGCCGTCGCAGCCGCCCGGCGCGATCAGAGCCGCGCCGCCGACCTGCAGCTGACGGCCGTCCGAGGCCCCGGGTCGACCAAGCACGGCTGGATCCTGCGCAGCGCGGGGGTGCCGGTCGTGACGACGGCCCGGTGGTACGAGTCGGCGGGCGAGGCCATGGCAGCCGGTCGAACGGCGGTGAACGTCTTCGCCTCGGCGCAGGTGGTCGACGGAGTGAGCATCGGCACCCCCTCCGGCCGACGTTCCCGCGTGCTGGACAGGACGACGTGACACGCGGTCCGCGCGCCCTCGGGCGTCGCCGTGGGTGAGGGCGAACAGGCGGGGGTCATCGCCGGCCGCTTCCGTCTCGGCGGGCTCCTCGGCTCGGGCGGTACCGCGTCGGTGTTCTCGGCGGAGGACACGGTCACCGGACGTCGGGTCGCCGTGAAGCTCCTCCATCCGCACCTCTCCGAGAGTCCCGAGGTGCGCGCAGCCTTCCTCGACGAGGCGAAGCGCATCGCCACCCTCTCGCACCCCTGCGTCGTCACGATCGTCGACCTCGGCACGTTCCTCGACGGTGACACCCCGATCGCGTGGATCGCGCAGCAGCTCGTGGACGGACGGACGCTCGCCGAGCACGTGCGCGTCGAGGGCGTGCTCTCGCCGGCCAAGGTCGTCGACGTCGGCTCGGACGTCCTGTCCGGACTCGCCGCCGCCCATCGTGCCGGGCTGATCCATCGCGACGTGTCGCCCGCGAATGTGCTCGTCCGCCACGTCGACGGGGGACTCAAGGCGACGCTGCTCGACTTCGGTCTCGCCGACGCGGCGGGCCGCACGGCGCACGGCGACGACGTGCTGCGCAGCTCCGTCACCACGGCCACGGCAGGGGTCGTCGGCAACGCCCATTTCGCGTCTCCGGAGCAGTTGTCCGGGAGCGCGGTCGGACTCGCGGGCGATCTCTATCAAGTGGGCGGGCTGCTCTACTTCGCCCTGACGGGGCGAGCTCCGTTCGAGGGCGGCGACCGAGCAGCCGTCGTGCGCGGGCACCTGAACGCGCCTCCACCGGTCCCGTCGGTGCGGCGACGCGGGATCCCGCAGGCGATCGACAGGGTCGTGGTCCGCGCGCTGCTGAAGGATCCCTCGCTTCGCTACACGGATGCCGACGAGATGCGCCGAGCCCTCCTCGCGACGCTGCCTCCCGACGCCCCGCAGCCGGCACCTCCGCGGGCATCTTCGCCGTCCGCGACGGCGATGACCACCGCAACGCGGGCGCTGGCACCCGCGCCTCCTGCCATCGAGACGCCGCCTCCCGTCGAGGAGCAGCCCCCGCGCGAGCGTCGCGCTGCCGGATGGGGCCTCGTCATCGCGATCATCGCCGTGCTCGTCGCCACCGCCACGGCCGTGCCGTTGCTCTCGGGCGCCGGACGCACGGCGCCCCCCGCCGAGGCCGTCACCCCCGACGACGCCGCGACCCCGTCCGCCACGGCCGCGATCACGCCGGGGACGGCGGCACCCTCCGCCTCGGTCGCGGCGACGGTCGTTCCGGCCCTGACCACCGTCGCCGACGCCGCCTCGATCCTCGCGGCGACCGGTCTCCGCCTGGGAGACGTGCGCACGCGCGACGACGTCGCGCCCGCGGGAACGGTCCTCGAGTCCGACCCCGCGGCGGGCACGACCGTCGTGCGGGGATCGACCGTCCGTCTCACGGTGGCATCCGGCTCGAACGCGGTTCCCGACGTCACCGGGATGGATGCGGCGGCGGCGGACGCGCACCTGCGAGCGGCCGGCTTCACGTCGACCACAGTGACCGTCGTCTCGGAGCGGCCCGCCGGGCTCGTCCTGGGGAGCGAACCCGCCGCGGGCAGTTCGGTGGCGCTCGGAAGCGCCGTCCGCGTGCTCGTCGCCGCGGCACCGCTGCCGAGCCCCACGGTCTCGCCGCCCGCCCCCACGTCGACGCCGAGTCCGTCGCCCACGGCGACGGTCCTGCCGACCTCGTCGCCTACGCCGGCGCGCTGATCCCGCGCGCGGGAGGAGTGCGCCCGGGTCGCGCGAGGCCGCGGCATCCTCCGGCGTGCCGCGCGGTGCACCGGCACCGGCGCCATCGACGTCCGTCGTTCACCTTCGCGCGTCCAGCGTTCACCCGTCGGTCAGGGCGTGTGGCGGGGTGAGGTCGGCCGCGTTCACTGCCCGCTCATAGCGTCTCGCATGCCGGTTACCCGAGCCGGCTCCCGGCGGACGAGCGAGACGCATCGCCGTTCGCACAGCCGCCCGCCGCCGCCCGCGACCACCCGTCATCGGCGGGAACGAGTGTCTGCGGCGGCCGCGATCCCTGGAGCATGAATGACCGATCTGACCACCGAGGTGCTGCCGTCGCGCCCGGCGGGACCGCCCGAGCCCCGATCTCTGCGGAGCGCCCCCGTCGTGGGCGACCGCGTCTTCCGCAGCGGAGCCTACGCGGCCGGCATCATCACCGTGGCGGTCATGCTCGCCGTCGGAGTGTTCCTGACGGCGCGGGCGGGTGACGCGCTCGTCGTCGCCGGTCCGTCGTTCCTCACCACGCAGGAGTGGTCGCCCGAGACGGGGACGTTCGGCGTCGCCGCCGTCCTGTTCGGCACCGTGACGATCGCACTCGTCGCGATGGCGATCTCCGTCCCGCTGGCACTCGGGACCGCGCTGCTCATCAGCGAGATCGTCCCGCCCCGGCTGCGGTCGTTCCTCATCACCATGGTCGATCTCATGGCGGCGGTCCCCAGCGTCGTGTTCGGGCTGTGGGGGGTGTTCTTCCTGCAGGCGAACGTCATCCCGGTCGCCGAGTGGATCTCGACCTACTTCGGCTGGATCCCGATCTTCGACGTGACGGATGCCGCGGGCACCCGACTCACGGAGGCGGGGGCGTTCACCTCGTCCGCGTTCATCGCCGGCATCGTGGTCGCGCTCATGGTGGTGCCCACCCAGACCTCGGTCATGCGCGAGGCGTTCTCGCAGGCGCCGCTGGGGGAGCGCGAGGGGGCGCTGGCGCTCGGATCGACGCGCTGGGGAATGATCCGCGCGGTCGTCCTGCCCTTCGGCCGCGGCGGGATCATCGGCGGAACCATGCTGGGCCTCGGGCGTGCGCTCGGCGAGACGATCGCGGTGGTCATGATCATCTCCCCGATCTTCACCATCAACACCCAACTGCTGAAGACGGGAACGAACTCGGTGTCGGCCCTCATCGCCCTGCGCTACGGCGAGGCGAGTCAGTTCGGTCTGTCTGCGCTCATGGCGGCGGGCCTGGTGCTGTTCATCATCACGCTCATCGTGAACTTCACGGCGTCCACGATCGTGGCTCGCAGTCGATCCGGGGCGGAGAGCACCTGATGGCGATCGTCACCCCCGAGGCGCCCACCGCCGACGAGGGCGTGCCGCGTCAGCCGATCCGCACGACGATTCCCCTCCGAGACGGTCACGTGGGAGAGCGCCGCGACCTGCGCACCGTGCCCTTCGGCGATCGGTTCGACCTGCTCGGCAGCATGGCCGCGAGCCTCGCCCTGTCGTCGCTGCTGTTCGGCTGGCTCACTCCGATGACGGGCGGCATCGGCTGGGCGGTGCTGTCGTTCATCGCGTTCCTCGGGATCTACGCGGTCATGTCGTCGCTGCGGGCCGACCGTCTCGCGGTGCGCGAGCGCATCGTGACGGCGCTGTTCTACTCGGCCGGGATCCTGCTCCTCGGAGCGCTGACGTTCGTGCTCTTCTTCACGCTGATCCGCGGATCCTCGGCGCTGTTCCACGGCAACTTCTTCGTCGAGACCATGACGACGGCGGGTCCGCTCGACCCCCTGACCGTGGGCGGTATCGCGCACGCCGTCGTGGGCACGCTCATCCAGATCGGCATCGCCCTCTTCATCACCATTCCCCTGGGGGTGATGACGGCCGTGTTCCTCAACGAGGTCGGCGGACCCTTCGCGCGCTTCGTGCGGACGGTGTCGGATGCCATGACGGCGCTGCCCTCGATCGTGGCGGGCCTGTTCGTCTATGCGGCCGTCGTCACCCTGATCACCCACGAGCGCTCGGGCTTCGCGGCATCCATCGCCATCAGCGTGATGATGCTGCCCATCATCATCCGCGCCTCCGATGTGGTGCTGCGCCTGGTTCCCCACAATCTCCGCGAGGCCTCGTACGCCCTCGGGTCGAGTCGCTGGCGCACCGTGTGGAACGTCGTCCTGCCGACGTCGCGCTCGGGACTGGTCACGGCGGTGATCCTCGGGACGGCCCGAGGGATCGGCGAGACTTCGCCCGTGCTGCTGACCTCCGGCGTCACGGCGCAGATGAACCTCAACCCCTTCTCGGGGCCGATGATCTCGCTTCCGCTGCAGGTCTTCGACTTCGTCAAGTCGCCCGAGCCGAACATGATCGCCCGCGGTTTCGGTGCGGCGGCGACCCTCGTCCTGCTCGTCCTGACGCTTTTCATCATCGCCCGCCTCATCGGCGGACGTGGTCCTGGGCAGCTCTCGGACCGTCAGCGTCGCGCCGCGATGGCCGCGTCGGCGCGAGACCTGCGTCGCATCAGCGCGGATCCCGCGCAGCACTCGCGGGCCGTGCGGCGCTTGTCCACGGCATCCCGTGTCCCGTTCTTCGGCGGGCGCGCAGCCCCCGTCGCTCGTCCCCGATCCCCCGAGGAGAACCCGTCGTGAACCTTCGTCGCCGCCTGGGCCGCACCGCGGCCATCCTCGCGGTCGTGACGCTCGTGGCTCTGGTGCCCGTTCCCGCTCAGGCCGACGGCTACGTCCGCATCTCGGGTTCGGGGTCGACCTGGTCGCAGAACGCGCTCGATCAGTGGCGCAAGAACGTCGCGAACAACTACGGCATGACCGTGAACTACTCGGGAACCGGTTCGTCGGCGGGGCGGAACGACTTCATCAATCAGACGGTGGACTTCGCCGTCAGCGAGATCCCCTTCCAGAGTCAGCCCGAGGACAACTCCCCGCCCGAGAACCCCACGAGCGGGTACGCGTACATGCCGATCGTCGCCGGCGGCACCTCGCTCATGTACAACCTCAAGATCGGCGGCAAGCGGGTCACCAACCTGCGTCTGTCGGGTGAGGTCATCACGAAGATCTTCGCGGGCCAGATCGCGAAGTGGAACGACCCGGCCATCCAGGCCGACAACCCGGCGCTCGCGATGCCCGATGTCTCGATCACGCCGGTGTATCGCTCCGACGGGTCGGGCACGAGCGCGCAGTTCACGCTGTGGATGTCGAAGCAGTTCGGGAGCATCTGGACCTACGGCATGCGGTCGCAGTTCCCGCAGGTCACCGACGCCTTCAAGGGGCAGAACGGTTCGCTGGGTGTGGCGGGCTACGTGAGCCAGAACTACGGCGAGGGAGCGATCACCTACGTCGAGTACTCGTACGCGATGAAGTCCGGCTTCCCCGTCGTCAAGATGCTCAACAACGCCGGGTACTACGTCGAACCGACCTACCAGTCCGTCGCGGTCGCGTTGATGTCGGCCCAGATCAACAACGATCTGACGCAGAACCTCGACGGGGTCTACAACAGCAACGATCCGCGCGCGTATCCCATGTCGAGCTACTCGTACATGATCGTGCCGACCGAGACCAATAAGGTGTTCACGCCCGAGAAGGGCCGCACCCTGAGCCGCTTCGCCACGTACATGCTGTGCGAGGGGCAGCAGCAGGCGTCCGCCCTGGGGTACTCGCCGCTGCCGATGAACCTCGTCCAGGCCGGATCCGACGTGCTCAAGAGGATCCCCGGCACCGAGGGCGGCGTCGACTTCAACAACTGCAACAACCCGACCTTCAAGCCCGGCGACTCCCCGCGGAACAACCAGCTGGCGCTGACCGCGCCGGCACCGCCCGACTGCGACCGCAAGGGCGCGACGCAGTGCGTCGAGGGCACCGGCGGTGCGCAGGAAGAGACGCCGACCACGGGAACGGGCGGGGCGAGCGGCGGCGCGAACAGCGCGGATGCCGCGGCGGGTGCCGCGGGCACGACCGGCGGTGGAACCGACGCGGGAGCGGCCGGCACGGCACCGGGCACGACCGGAGGCACGGCGGCCGACCCGGTGTACGACGCGAACGGCAACCTCGTCTCGGCGGCAGCGGGAGGGACGTCGGCCGCCGTCTCGGCCCCCTTCTCGCTCGCCGAGAACGGGTGGGGGACGCCCCAGATCATCATGCTCGCGGCGGGACTGCTCGTGGTCGCCGCGATCCTCATCCCGCCCGTCGTCGGTCGTCGATCCCGCGGAGAAAAAAGACCACTCTGATCGGGGATTTTGCAACGTTCAAGCGTTGCAGTCACCGCGGCGGTGCCTCGTTGACACCGCGTTCATCCCGCCGTCACCCGCCGCCCGTCCACTTGTCTCGACGCTTCTTCGAGAAGCACTCTGCAAAGGAAACCTCGTGTCTGAACACCGTGAGCGGCGAACCGCTGCGTCCCGCTCCGCGGGGCGACGCGCACGGACGGCGTCCGGTGCCCGGGCCGCGGATAGTGTCGTGTCGCGCGGGCGCCGGGCCCTGGCATCCGTCGTCGTCGGCACCCTCGCGGGTCTGACGATCTTCGCCCTGACCGGCGGGACAGGAGCGCTGTCCGCGATCGCCCCGTCGGCCGTCGCGGACGACTCCTCCGCGGTGACCGTCACGGCGAAGGATCAAGACCTCGACGTCGAGAACGCCCCGTTCCCCGACCTCTCGGTGACCGTCTCGCAGACGCGGGCGTTGGAGTCGCAGGGCATCGTCGTGTCGTGGACCGGGGGAAAGCCCTCGACCGTGCCGAGCTCGCAGATCGGCGGAGCGGACTTCCTGCAGGTCTTCCAGTGCTGGGGCGACGACCCGGCGCATCCGGGCACCCCCGACCGGACGACCTGCCAGTACGGGCTCGGAGGCGTCCCCGGCTCGCACCGCGACGATCCCCGCGACACCGACGCATCGGTCGCCGCAGAGGACAAGCCGTACACGGTCTTCGGTGACGGGTTCGCCACCCCGACCTACACGTCCATTCCCTTCCGGGGAGCGAACGGCCGCACCGTCGCCAACGTCGTCGACGGTGCCTACTCGTACACCAAGGACGCCGACGGCAAAGACGTCCTGGCCGACATGAACACGAACGAGTTCTTCTCGAAGTACACGACCAACATGGTGTCGTGGGCGGGGTCCGGCGGCGACGGCTCCGGGTCGGTGAAGTTCGAGGTCCAGACCGCGCTGCAGTCGCAGGGTCTCGGCTGCGGCTCACCCGTGACGGCCGCCGACGGCAGCGTGTCCGGTTCGAGCTGCTGGCTGGTCATCCTGCCTCGCGGGCAGCAGGACGGCGGGGCGTCCTTCATCACGAAGTCGGGGCTCTTCTGGGACGCGTGGAAGCACCGCATCGCGGTCAAGCTCGACTTCAAACCCCTGGGCGTCCGGTGCCCCATCGGCGCGGCCGAGCGGCAGCTCGCGGGAAGCGAGCTGATCAGCCGGGCGGTCTCGTCGTGGCAGCCCGTGGTCTGCAACCAGTCGGGCGGCTCGGTCTACTCGGCCATCACCGGGGCGGAGTCCGACGCGGCGCGCGCGGCGAACGGCACCGCACCGGCACCGCTCGCCCTGACCTCGCGCCCCCTGGATCCGAGCCTGGGCACCGACTCGCTGCGATACGCCCCCGTGGCCATCACGGGAGCGGCGATCTCGTTCGCGATCGACCGGAACCCGCGCCCGGGAGACGACACCGTGCCCGAGGACGTCCAGAAACGCGTCGGACTACCCTTCACCTCTCTGAAGCTGACCCCGCGACTCGTGGCGAAGCTGCTCACGAACTCGTACCTCGACTCGCTGCCGACCTTCGCCGACCGGGACCATCTGAGCCACAAGGACGGCGACGAGCGCGTGTACAACCCGCGCAACCTCGTCAGCGACCCCGACTTCCTCGCGATCAACGATCCCGAGTGGAAGTACCAGGCGCTCGCCGCGGCGTCCCTCGCCGACGCGCTGGTTCCGCAGGGGCGCTCCGACGCGGCCTGGGCGATCTGGCAGTACGTGATGAGTGACGAATCGGCTCGTCAGTTCCTCGCCGGCACCCCGGACGAATGGGGGATGACGGTCAATCCGTGGAGCTCGACGGATGCCGAGAAGAACCCCACGAAGGCCGCGTTGACCCTGCCGCGCGAAGACTTCCCCAAGGCCGACCCGGTCGAGCAGGCCGAGACGCCGTCGGCGGGGCCGGTCAACCTCGTGACCTGGCGTCCCTACGTCAACGATCTCGACTCCGGCGCGTACAACACGCTGCGCGGCGACGGTCTGACGCTCGGGGCGTGGGATCCGATCGCCGTGCCACCGAAGTACGGCAAAGCCGATCGGAGTCTGCCCGGGCGTCAGGCGGTCGTGGCGGTGACCGACACGGCATCCGCGGCCCGGTACCAGATCGTCACGGCGTCGCTGAAGAATCCGGCGGGGGAGTTCGTGGGAGCGACGACGGATGCCATGGCCGCCGCGGCCGCGGCCATGACGCCGACCGCCGGGCAGGCGCAGGTCGTGGCGTTCGACCCCGGTTCCCCGAGTGCGATCGCCGCGCGCGGCGCGTACCCGCTCACCATGCCCGTGTACGCGGCCATCAACCCGAAGTCCTCCGACGCGGAGCTCCGCAAGAGCTACGCCGCCTTCATCCGCTTCGCCGCGAAGGACGGGCAGCGTCCGGGAACGGCTCCCGGGCAGCTGCCGCAGGGATTCGTTCCGCTGCCCGAGGGATGGCAGACCCTCGCCCTCACGGCCGCGGACGACATCGAGGCGGGACGGATGCCGAGCCTCGGCGGCACACCGACCCCCGCGGCGAACGGCCCCGCGGCGGGCGTGCCCTTCCCCAGCGGCGGCGTCGTCGGCAGCGCCCCGGCCGCGGCCGCCCCCGCACCCGCGGCCCCGGCGCAGGCCTCCCCCCCGGACCCCGTGGCATCCGGTTCCGCCGCCCCCGCTCGGACGGGTGGCACCACACCCGACGATCCGGACATGGGCGCCCTGCCGGCCGCGCTGCCGGCCAGTGTCGCGGGTGGGCTCGCCGCCGCCTTCGCCGTGCCCCTCCTCGGACGACTGCGCCGACGGCTCTGACGCCGCGCCGGTCTCCGCTCCCCAGACCCGTCCTCTCGCAACTGAACACCCGAATCACATCTGTGCACCACACCAATCGAAAGGCATTGAGTTGAAGCTCAAGAAGCTGGCCGCCATGGGCGCGGCTTGCGGTATCGCGATCGCCGGCCTCGGCGTCGCCTCCATGGCCTCGGCCGAGCCGGTCTCGAACAGCTACTCGCTGGTCGGTTCCGACACGCTGCAGGACGCGGCCAACGCGATCACGAACGGAACGACCCTCACGGGCTCGCTCGTCCGTGTGACCTCCACCAACAAGACGCTCGGCAGCTTCGACGCGTTCGGTTCCACGGCCATCCAGACCAAGCAGGGCGGTCCGTTCTTCGGCCGTCCCGCCGGTTCGGGCGCGGGTGTCACGGCGCTCCGCGCCTCGATCACGGGTGCGCTGTACAGCGGCAACGCCGGCGTGCCGGCCCGCCAGATCACCGGCCAGGTCGACATCGCCCGCTCCTCGAGCGGTCCCGGCAACAACGCCAACGCCAACGGTCTGCTCGCGTACGTGCCCTTCGCGCGCGACGCGGTCGGTTTCGCGTTCCGCGGTGGCGACTCGTCGTGGTCCACGCTGACGCCCGCCCAGCTGAAGTCGATCTACGAGTGCAGCACGACGTCGATCGGTGGCGTCACCGTCAAGCCGCGCCTGCCCCAGAACGGCTCGGGGACGCGCAACTTCTTCCTCGGCGCCATCGGCAGCCCGACGCTCGGCTCGTGCGTCACCGACGCCAACGGCACCACGCCCGAGAACGACGCGTCGGTGCTCGGCACGAACGACCTCATCCCGTTCAGCGCCGCCAGCTGGATCGCCCAGGCGAACGGCGCCACCGGGGTCAACACGACGACGACCTCCGGTGTGAAGTTCGGCTCGCCCGTCAACCAGGAGCCCGCCTTCACGGGCACCGCGCCCAACCTCGTCCCCAACGTCGACTTCTATAAGGACGCGACCTTCGGCCGCGACACCTACCTGGTCGTCGAATACGCCCGCATCGTCCCCGGTGGCGACAAGTACGACGCGGGCCTCGCCAACCTCGTCAACCCGTCGGTCACCAACAGCCTCACCAGCTTCGGTTCGCTGCCGATCTCGGTCGGCGCGGTGAAGAAGAAGTTCGGCTTCCTCGCTCCCTCCACCACCACCATCCAGCGCGCGTTCGCGACGCTGTGACCTCTGAGAACGGAAAAGGACTCCACCTCATGAACATCAAGAAGTTCGGGACGATCGTCGCCGCGGCGACGGCGGTCTCGCTTCTCGCGGGCGGCTTCTCGGCCACCGCGGCGAACGCGGCCACGGGTGCGCCGCAGTTCTACCTCCTCGACGGCGGTGACGGACACCTCCTCGCCGACGACACCGTCCTGAACTGGGATTCGCAGGTCGTCGCCACGCCCGGACCGACCGTCGACGACATCACGGTGCTGTTCCCCGGCACGGCCGACGCGACCGGTGTCGCGTACTTCATCGCCCCCCAGGGCAAGGAGACCACGATGTCGGCCTGGACGGCGTCCAGCGACGGCGCCCTCACCCCCGGCACGGTCGACATCATGGCCCCGAACCTGACGCTCTCGGGCTTCCTGTTCGGCAACTGGGCCCAGGTCAAGGCGAACGGCGGTGACTTCAGCCTCGGCTTCGCGTGGACCCGCAACAACGGTCTGAACATCGCGGATGCCGGCGTGAAGTACGTGGGCATCCACGTCAAGCCCGGCGGCGACTGGACGTTCGACCCGCAGAGCTCCGGCCCCTCGGCCACGGCTCCGACCATCACGACCACCGCTCTCGGCACGGCCAAGGTCGGTGCGGCGTTCTCGCAGACGCTCACCGCCGACGGCACCGCCCCGATCACGTGGTCGATCAAGGACGGCGGGGCCCTTCCCGCCGGTCTGACCCTCGACGGCGCGACCGGTGTCGTGTCGGGCACGCCCACCACCGCCGGCTCGTACAGCTTCACCGTCGTCGCCACCAACAGCGCGGGCAGCAACGAGAAGGCGTTCACCGGCACGGTGGACACGGCCGCTCCGACCGCGCCGACGAAGCCCTCGGGCTCCTCGGCGAACAAGGTCGACGTGGCCGACCCCGCCAAGGGTGCGAAGACGATCACCGTCCCCGCGGGCGCCGCCAACAAGGGCAAGACCCTCGAGGCGTGGGCCTGGTCCGACCCGACCGACCTCGGTCAGGTCACCGACGACGGCAACGGCAACTTCTCGGTGGACATCTCGAGCCTGCCGGGCGGCGAGCACACCATCGCCCTGGTCGCCCCCGGCGACGCGACGTACACCGTCCTCGCCTGGGACACCTTCACGAAGCAGTCCGCTGCCGGTGACACCACCACCGACGCCGTCGACCTGTCGGCCGCGGTCACCGCGAGCGACCTGTGGTCGCTGAACGCCGAGGCCACCAAGGTCGACTTCGGCAGCGTGGCGCGCGACAAGAGCGTCACCAAGTCGCTCGGCAAGGTCACCGTCATCGACGACCGCAACGTTCTCAAGGGCTGGGACCTCACCGCCGCGTGGACCCCCTTCAAGAACGGCGCGGGCGACGAGATCCCCGCCACCGCGCTCGCCGTGGCGCCCAAGGCCTACACCGGCTACACCCCCATCACGGGTGTGACCGTCGGCACGGGTTCGAAGATCGCCTCCAGCACGGCCGTCACGACGCTCACCACCGGTGCGCTCTTCGACGCCGACCTCACCTTCACCGCCCCGAAGGACGCGCAGACGGGCGACTACACGTCGACCCTGACGGTCACCCTCACCTCCAAGTGAGCTGACCGGCGCCGGTGGCACGGGGGGATCCTCGCGATCCCCCCGTGCTGCCACACCATCAGCCCTCGTTCACCTCGGCGACACGCTCGTGTCGCCCCCACCTGCGGAGATAGAGCGTGTTCTCTTCGACCCTGCGGCACCGCCTCCCGGCTCTGGGTGCCGTCTCCCTCGTCACCGCGGCGATCATCGCCGGCCTCGGGATGCCGTCCGCCGCCACGGCTGCCACCGGCACCGCCGTCCTCGCGACCGACGATGCGCCCGCCGCCGGGAGCGAGTCGGCCGTCACCGTCGGCGTCGCCACCCGCCCCGCCGGAGAGGACGGGCGCCCCGACGGGCGGTCCCGCTTCACCTTCGCCGCCGACCCGGGACAGACGGTCACCGATCGCGTGCTCGTCGGCAACACCGGCACGGCCCGCCAGGACTTCACCGTCTACGCCACCGACGCGTTCAACGACGACGCCGGCGAGCTCTCCCTGCTCCCCACGGATGCCACTCCCACCTCGGTCGGGTCGTGGATCCGCTTCGACGACGGCAGCGACCGCGTGACGTTCGGCCTCGAGCCGCAGGAAGTGCGCCTGCTGACCTTCACCGTCGCGGTACCGGCGGACGCGACCCCGGGCGATCACGTCGGCGGGGTCGTGGCATCCGTCCTCGAGGCGGGCGCGCAGGTCACCGTCGACCGCCGCGTCGCGACCTCGGTCTTCGCGCGGGTCGCCGGTGACCTCCAACCGCAGCTGTCGCTCACGAGCTACGAGGCGTCGTATCAGGGGGACTGGTGGAACCCGTTCTCCGGGCACGTCCAGCTCCACTACACCGTGAGCAACCCCGGCAATGTCGCTCTCGCCGCGAACCTCACGTCGGGCACGCGAACGTGGCTCGGCATCCCGGCGACGGGGGAGCAGGGCGGCAAGGTTCCCGTCGTGCTGCCGGGCAACAGCGCGTCGTACGAGTCGACGGTCGACGGTGTCGGCCAATGGCTGTACCTGAACCCGTTCACGACCCTCAGCCCCTTCGTGGAGTCGCCCGACGCGTCGATGCAGGTGGTGGTGACGCCGATCACGCGTGACGCGGTGGCGTTCGCGGTTCCGTGGACGGTGCTGATCCTGGGAGTGCTGGCGGCGCTCGCGGTCCTGTTCTCGCGCTGGCGCCGGCGTCGCGACGAGGTGCGTGCCCGTGAGTGGATGGACTTCGTCGCCGAGACCGCGGCCGCGGACGCCGCCGCGGACGCCGCGGCGCTCGCGGGAACTCGGGCGGACGGTTCATGACGCGTCCCCGGCGATCGGCGCCGCACGGGGCGATGCCCCCGGTCGCGTCGCGACGCGTCGCCGCCGCGGGGATCGCGCTCGCCCTCGTCGTGCTCGCGGGTTCGGGTGCGGCGAGCGCCTCGGCTTCCCCGACGGATGACCCCGGCACCCTGTCCGTGACGATCACCGACGGATCGACGGCGACACCGTCTCCTCCCGTGTCGCCGGTGGCGACCGGGGGATCGAGCGTTCCGGGCGGGTCGGTTCCCGCCGGCGGCACGAGGCCGGTGCCCCTGCCCGCCACGGGCTCGAGCGGCTCCGGCGGCGGGGGCGTCGCCCCCGCGAGCGAGGTCAGCGTGGCCGGCATGGTCTACGTCGGGGGACTGAACGCCTCCGCGTTCCCCGAGCCCGATCCCACCGCCGGGATCGTCGACGTGTGGTTCACGGTGCGCAACGCCGCCTCGACCCCGATCGACGCGACGGCGGACTTCTGGATGGATGCCGGGATGTTCTCGCAGCGTCTGGATGCCGTCGACGGCGTCCAGGTGACCGCTCTGCAGCCGGGCGAGAGCCGGGTCGTCTCGGCTCGCCTCCGCCACGGGGGCCAGTGGACGCTGCTGTCGACCCACGTGACGCTCACCCCGCCGGAAAGCGTCGACGGCGTCGCCCTGACGCCGGTGACCCGTGACGCCCTCACCCTGCTCTTCCCGTGGGTGATCGCGGCCGCCGTCCTCCTCGGCGGTCTCGTCGTCCTGGTCGTGCAGATCGGCCGGGTGAGCGGTCGGGGCGAAGCGACTCCCGTGGCGGCGACGACGTGACCCTCCTCAATCGTCCCGCGGGCGCCGGAGCCGGCACCGCCCCGCGCCGCCCGCCCCGCCCGCCGCGCCGTCCGCCCCGCCCTCGTCCGACCTACGCGCCGCTGTCGCCGACGCAGGTGTTCCTGCGCGGGATGCTCGTATCGGTATCGGTGCTCGTGCTGGTCTTCCTGCTCAACCTCCTCGTCATCAGTCACGTCTCGCACTTCGCCGCGCAGCAGCAGCTGCGCGATACGTTCCGCGCTCAACTCGCCGCGGGGACCGCACCCGTCAGCGAGGGCGATTTCGAGGATCACCTCCTGGCGGACGGGGCACCGGTGGGCATCCTGTCCATCCCGCAGCTCGGCATCGACGAGGTCATCTCCGAAGGGACGACATCCGGCGTGCTGATGCACGGCCCCGGTCATCGCCGCGACACCGTGCTGCCCGGTCAGGCGGGGGTGAGCGTGATCATGGGACGCGCCGCGGCCTTCGGCGGCCCGTTCGCTCGCCTGCAGGCGCTGCAGCCGGGCGAGACCTTCACCGTGCGGACGGGGCAGGGCGAGCAGACGTTCGCGGTGCTCGGCGTGCGCTACGCCGGCGACCCGACCCCACCGGCCCCCGTGCGCGGTGAGAGCCGCCTCATCCTCATCACGGCTCGGGGCGGCCCGTACCTGCCGACCGGGATCGCCTACGTCGACGCGCGGGCGACAGGCCCCGCGGTGCCGGCGGGTGCGCGCCAGACGACGTCGATGACCCTGCCGCCCGAGGCCAAGCCGCTCGCCACCGATATGACCACCGTCTGGGCGCTCATCTTCGCGTTGCAGTTCCTCGTCGTCGCGGAGTTCGTGGCCGTCTGGGCGTATCGCCGCGTCGGCTGGCAGAAGACGTGGATCGTCTTCGCCCCCGTCCTCCTCCTGGCGAGCGTGTTCGTTGCCGACCAGCTCGTCCGCCTTCTTCCCAACCTTCTCTGAGCGGTATCGATCATGACCTCCACCCCCGAAGCCCACGATCCGGCCTCCGAAGCCCGCGAGGGTGTCCGCGACAGTCCGCGCGCCGACCTCCCGCGCCCCGACCTCGAGTACACCGAGGTCGTGCCGCTCGACGCGGCGTCACCCGCGTCCGATCCGTACATGACGGATGTGCTCAGCGCCGACGAGGCGCGCATCATCGCCGAGATCGAGCTCGAGAACCTCAGCGCGGGGATGGCGGGTGTGCCCGCTGCCGATGCCCCCTCCACCCGCCGTGCGGGTCGAACGGCTCCCCGTCCCGTCGGTGTCGACACCCCCGCGCTGGTCACCACCGCGTCCCCGATCGACGCGCACACGGCGGTGCTGGTCCCGCCGTCCTCCGCTCCTCTCGGTGAGGTCGCGGCATCCGTTCGACCCGCTCCGATCGATCCGCCCGCGAGCCCGCTCTCCGAATTGGATGCGCGATCGATCTCGGCGTGGTTCGGCGATCACCAGGTGCTCCTCGACGTGTCGCTGACCATGCCCGCCGGACAGGTGACCGCCCTCATCGGTCCGTCCGGCTGCGGCAAGTCCACGTTCCTGCGCATCCTCAACCGGATGCACGAGCTCGTCCCCTCGGCGGCGCTCGCCGGGGAGGTGCTGCTCGACGGTGACGACATCTACGACTCGGGGCACCGACTCATCGACGCGCGCAAGAACATCGGCATGGTGTTCCAGAAGCCCAACCCCTTCCCGGCGATGTCGATCTACGACAACGTCATCGCGGGACTGAAACTCACCGGCAAACGCGCCGCGCGCGACGAGAAGGACCACCTCGTCGAGACGTCGTTGCAGAGCGCCGGGCTGTGGAAAGAGGTCAAGGACAGGCTGAGGGCTCCCGGCGGCGGCCTGTCGGGCGGTCAGCAGCAGCGCCTGTGCATCGCCCGCTCGCTCGCGATCAAGCCCAAGGTGCTGCTGATGGACGAGCCGTGCTCGGCGCTGGATCCCACGTCCACGCGCGTCATCGAGGAGACGATGGGCGAACTGCAGAAAGAGCTGACGATCGTGATCGTCACGCACAACATGCAGCAGGCGCAGCGCGTATCGCAGCAGTGCGCCTTCTTCCTGGCATCCCAGGGGCAGCCCGGTCACATCGTCGAGCACGGCGACACGGATGCCATGTTCGACTCGCCCATCGACCCGCGCACCTACGACTACGTCAACGGGCGCTTCGGGTAGGGCTCGGCCGCGCGCTCAGCGCCGCGTGCGCGCCCGTGTCCGCACCACGCTCGACAGCGTCGCCCGGACGGGCTGACCGAGGTAGATGCCGAGCGAGGCCCCGACCGCGAGCGCGATCCCGATGGTCGCCGCCCCCGTGAGCGTCGTGACACCCGTCATGAGCACCGCCGGGTCGTCGCCCGACTCCACGATCCCCAGCAGCCCGCGGAACACCGCCGCTCCGGGGACCATCGGCAGGATCGCCGCGGTCGTGATCGCCACCGACGGCACGTGCAGGCGGTACGCGACGACGATGCCGGCGAAGCTGCCGATGAAGGCGCCGACGCCGCTCGCCGCGGCGACCTCGAAGCCCAGCGACGAGGCACCGACGTATCCCGCCCAGGCGACCAGGCTCAGGGCAGCGCTGACGACGATGATCCGCGCTCCCGCGCCGTTGATCACCGCGACGGCGATCGCGATGACCGCGGCGCCGATGAACTGCACGCCGACCGGCCCGAGGGGGAGGGCGTTCGACGGGGGAGACATCCCCATCCCGAGCACGCGCACGGTCTCGAGCCCCGCGAGGATCCCGAGGACCACACCGAGCGTCTGCGTGGTCAGCTCGAGGATGCGGCCGGTCGCGGTGAGCGCGAAGCCGTCGATGGCATCCTGAGCCGCTCCCACCACGGTCAGTCCCGCGAGCATGAGGACGATCCCGGATGCCACGATCACCGACGGTCGGATCGCGGCGGCCGCGTCGATCCCGGTGTACCGCAGCAGGGGAGACAGCGCCGCGACGACGGTCAACACGAAGCCACCCGCGATCTGTGCGAAGAAGTACGGCACGCGCGCCCGGGCCAGAACGTGTTGCGTGGTCGCGGCGAGGCCCGCCGCGATGAACGACAGCACCAGCGCGAGCCAGTTCGCGCCGAACATGATCGCGACCCCCACGGCCAGGCCGGCTTGCGCTGCGATGACGATCGCCGGGCGGTAGCGGAACGGGAGCCGCCGGATCGCCCGGCATCGCGCGATGGCGTCGTCGAGCGCGAGCCCGCCGGTGATCTCGGTCACGAGGGACTGCAGCCGCTGGAGCTTCGCGTGGTCGGGCACCGACCCCCGCACGACGCGCAGCAGGGTCGTGGGGTGCGAGGCGCCGGGGCGACTGTGCGCGATCGTGATCGAATTGTAGGTGACGTCGACGTGCACCGGGTCCAGGCCGTAGGCGCCGCAGACCCGCACGATCGTCAGCGTCACCTCGTTCGCCGGTGCTCCGACGACGAGCATCGTCTCGCCGATGCGGATCGCGAGATCGAGGATGCGCGCCGAGAACGCCTCGTCGATGACGGGGAGCAGGTGCGTGTCGGGGGAGCCGAAGTCCTCGGTGTGCACGAGACGACGCAATGACGACAGCAGTCGGCGCGGGGTGGGGGACAACCGCGAGCCTCCAGGGGCAGAGAACCGGGTGGGGGAGGCTCGATCCTATCCGCGCGGGCTGATCGGGCTCCGCGCATGGCGGAGGTGGCATACCCGCGCCCCTAGGATGGACCCTCGGGTGCGGCATCCGAGCGCCCCGTCGTGGCATCCCGACGCTCGTCCCTCCCCGGGAGTTTCCCTTATGGCGCTGATCGTCCAGAAGTACGGCGGTTCCTCCGTCGCCGACGCCGAGAGCATCAAGCGCGTCGCCAAGCGCATCGTCGACACGCGTCGCGCGGGTCACGAGGTCGTCGTCGCCGTCAGCGCGATGGGCGACACGACCGACGAGCTGCTCGACCTCGCGGGTCAGGTCGCTCCGATCCCCGCTCCGCGCGAGCTCGACATGCTGCTGTCGTCGGGCGAGCGCATCTCGATGGCGCTGCTGGCCATGGCGATCCACTCGATGGGCTTCGAGGCCCGTTCCTTCACCGGCAGCCAGGCGGGGATGATCACGGATGCCACGCACGGCGCCGCCCGCATCGTCGACGTCACGCCCGTGCGTCTGCGCGAAGCGCTCGACGAGGGCGCGATCGTCATCGTCGCCGGCTTCCAGGGCTTCAACCGCGACACCCGCGACATCACCACGCTCGGTCGCGGCGGCTCCGACACCACGGCTGTCGCTCTGGCCGCCGCCCTGAACGCCGACGTGTGCGAGATCTACAGCGACGTCGACGGCATCTTCACCGCCGACCCCCGCGTCGTGCCCCTGGCCCGCAAGCTCGACCGCGTCGGCAGCGAAGAGATGCTCGAGCTCGCCGCCAACGGCGCGAAGGTCCTCTACATCCGCGCCGTCGAGTACGCGCGCCGCCACGGCGTGCTGATCCACGCGCGGTCCACGTTCAGCTCGGGCGAGGGCACCTGGGTGCTCGACGCCTCCAAGTCCTCCCCCCTCGTCCCCGAAAGTGAAGCCATGGAAGAGCCCATCGTCGCCGGCGTCGCCACCGACCTCAGCCAGGCGAAGATCACCGTCATCGGCGTCCCCGACGTCCCCGGCAAGGCCGCCGACATCTTCAAGATCGTCGCGAAGTCGGGCGCGAACGTCGACATGATCGTGCAGAACGTCTCGGCCGCCGCGACCGGTCGCACCGACATCTCGTTCACGCTGCCCAAGACCGATGCCACGACGGCGCTGAAGGCGCTCGCTGGCGAGCAGGCCGAGGTCGGGTTCGAGAGCCTCGTGCACGACGACCAGATCGGCAAGCTGTCGGTCGTGGGCGCGGGCATGCGCACGCACTCGGGCGTCTCGGCGACGCTGTTCGAGGCGCTGAGCATGGCGGGCGTCAACATCGAGATGATCTCGACCTCCGAGATCCGCATCTCGGTGGTCGTGCGCGGCGTCGACCTCGCCGAGGCCGCGCGTCTCGTGCACACCGCCTACGGTCTGGACGGCGAGGCCGAGGCCACCGTCCACGCCGGCACCGGTCGCTGACGCGCGCGGCCGCTCGTCCGCGCGCGCCGCTGTGCAAAACTCCTGAGTTCTCGAGCGGCGCCGCGCCGTACCCGCGAGATCCCGCCATTCTGGTGCGAATCCCCGTCGTTTTCTCCGGAGTTCGGCCCGCTCGAGGCGAGCGTATCGCGCGGTCCGCGCTACCCTGACCCGAACGCCGCGCGTCGCGGCATCCACTCCCGAACACCCGAGGTACTTCGCATGACCCGCATCTCCGATTCCGGAATCTCCCTCGCCGTCGTCGGCGCCACCGGTCAGGTCGGCTCCGTCATGCTCGAGATCCTCGCCGAGCGGGCGTTCCCGATTCGCGAACTGCGCCTCTTCGCCACGGCGCGCTCCGCCGGCACCTCGATCGAGTTCGGTGGCCACTCGGTCGTCGTCGAAGACGTCGCCACGGCTGATCCTGCCGGCGTCGAGGTCGCCCTGTTCTCGGCCGGTGCCACCGGTTCGCGCGCGCACGCTCCCCGCTTCGCCGAGGCCGGTGCCCTCGTCATCGACAACTCGAGCGCCTGGCGCATGGACCCCGAGGTTCCGCTCGTCGTGAGCGAGGTCAACCCGCACGCGATCGACGACGAGGCCGTCAAGGGCATCGTCGCGAACCCCAACTGCACGACCATGGCCGCGATGCCGGTGCTGAAGGTGCTCGACACCGAGGCGGGCCTCGAGCGCCTCATCGTCAGCACCTACCAGGCGGTCTCGGGCTCCGGCCTCGCGGGCGCCCAGGAGCTCCTCGGTCAGGTCGAGGGCGTTCTCGCGCAGGGCGACGTCGAGCGGCTCGTCCGCGACGGCTCGGCCCTCGACTTCCCGCAGCCCGGGAAGTACGTCGCCCCCATCGCGTTCGACGTCATCCCCTTCGCGGGCAACCTCGTCGACGACGGCCTCAACGAGACCGACGAAGAGAAGAAGCTCCGCAACGAGAGCCGCAAGATCCTCGAGCTGCCCGACCTCCGTGTCGCGGGCACGTGCGTGCGCGTCCCCGTCTTCACGGGCCACTCGCTCAGCATCAATGCGGAGTTCGCCCGCGACCTCTCGCCCGAGCGTGCGCGCGAGCTCCTCGCCGACGCTCCCGGGGTGAAGCTCGAAGAGGTCCCCACGCCGCTCCAGGCGGCCGGCACCGACCCGAGCTACGTCGGACGCATCCGCGCGGACCAGTCCGCTCCCGAGGGCAGGGGGCTCGTGCTGTTCGTCAGCAACGACAACCTGCGCAAGGGCGCCGCGCTCAACGCCGTGCAGATCGCCGAGATCGTCGCGCAGAAGCTCGCCGCGCGCGTCTGACCCGACGGCATCCGGATGCCGTGAGCCGGGGTTGTCTCGACATCGAACCGACCGATCTCTCGATGTCGAGAGACCTTGCAGCCCGCGCCTAGAATCGTCGGGTGACTGAAAACGTCGATGTTCTCCTCATCGGTGGCGGCATCATGTCCGCCACTCTCGGCACGCTGCTGAAAGACCTCCAGCCCGATCTGAAGATCGCGGTCATGGAGCGTTTGAGCGACGTCGCACAGGAGAGCTCGAACGCCTGGAACAACGCGGGCACCGGTCACGCGGCGCTCTGCGAGTTGAACTACACGCCCGAGGCGAAGGACGGCTCTATCGACCCCGCCAAGGCGATCACGATCAACGAGCAGTTCCAGCAGAGCCGCCAGCTGTGGGCCTCGCTGGTCGCCGAGGGCGTGCTCGACGAGCCGTCGACGTTCATCAACGCGACCCCGCACATGACCTTCGTCAGGGGAGAGAAAGACGTCGCGTTCCTCCGCAAGCGCTACGAGGTCCTCAAGGAGCAGCCCCTGTTCGCGGGAATCGAGTACACCGAGGACTCGCGGGTCATCAACCAGTGGGCGCCGCTGCTCATGCAGAAGCGCCGCAAGGGCGAGCCCTTCGCGGCCACGCGCGTCCCCGCCGGTACGGACGTCGACTTCGGCTCGCTCACGCGACAGCTCTTCGCGAACCTGCGCGAGAAGGGTGTGGAGGTCGTCACCAACCACGACGTCAAGAAGCTGAAGAAGCAGAAGGACGGCTCGTGGGAGGTGTCCTACCGCCACGTGATCGGCGGAACACCGGGCTCGATCAACGCGACCTTCGTCTTCGTGGGTGCGGGCGGCTGGGCGCTCAAGCTCCTGCAGCGTTCCGGCATCCCCGAGATCAAGGGCTACGGCGTCTTCCCGATCGGCGGGCAGTGGCTCAAGACCTCCAACCCCGACATCGTCGCGAAGCACCGCGCGAAGGTCTACTCGCAGGCGTCGGTCGGTGCCCCGCCGATGTCGGTTCCGCATCTCGACACGCGCGTCATCGACGGGGAGTCCTCGCTGCTGTTCGGCCCGTTCGCCACGTTCAGCCCCAAGTTCCTCAAGAACGGGTCGATGCTCGACATCGTGACGCAGGTGCGCCCGCACAACCTCCTGCCCATGCTGAAGGTCGCCGTCGACAACCCGGGTCTCATCAAGTACCTGATCAGCGAGCTCCTGAAGACGCATGCGAAGAAGGTCGACAGCCTCCGCGACTTCATGCCAACGGCGAAGGCCGAGGATTGGGAGCTGCTCGACGCGGGCCAGCGCGCTCAGGTGATGAAGAAAGACAAAGACAAGGGCGGTGTGCTCCAGTTCGGCACCGAGGTCATCACGGCCTCCGACCGCTCGATCGCCGGTCTCCTCGGTGCGTCCCCGGGCGCGTCCACGGCGGTGTCGATCATGCTCGGCCTGATCAAGACGTGCTTCCCCGAACGCATGCCCGAGTGGGAGCCGCGTCTGCGCGAGCTCATCCCGAGCTACGGCGAGTCACTCAACACCCACCCCGAGGCGGCGCGCCGAGAACTGGATGCCACGGCCCAGGCGCTGAAGATCAACCCCTGATCCCGTGGCGAAGCTGTACTTCCGCTACGGAGCGATGAACTCGGGCAAGTCGACGGCCCTGCTGCAGGCGGCGTACAACTACGAGGAACGCGGACAGCGCGTGCTGCTCGCCAAGCCCGAGATCGACACCAAGGGCGCCGACCAGATCGAAAGCCGCTTGGGCGTGAGCCGCCCGGTCGACTTCCTCGTGGGCCCCGACGACGACCTGCGCGCGGTGTTCGCCGCGGCTGCCGGCCCCGACCCCGTCGCCTCGCTCCTGGTCGACGAGGCGCAATTCTTCACCCCGGCGCAGGTCGACGACCTCTTGCGCATCGCGGTGCTCGACGACGTGCCGGTGCTCGCCTACGGCATCCGTACCGATTTCCGCACGGAGGCCTTCCCGGGGTCGGCGCGGCTCATGGAGATCGCGCACAGCCTCGAAGAGCTCAAGACCATCTGCCGGTGCGGACGCAAGGCGATCTTCAACGCGAGGTTGGTGGGCGGGCGCTTCGTCTTCGACGGCGATCAGGTGGCGATCGACGAGGGGCAGATCCAGGGCGAGGTCACGTACGAGTCGATGTGCGCGGCGTGCTACCTGCGCGAGTCCGGCGGCCGTCTCGACGGACGCTGAGACGCCGGACGCCGTCCCCGGCTCGCCCGGCGCGCCGCCCCTGGGCCAGGAGTGCGTCGGAGGCTGATTTGCGGCATATGCCCGCAGGGGATCCGGTCCGGTGTGCAGATGGCGCAAGTCAGCACTCGACGACCCGACGATCGGACGAACCGGGGACGTCGGCGCCGAACGATAGCCTGGGAGTATGCGCGTACTCCTGGCCGGCGGTGCCGGTTACATCGGAACCCACACGGCCGTCGCCCTCCTCGAAGCCGGCCATGATGTCGTCCTCCTCGACGACCTGTCCGGTACTCACGAGGTCGCCGCCGAGCGCGTGGAGCGCATCACGGGCAAGCCCGCGCCGCTCGTCATCGGCGACGCCGCCGATGACGCGGTCGTCTCTGCTGCCTTCGAGGCGCACGGACCCATCGACGCGATCATCCACCTCGCCGCCTTCAAAGCGGTGGGGGAGTCCACGCAGAAGCCCCTGGAGTACTACTCCAACAACCTCGACACCACGTTCGCGCTCCTTCGCGTGGGCCTGGCGCACGGCATCCGGTCGTTCGTGTTCTCGTCCACCGGGACCGTGTACTCCGACCCGGCCGACCTGCCGTTCACCGAAGAGTCGACGACGAGCATCGACCTCTCGAACGCGTACAGCAAGTCGAAGCGCATGAACGAGGTCGTCCTCGCCGACGTCGCCCGCGTGAACCCCGAGCTCAACGTGACGGTGCTCCGCTACTTCAACCCGGTCGGTGCGCACCCGTCCGGCCTGATCGGCGAAGACCCAGCCGGCATCCCGAACAATCTCATGCCCTACGTCTCGCGGGTCGCGATCGGAACGCTCGACGAGGTCGGCGTCTTCGGCGACGACTACGACACCCCCGACGGCACCGGTCTGCGCGACTACATCCATGTCGTCGACCTCGCCGAGGGGCACGTCGCTGCGCTCGAGCAGGCGCAGCCGGGGCACCAGGTCTTCAACCTCGGCACCGGGCGGCCCGTGAGCGTGCTCGAGCTCGTCGCCTCGTTCGAGAAGGCCGTCGGGCACGAACTCCCGAAGCGGATCCTCGCCCGCAGACCCGGCGACGTCGCCGCCACCTACTGCGACCCGACCAAGGCGGCCGACGTGCTCGGCTGGCGCACGCGCCTCACCATCGACGACGCCTGCCGCGACTACTGGAACTGGCAGACGACGAACCCGGCCGGGTACGCCACCCCCGCCGACGCCTGACGATCCGCGCGTAGGCTGATGTGGTCCGGCCACATCGGCCCGACCGGACGAGGACAGGGATGCCATGCCGGACACCGCACCGCGCGCGTGGCAGGTCGTTCTCGAGCGCATCGAGGCTGACCTGCGCGACGGGCGCCTGTCTCCCGGCGATCGACTGACGCCCGAGAGAGAGCTGGCGGCGGTCCTCGGCGTGGGCCGTTCGAGCGTCCGCGAAGCCATTCGCGTTCTCGAGGTTCTCGGGGTGGTGCGAACCGCGACCGGGTCAGGCCCGAGCGCGGGGGCGATGATCGTCACCACTCCGCGCGGCGGACTCGCCGCTTTCCTGCGGTTGCAGGTCGCCGCGAACGGTTTCCCCATCGCCGACGTCGTGCGCACGCGCGTCGTGCTCGAGGGCGATGTCGTGGAGCGTCTCGCGGCGGAGCCTGCGGCCGACCTCGCCGAGGTCCACGAGATCCTGGATGCCATGGACGCGGGCGAGCTCTCGCCGGAAGAGTTCCTCGCGCTCGACGCACGGCTGCACCAAGCGCTCGCCGAGGCGTCCGGCAACGCGGTCGTCGCGGCGATGATGGCGGGACTGCGCAGCTCCATCGAGTCGTACACCCAGCTCGGCGCCGCTCGGATGAGCGACTGGACGACGACCGCACGGCGGTTGCGGAGCGAGCACCGCGACATCGTCGCGGCGGTGGGTCGCGGGGACGGCGCCGCGGCGCGAGATGCCGTCCGCGGACATATCGCCGGATACTTCCGTCAGGTCGCCCAGGAGTTGGGGGCGCCCGTCGACGACGAGAGCGTCCCCGCGGCGAACGTCGACACCGCGCCCGTCGGTACCCGCCCGGAGAGAGGACTTCCATGACCGATCGCCCTGTTCGACCGCCCCGCCCGCAGCACGTGCTCGAGGTCGTCGCCACCGAGCGGATCACACCGCATCTGGTTCGCATCCGGGCGCGGGGAGCCGACCTGTCGGTGTTCCGCGAGAGTCCCTACACCGACCGATACGTCAAGATCACGTTCGTGAAGCCGGAGCTCGGTCTGGAGCCGCCGTACGATCTTGCGGCGCTGCGGGACACCCTGGCCCCCGAAGACCTTCCCGTCACGCGGACCTACACGGTTCGAGAGGTCGTCGGCGACGAGCTCGCGATCGACTTCGTCGTGCACGGCGACGAGGGTTTGGCAGGCCCCTGGGCGGCGCGGGCACAGCCGGGGGAGCGTCTGGTCGTCTCGTCGCCGGGAGGAGGGTACGCGCCCGACCCGGAAGCGGACTGGCACCTTCTGGCCGGAGACGAGTCCGCCATCCCGGCGATCGCCGCCGCTCTCGAGGCTCTGTCCCCGGATGCCGTGGGTGTCGCCTTCCTCGAGGTGCAGGGGCCCGACGAGCACGTGCCGCTCTCCGCTCCGGAGGGGGTTCTCGTCGAGTGGATCCACCGGGGCACGGCGCCGGCGGGGACGACGCACGCGCTCGTCGACGCGGTTGCCGGATGGACCCCTCCGGCGGGACGCGGTCACGTGTTCGCGCACGGTGAGCGTGAGGCCATGAAGGGCTTGCGAGATGTGGTCTTCGGGCGCTGGGGTCTGCCTCTCGCGCAGGTCTCGTTGTCGGGCTACTGGGCGTACGGCCGCACAGAGGATCGGTTCCAGGCGGAGAAGCGCGAACCGATCGGGCAGATCCTCTGAGCTTCACCGCGGATCCCGACGACGAAGAACGCCGCCTCGCGATCGAGGCGGCGTTCGTCGAATGGTGCGGGCGTCAGACCTGGGCGCGGACCGGCAGCGTCGGGATGAGGGCGTCGAGGTAGTCGGCCGTGTCCTCCCAGCCGTGGACCGCGTGGCAGGCGACGCCCATGGCGAGCACGGGGTAGTCGTTGCCGTCCGGGTCGAGGCGGTCGCCGACGAAGAGCATGTCGTCGAGGGGGATGCCGGTCGCATCGGCCAGCTGGCGCATGCCGTAGGCCTTGTCGATGCCGCGGTGGGTGATGTCGACCGAGGTCGATCCGCCGGAGCGGACCTCGAGGTCGGGGATGCGGGCCGCGACGGCCTCGCGAAGGCTGTTCTTCTTCTCCCCGGTCGGGTCCCACGCCATCTTCGCGTCGAGCGGCGCGCTCTGACCGAGAGCCGAGAAGGTGATCTGAGAGCCGCGGTCCTCGAGGATCTCGCCCCACGGTTCGGCTTCCCAGAGGCCGAGACGCTCGGCCTCCTCGCGGACGGCGGACAGCGCCCGGGCCTTCTCGTCTTCGGTGAGGGAGTGGGCGTAGACGGTCTGGATGCCGTCGGCGTCGAGGCGGTAGTACTGGGTTCCGCACGTGGGCATGAGGTGGAGATGCTCGAGGAGGGACGCATCCGTCTGCGGCAATCTCTCGACCACCTGGGACCGGAACTGCTGCAGTTGGCCGCCGGAGATGATCGCGACCTCCACGCGTTCCGCGAGAGCGAGCAACAGGTCGCCGATACGGGGATCGATCGCGGTCTTGGACGGGGCGAGCGTGTCGTCGAGGTCGAAGGCGACGAGACGGGGCGTGGTGTCGGGCACGGTGCTCCTGAGCGGTAGGTGGCCGCACCGCGGGTGGCGGCACGGTCGGCAATCGCCGGGCGCGTGTAGCCGCGCGGCTTCAACTGATTCTATGCGGGTCACGGCGACGGCATCGAGGTGGCCGTCGCGTCCGTCGTCGCCTCGTGAACCGCGGTGCGCGGAGTGGGGATCGCAGGCCTCATCCCCGGTTCATTCTTGTGGAATTCGCGGCCTTTCTCGCAAGCAATACGCCGGCCAATGAAATCGATGCGATGCATTGGGCAAAGGTGAATTGAAAATGAGATTTTTCTCATCATCGGCCAAAATGCGAAAGATCCTCACAAGCAATGCTCAGCTCATCGTAGGGTTGCCGTCGACGCTGTGAGGTGGGTGGGGGCCCGAACGCGATCCCCGACCGTTTCGCGCGTCGTTCCACCGACACACACGAGATGAGACGATGACAAGAAACATGAAGCGCACGGGGTGGGTCGCTGCGTCCGCCGCTCTCGCGCTCACTGCGACCGGCCTTCTGGCCCCCGCGGTGGCCTTCGCCGGTGACAATCAGTCGATCGCACCCACGGCGGGTCCTGAGTTCGACTCGACCGCTCGCGAGCTGCTCAGCAGCGGCGACCAGGTCCAGGCTGTCGCCAAGGACGGCGAGGGCAACGTGGTCGTGTTCACCACCGCTGACGAGTCGAACCTGGAGGGCGAGGCCAAGTCCTTCGTCCAGACCAAGTCGAACGTCAAGGTCCAGCACATCGACAGCGAGTTCTCGGCTCTGGCCGAGAACGACGTCGTGGGTGGCGCCGGGTACCTGGGTTACGAGTCGTCCGACCCGTCCAACGGCGGCTACTGCTCGGTCGGGTTCAGCGGCTGGACCCCGAAGGGCGACCCCGCGGTCATCTCCGCCGGTCACTGCGCCGTCGACGGCGTCATCGACCGCAGCATCCTGACCGTCCCCAGCACCGACCCCGCCGGCGGTGGCAACACCTCTGAGGAAATGGCGCCGCTCGGCTCGCTGTCGTTCTGGCAGTTCGGTGGCTCCGACAACTCGCAGGGTTCGGAAGGCGACGTCAACTCGGTCGACATCTCGACCATCGACGTGACCAACGATGACCTCGACCTTCTTCCGAAGGTCACCGACTGGAAGACGGCTTCGTCGGAAGACCTCGCTGCGTCGACCATCGACGTGCGCGCCGTGGGCTCGGCCCAGGTCGGCCAGGCCGCCTCGAAGTCGGGTCGCACCACCGGTTTCACCACCGGTACCGTCGACGCGGTCGAGGGCTGGTCGCGCATCGGCAAGCCCGACGGAACGTTCCGCTGGGTCTACGGCTTCGCCGTCGTCAGCGACCAGCGCGTCGGTGCCCCCGGCGACTCGGGTGGCGCTGTCATCCAGGGCAACACCGCCGTCGGTCTCGTCTCCGGTGGTACGGAGTCCGGCACCTGGATGTGGGCCGCTGACCTCCAGCAGGGTCTCGCCCAGACCGGTGGCTACACCGTCGCCATCAAGATCGACGACCCCGCTCTGACCTCGCCCGCCAACGGCGGCACGGTCGGCGTCGGCGCTCCCATCACGGGTACTGCCCCGGCCGGCACCACGCTGAAGGTCACGCCCGCTTCGGGTGACACGTTCGACGTGCCCGTCGACGGCAACGGGAACTGGACGTTCAACGCGCCCGACAAGCTCGGCACGTTCGCCTTCTCGATGACCGCGGTCAACGGCTACAACAAGTCGTCGAAGGTCGACGCCTCCGTCGAGGTCAAGGCTGAGGCGCCGGTCATCACGACGCCCGCCAACGGCTCCACCGTCGAGACCGAGGTCACCGCGATCTCGGGCACCGGCCTCGCCGGCGCCACGGTCACGGTCGAGGGCGATGTCGACGGCACCGCCAAGGTCGCCGCTGACGGCACCTGGTCGGTCGAGGCCGACCTCGGCTACGGCAACTACACCGTGAGCGCCTCGCAGGCACGTGACGGCCAGACCTCGGCTGAGGCGACCTCGTCGTTCACCGTTGCTCCCGCCGCTCCCACCATCACGGGTATCCAGGACGGTGCCACCTACAGCGGTGACGCCATCCCGACCTCCGTCTCGGGCACCGGTGTGAATGGGGCCGTCGTGTCGGTCACCGTCAACGACGCCAAGGTGGGTCAGGCTACGGTCAAGGACGGCAAGTGGTCCGTCGCGCTGAAGAACGCTCTCGGTGAGGGCGCCTACACGGTCGTCGCCACCCAGACGATCGACAGCGTTTCGAGCTCCGCTTCGGTGAGCTTCGCGGTGGCGGCTGCTCCGGCGCCGACCCCCTCGCCGACCGCGACCCCCGGCCCCGCCGGTGGGGGTAACGGCGGCGGCAAGCTGCCCGTCACCGGTATGGGTGACCCGGCCCCGCTGGCCTGGGGTGCCGTTGCGCTCCTGCTCGGTGGAGTCGGTGCTCTCGGCTACCGTCGCCTGCGTCGCGTCGAGCGCTAAGCACGACTGAGTGAAAGCACCCCCGGTGCTCCTTTGCGGAGCACCGGGGTGCTTTTCTGTGTGCAGGGGTTCGCTCGACCCACGCGAAGATTTGGGCACGCGTACCCCCGCCCGCCGTCCGCGGTCGCGTGCAACCGAGATGAAGGGCGCCGACGTGGCCGTTCGCCGGCGGCCGGGGGGAGCGATGTGTCCGGAGCGAGGCAGCCCGACCTCACGCGGGATGCGGGCTGCTCTCGTCGGTCCCGGGCAGCGATCGCTCGTGGGGCGCATGCGGGCGAGCGGGGCGTGTGCGCGAGGGTGGAGCGTGCGCGTCTCGCTGTGGCCGCACCTCGTGCAGGGAGCCGAGCGGGGCCGGGCTGGAAAGAGAGAAGCGCTCGAACCCGTGAAGGGTTCGAGCGCTTCTCTTGTCCGGATGAGGACAGTGGTCGGGGTGACAGGATTTGAACCTGCGGCCTCGTCGTCCCGAACGACGCGCGCTACCAAGCTGCGCCACACCCCGTGGCCAACCCTAAAAGTCTACCCTGTCCGCGGACGTGCGCCCAATCGGCGTGCACAACGGGAGTGTCGGTTGCAGGGCGTGTCCTCGCGGAAGCTCCGCACGCGGCGTACGGACGGGCTCCCGCGAGGACATCGGCCCCTGACGTCGGCCGGGACATCGGCCGCCGGACATCGGCCCCGGGCAGCCGCGATGCGCGTCAGGGGTGACGTGTCGGGCGGCGCCTCGCGACGATGGCTGCCCCGGTGCCGAGCACGATCGCGATGATTCCTCCGACGGCGGCTCCGCCCGCGGAGGCGCTCGAGACGCCCGTGGCGGCGAGGGCCGTGGGAGCGGGTGACGCCGACGGGGCCGGCGATGTCGTCGGAGCGACCGTCGGCGTCGGTGTGTGCGACGGTGGCGTGGGGGCGAGCTGCTCCGTCTGCGACGGGGAGGCGAAGCGTTCGGCCCAGGCGTATCCCCGAGGCAGGTGCGGCGCGACAGCCGGGTCCTGCTCATCGAGGGAGATCCGCCAGACGGCGGTGTACACGCCCGGACCCGGAAGACGGTCGGCGAGCTCGACCCGGTAGGTGCCCGGTCCTCGGGCGGGATCCGTCGCCAGCGTGAGTCGGGCCATGGGGGAGAGGTTCGAGGGCACCTCGTCCGACTCCGCGGGGAATGCTCCGGTCCGGTAGAGATCGGCCGTCGCGCTGAGCGGGACGAAGGAGCCGTCCGCGAGGCGCGGCCACACGCCGTCGTCGACGGAGACGGTCACGTCATCGATGAACCGATCATTCTCGATGCGAGCCGAGGTCTCGATCCGAGGGCGGAACTGCACGGGGCGCGCGGAGGTGTCCTCCGTGGCGAGGGCGAAGGTCTGCGGATCCGCGGGACCCGCGGACTCCTGCTGACCGGGCGTGCTGTACAGGTGCACCGCAGCCGCGCGCACGGTGAACGTCCCGGACGCGCGAACGGTGTATGGACGCCCGTCGCTGCCCTCCGGGCGGGGAGCAGAGATCGGGTAGACGACGCCGGCTCGGACGTCGTTCCGTTCCGCGGAGCCCGTGTCGGCGAACACGGCGTTCTCGAGGTGCAGGACGCCACTCGCGTCGGGGTCGACGTCGGCGACGATGGTGCCCTCGGTCGGCTCGTCGGCGGCAGTCGTCAGGGTGAGGGATCCGCCGACGCGCGGCACGCGAACAGCCGCGGCCTCGGTGAGGTACTGCTCGACCCTTGTCTGGATCGCCGCGCTGTTCTCCGGGCTGGCGCGGCGCATGATGTAGTCGATCGCTCCGCTGAGCGAGTCTCCGCTGTACCCCCAGGAGTGAAGCGTGGTGTCGCGGTCGACGATCGCCTTGACGGCCCACCCCACGCTCGCGGCTTGGACGGGATCGTCGGTCTGCCCGTACGTGGAGACGAGATGGTTGATCGAGACGAGCTGCTGGGCGCTGAGCCCGCGCACGTCGGAGCTGACGCCGAGGTCGGTCGTCGTTCCCGTCGCGACGGGCAGTCCGGGGTGGATGCAGTACGTGTGAACGGCGCCGACGCGCATGGACCCGTGCCATCCCGTGGAGGACAGGGGTGCCCACGTGCCGAAGCCCGTTCCGCGATCGGCAGCCGTCGCCGGTGCGGCGAAGAGGGCTGTGGCGGCGGCGACCAGAGCGAGCACGGCGAGCAGCGCGCGCCGACGTCGCGGAGGTCGAGAGGAGCGGGAGTGATGCATGAGGAGTCCCTTCGATTGAGAGACTCGATCTTCGCTTCGCGGCGAGTCCGCAGAACGGGCGAAGGGGCCGTTCCGTGGACGGAACGGCCCCTTCGGACAGTGTGCAGAAGCGGTCAGCGAGGGAGCAGCGTGAGCAGCGTCGCCTCGGGCCGGCACCCGAAACGAACGGGTGCGTAGATGGAGTGGCCGAGCCCCGCGCTCACGTTCAAGGGCACCGAGCGGCCGCTGTGGGACCACTCGCTGAGGCCGCGCGCCTGGTCGAGCGGGAGGTCGCAGTTGGACACGAGCGCTTTGCGGCTGAAGGGGACTCGCACCTGACCGCCGTGGGTGTGTCCCGCGAGAAGGATGTCCGCGCCCAGGTCGGTGAATGTGTCGAGCGTTCGACGGTACGGGGCGTGCATCACTCCGAGTGTGAGGTCGGCGGCATCCAGAGTCGCCAGGACCGGCGGAATCTGGTCGGGGCGGTCCCACTTGCGGTGAGCGTCGTTCACACCGAACGCCGTGATGCGCACGCCCTTCACCTCGAGCGATACGGCGGTGTCGTCGAGGATGTTCCAGCCGAGGTCGTCGGAGAAGAATCGGTCGAGAGCCTCGACGTCGAGGTGCTTGTGGGCGGGGACGTTCCCGGAGGGGCCGAGGAAGTACCGCAGGGGATTGCGCGGCGACGGCTCTTGGAAGTCGTTCGATCCGTGCACCACGAGGCCGGGGATGTCGCGGAGGGGAGCGAACGCGGTACGGATGCCGGTGAGCCCGTCGCGGTGGCCGAGATTGTCGCCCGTGGTCACGACGAGGTCGGGCGACAGGTCCGCGAGCCGGGCCATCCACTCCTGCTTGCGATGCTGCCACGGTGCCATGTGTGCGTCCGACACATGGAGGACGCGAATCGGTTCCGCACCCTTCGGAAGGACGCGGAGCGCGTGATAGCGGACCGTGAAGAGGTAGCGCTCGATGCCGACGCCCCAGACGGCGGCGCCGACAGCGGCCGCCCCCGCAACCCCGAGGGGTGCGAGGGCGGCCGTCACTGCGGGACGGGTCACGGGCAGTCCTTCGCGGCGATGCTCAGCGACACCGGGGTGTTCTTGTTCGTCGCGGTCCCTGCGGCGGGGTTCGTCCCCGTCACGCGGCCCTCGGCGGGTGCGCTCGCGTCCTTCTCGCAGCTGCCGATCGAGACGGTCCCGAAGCCCGCGGCGAGCAGAGCGGCCCGGGCGGAGCTGACGGGGTTTCCGGACACGTCCGGGACCGTGGCACCCTGGCCGTTGCCGGGGCTGATCGTGATCGTCGATCCCGCGGGCGCCGTTCCGCCACCGGGGTTCTGCGCCGCGACGCGATCGCCGCCCATGTCGGAGTCGACGGGGGAGCCCACGGTCACGCTGAAGCCCGCGGACTCGAGCGTCGATCGGGCCTCGTCGATGCTCTTGCCCACCACGTTGGGCAGGTCGCGCTGGATCGTGCGGGTCAGGTTCGACGGCGGCGGCGGGAAAGCGTCCCCTCCGTAGAACTCATCCGCGGCGCGCTGAGCGCCCTCGGCGATCGAGTACCTCATGTTCGAGAGCTGTTGCCCGTTCCAATACTTGCCGAACAGGGTTTCGGTGCCCTCCCAGTTGCCGACCCACACGGCGGTGGTGACGTTGGTCGAGGACTCGATCATCCACGTGTTCCAGCCCTCGTGGGTACCGGTCTTGCCGATCAGGGCGGTTCCGTCGTACGGATTGGCCGACTGTCCGGTTCCGCCGCCGGTCATGACGCCCTGTAGAGCGTAAGCGGCCGCGGCGGACACTTCGGGCGTCAGGGTGCCGGGCGTGCACTGGCGGTCGGGGATCGGACGCTCGGCACCGTCACTGTCCGTCACCTTGTCGATGACCTTCGGTTGGCAGTGGGTGCCACCGTTGGCGACGGTCGCATAGGCTCCGGCCATCGCGATCGGCGAGACGTTGTCGTCGCCGATGACGTTGTTGGCGACCCGCATTTCGATGTCGGTGCCGTCGCCACGGGTGACGCCGAGCTTCTTGGCGACCTTGGCGATGTCGCACAGGTCGAGCTGCGCGGCCATCGCGAGGTACCCGGTATTGAGCGAGTTCTTGGTGAAGGTCATCGGGGTGCCGTAGTAACCCGGGTCGGACCCGAAGTTGTTGATGATGGTGCCGCCCCCGTTGGTCCAGTCGCCGTAACACGAGTTCTTCATGTTCGGCACCGGACGCAGACGACCGTTGAGGTTCTCGTTGAGCGAGTGGCCCTTCTCCAGCCAGTCCACGAGCGTGAAGAGCTTGAAGGTCGATCCGGCGTTGAAGCCGATGGAACCACCGGTGTCCTTGTCCCCCGCGAAGACGATGGAGTTGTAGGCGGGGTCGGACTCCGCCTGCGTCGGGTCCTGCGTGAACTTCGTGTTCTGCGCGATGCCGAGGATGCGGCCGGTCTTGGCCTCCATGCTGACGGCGGTGGAACCGAACTTCATTCCATCGAAGCTCTGCGGCGCGTTCTCGTTCATCGCGGTCTGCGCGGCATCCTGAATACGCCAATCGAGCGTGGTCTGGATCGTGAGACCGTCCTGGCGGAGCGCGTCGACGCGGTCGTCGACGGTGGCGCCGAAGGCGGGGTCGTTCAGGATCGTCGCGACGACGTACTGGCAGAAGTACGGGGCACCCGAGTTCGCGCAGCCCTGATCGGTCGCGGTGATCTGCGGGGTGATCGGCTCGATGGCCGCCGCGACGTATTGCTCGTGCGTGATCTTGCCGTCCGCTTCCATGCGGCTGAGGACATACAGCTGTCGACCCTTGGTCTCGCTGTAGCCGTCGGCGGCGTTCACGAGCTGCTCCTGCGTGATCTCACCGTTGTCGCGCAGCGTGTAGAGCGCCTGGATGGTGCTCTGGTCGACGTCGTCGATCGACCCGTCCGGCGCCTTGTTCCACGAGGTCTCGCCGTCGCTGATGGACCCTTCCGGGCGGTCGATGCGGAAGCGGTTCGGGTTCTGCACCATGCCCGCGAGGACGGCGGCCTGGCCCACGTTCAGCTGCGCGGCCGGGACGTTGAAGTAGTACTTCGCGGCCGCGTCGATGCCGTAGGTCACGCCGCCGAAGTTCGCGATGTTGAGGTACCCGAGGAGGATCTGGTCCTTCGTGTACTGCTTCTCGAGCTGGATCGCATACCGCATCTCCTGCAGCTTGCGCTGGTAGCCCGCGACGCCGTCGGACTGGATCGCCTCGAGGGCGCACGCCTGCAGGGCCTCGTCGCGCGTCTGAGCGGGCTGGCCGTCGGAGCCGTCCGTCGCCTTGGCGTCGCGCTCGCATCGCTGCACGAGCACGTTCTTGACGTACTGCTGGCTGATCGACGAGCCACCCTGGGTCTCGCCGCCCGAGGCGTTGCTGAGGAGCGCACGGGTGGTACCGATGAGATCGACGCCGCCGTGCTGGTAGTACCGCGGGTCCTCGGAGGAGAGGATCGCGTCGTACATGACGGGGTTCACCTGGTCGAACGTGACGGGGGAGCGGTTCTGGTCGTAGAACTTCGCGAGGACCCGGTCGCCGGCCATGAGCGTCGTGGGCAGCATGAGCGCGTCAGGCTGCAGGTAGCTCGGCATGTTGTCGAAGATCGTGATGGCGCTGCTGGCGGCGGCACCTGACACGGCGATCGCCGGGGTGACAGCGGCGGTCAGCAGAACACCGGCGGCCGTGCTCAGACCGACGAGGCCGAGGATGCCGCCGAGCGCACCGCTAGCCGTTCGTTTGTTCTCAGGCATAGGGTTGATGCTAAGCGACGTTGCTGGGCGATGCCTCGATGGCGTGCGCTCGCGCGCGTACGCGTCCTGGCCGCGCACACCTCGTGCGCGGCATCCGAGTCACCTTCGGGAGCTGCGAATGACCACGTGGGAGTACCTCACCACGCCGCTGTTGATCCACAACACCGCGGCGATCCTCAACAACTGGGGAAAGCAGGGGTGGGAGCTCGTGCAGGTCGTCACCGGCCCCGAAGGCGGGCTCGTGGCCTACTTCAAGCGCCCGACCGGCGGTGGCACGGCCAACGCGGGCCTCGGGGCAGCCGAGGCCGCGGCGCGTCAGTTCGAGGGCCAGCAGTGAGCGTCGCGGAGCGTCTCGCCGAGCTCGGCGTCGAGGTCCCCTCGGTCGTCCCGCCGGTCGCTGCCTACATCCCCGCGAAGCAGCACGGCGATCTCATCTACACCTCCGGTCAGCTGCCGATGGTGCAGGGCGCCCTGCCCGCCACGGGCAAGGTCGGCGAGTCCGAGGGTCTCGTGAGCCCCGCGGATGCCAAGACCTACGCGCGCCAGTGCGCGCTCAACGCCCTCGCGGCGGCGGCGGCCGTCGCCGGCGGTGTCGACAAGCTGACGGGCGTGCTCAAGCTCACCGGGTTCGTGGCATCCGTCCCTGAATTCACCGGGCAGCCCGGCATCATCAACGGCGCGAGCGAGTTCCTGGGCGAGGTCTTCGGCGACGCCGGGGTCCACGCACGCTCCGCCGTCGGCGTTCCCGTTCTGCCTCTGGACAGCCCGGTCGAGGTCGAGGTCGTCTTCACCGTCGCCTGAGCCAAGAGAACGTCAGAGGGGGCGGGACCGCATAGGTCCCGCCCCCTCTGACGTTCCTACGCCTCTTCTGGCCGTGCGGCGGCAGCTCGGTCCGCCTCGGACGCGACGTATCCCTCGACGTGCCGTTCGTCGACGCCGGTGTACGCCGACAGCGGGCGGATGAGGGCGTTGGATGCCGTCTGCTCCATGATGTGAGCCGTCCAGCCCGTGACGCGGGCCGCGACGAACAGCGGGGTGAAGGTCGGGGTGTCGAAGCCGATGAGGTGGTACGCCGGTCCGGACGGATAGTCGAGGTTCGGGTAGATGCCCTTCCGCGCGACGAACGCGGTCTCGAGCTCGTCGTACAGGGCGGCGAGTTCGTCGGCGCCGTAGTGGGCGACGAGCGTGTCGAGGGCCGCCTTCATCGTGGGAACGCGAGAGTCGCCCTTCTTGTAGACCCGGTGCCCGAAGCCCATGATCTTTCGCTTGTTCGCGAGGGCGTCGTCGAGCCAGCCCGCGACCCGCTCGGCCGAACCGATCTCGTCGAAGATGTGCATGACCGCCTCGTTCGCGCCTCCGTGCAGAGCGCCTTTGAGTGCTCCGATCGCGCCGACGACCGCCGAGTACAGGTCGGCGGTCGTCGAGGTGATGACGCGCGCGGTGAACGTCGATGCATTGAACGAGTGCTCGGCGTACAGGATCATCGACACGTTGAACGCCTCGGCGACGACGTCCACCGGCTCTTCGCCGAACGTCATCCAGAGGAAGTTGCGCGAGTAATCCAGGTCGTCCCGGGGCGGAACCAGCTCCTGCCCCCGTCGGCGGCGCTGGTCGTAGGCCACCATCGCGGGGATCTTGGCGAACAGCAGCTTCGCCTTGGCGAGATCGGCCGACGGAGAGTTGTCGGCCACGTCGGCCGCCGAGGCGCCGAGGGCCGAGACGGCGGTCCGCACGACGTCCATGGGGTGAGCGTCGAGCGGGAGCAGGTCGATCACGGTCTTGATGTCGTCGTCGAGGTCGCGGTTCGCGCGCTCGAACGTCTCGAACTCCCCGCGCTCCGACTCGGTCGGCAGGTCGCCGTTCCACAGCAGCAGGGCGACGGCCTCGAACGACTGCGTGGCGGCGAGCTCTTGCACGGGATACCCGCGATACAGGAGCGAATTGGTCTCGGGATTGACCTTGCTGATGGCGGTGTAGTCCACCGTGACGCCGGCGAGGCCCTTCTTGATGTCGTCCTGGGTGTCAGCCATGCTCACTCCTTCGTGATGGTGAAGTCGAAGATGTTCGTGTCGAAGTGGTTGTACTGCTCGTAGTCGATCAGGTCGTAGAGGTCGGCGCGATGCTGCATCGAGCCGAGCTGGCTCTTCAGGTGTCCCTCGTCCTGGAGGACGTCGAGGGCGCGGTCGGCGGCCCCCATCGCGAGGCGCAGGAGCGAGACCGGCCAGATGACGATGTTCACGCCGACGCTCCGCAGGTCGTCGACGCTGAAGAGGTCGCTCTTGCCGAACTCGGTCATGTTGGCGAGGATCGGCACGTCGACAGCAGCGCGCACCGCCTCGAACTCGGCCAGGGTGCGCATCGCCTCGGGGAAGATCGCGTCCGCCCCGGCATCCACGAGCTGTCGCGCGCGGTCGATCGCGGCGTCCAGACCGTCGACGGCCCGGATGTCGGTGCGGGCCATGACGAGGAAGTTGTCGTCACGCCGCGCATCGACCGCCGCGCGGATGCGCTTGATCGCGGTGTCGGTGTCGACCACCGCCTTCCCGTCGAGGTGGCCGCACCGCTTCGGGTTGATCTGGTCTTCGATGTGGCATCCGGCCAGTCCCGCGTCTTCGAGCGTCTGGATGGTCCGCGCGACGTTCATGGGTTCGCCGAAACCGGTGTCGGCGTCGATGATCGCGGGGAGGTCGGTCATCCGGGCGATCTGCTGCCCGCGACCGGCGACTTCGGTGAGGGTGGTCAGACCGATGTCGGGGAGCCCGAGATCGGCGCTCAGCACCGCTCCCGAGATGTACACGCCCTCGAACCCCTTGCGTTCGATGAGGCGGGCCGACAGCGGGTTGAACGCCCCGGGGAAGCGGAGGAGTTCGCCGGATGCCAACCGCTCGCGGAACGCCCGCCGTTTCTCGGCTGCCGAGACCGACGAGTACAGCATCAGAAGAGTCCCTTGGGTGCGGGAGCGGATGCCAGGACGCCGGGCTTCGCGACGATGGTGAGCTGCATGACCTCGGCGGGGGTGAGCTCGGGCAGGCGCTCGGCGAGGGCGAGGAAGCGTTCGATCTCCTCGGGGAGCAGGACGGGCTCGGCGAGGATTCGGAACTTGCGGATGTAGTCCTCGCGGGCGAAGGGTCGGGCGCCGAGAGGGTGGGCGTCGGCGACGGCGATCTCGTCCTCCAGGGTCGACCCGTCGGTGAGGGTGATGACGACGCGACCGCCGAAGGCCTTCTCGTTCGGGTCCTCGGAGTGGTACCGGCGGGTCCACTCGGCATCCTCCGCCGTCGTGACCTTGTGCCAGAGCCGCACGGTGTCGGAGCGGCCCGCGCGTTCGGGGGCGTAGGAGTCGACGTGGTGCCAGGCGCCGTCCTGCAACGCCACGGCGAAGATGTACGGGATGGAGTGATCCAGCGTTTCGCGCGAGGCCGTGGGGTCGTACTTCTGCGGGTCGTTCGCGCCGGAGCCGATCACGTAGTGCGTGTGGTGGCTGGTGTGCAGCACGATCGAGGCGATGTTCGCCGGGTCGGTGAGGTCGGGGCGCTCGTGGTGGAGCTTGCGGGCGAGGTCGATCCACGCCTGCGCCTGGTACTCGGCGGAGTGCTCCTTCGTGTACGAGTCGAGGATCGCCCGCTTGGACTCCCCGTCACCGGGCAGCGGGACGTCATAGGTGGCGGTGGGGCCGTCGAGCAGCCACGCGATGACACCGTCTTCGCCTTCGTAGATCGGGGACGGCGACGTCTCGCCCCGCATGGCTCGGTCGACGGCTTCGATCGCCATCTTCCCCGCGAACGCGGGGGCGTGCGCCTTCCACGTGGAGATCTCGCCCTTGCGGGACTGACGGGTCGCGGTGGTGGTGTGAAGGGCTTGGCCGATCGCCTGGTAGATCGTGGCCTGATCGAGGCCGAGGAGGGTGCCGATGCCGGCCGCGGCGGAGGGGCCGAGGTGGGCGACGTGATCGATCTTGTGCTTGTGCAGGCTGATCGCGCGGACCAGGTCGATCTGCACCTCGTACGCCGTCGCCAGCGCCCGCACCACGGCGGCGCCGTCACGGCCGGTGTGCTGGGCGACGGCGAGGATCGGGGGGATGTTGTCGCCGGGGTGGGAGTAATCCGCCGCGAGGAACGTGTCGTGGTAGTCGAGTTCTCGCACGGCGACGCCGTTCGCCCACGCCGCCCACTCCGGGCTCGAACGTCGCTCCAGCGCGCAGCCGAACACCGTCGCCCCGGCCCCGCCGATCGACACCGCGTGATCCAGGGCCTGCTGACGCGCCGCGCTGACCGGTTCGCGCGACAGCGACGCCGCCGCGACGGCGGCGTTGTCGATCACCCGGTTGATGATCATGTCCGCCACATCGGCGTCGACCGCCACCGGATCGACCGCGATTCGCGCGAGAGACCACGCGAGTTGTCCCTCACGAGCCAGGTTCTCTTCGCTGCGGTGGACACGAACGTGGTGCGTGATCGTCATGATCTTCTCTTTCGGCCGATGGATTGCGCGCTGGACGCGAGGGTCGGGGAGGTCTCGAGCGAGTCGAGGATGCTGGTGAGGGCGTTGTGCAGGTGGACGTGGACGGCATGCGCGGCGAGATCGCCGTCGCCGGCCGCGATGGCCGAGGCGATCAGGCGGTGCTCGGCGACCGAGGCGGCGAGTCGTTCCGGGCGGTACCGCGCGAGGCGTCGGACGCGCACGAGATGAGCGCGGACGGTGCGCAGTGCGCCGACCAGATAGTCGTTGTCGGCGGCGGCATCCATCTCCTCGTCGAACTCGGCGATGAGTGCGTAGTACGCGTCGCGAGCGGTGTCGCCGTCAAGATCGGCGGCGGCGAAGGCGTCCGCCAGCCGGGTGAACGCCGTCGCCGAGGGCGAAGCCGCGGCCAGGCGGGCCGCCGTCTCCTCGAGGGCGCGGCGGACGGTGAAGAGCGCGCGGATGTCGTCGCTCTGCACGTCGGTGACGACGGTGACCCGCGGGGACGACTGGGCGACGAGTCCATCGGATGCCAGGCGGGCGAGGGCCGTGCGCAGCGGAGTCCGGCTCACGCCCAGGCGGGCGGACTGCTCGACTTCGCCGAGGACGGTGCCCGGCGCGAGGACGCCGGTCTGGATCTCTTCGAGGAGGGTGGCGTAGGCCCGATCGCTCGCGCGCATGCTGGCCTCCTCGACATCGCCGTTCACCGCTGAGTGTATACGCAAGGCGCCCTGCGGGGCGGCGATCGGGTCGCTGAGGGGTCCAATGTATCCAGAACACGAAGAATCCCGGATGCCGAGGGTGTGGCATCCGGGATCTTCCGTGTCGTGTCGTCTACTTCACCTGCGCGCTGATCACGCTCATGACGGCGGTGTCGGCGAGGGTCGTGGTGTCGCCGACCTCGCGGCCTTCGGCGACGTCGCGGAGGAGACGTCGCATGATCTTGCCGGAGCGCGTCTTGGGCAGCTCGCCGACGATGTAGACGTCGCGCGGGCGGGCGATCGGGCCGATCTGCTCGCCGACCCACTTGCGCAGCTCGTCGCCGAGCCCCTCGACCGGGTGCTGTTTGAGGTAGCTGCTCTTGATGATGACGAAGGCCACGACCGCCTGCCCCGTGGTCTCATCTGACGCGCCGACGACGGCCGACTCGGCGACGCCCTCGTGCCCCACGAGGGCCGATTCGATCTCGGCGGTCGAGAGACGGTGACCCGAGACGTTCATGACGTCGTCGACCCGCCCGAGGAGCCAGACGTCCCCGTCGTCGTCGAGGCGGGCTCCGTCGCCCGCGAAGTAGTACCCCCTGTCGGAGAACTTGTCCCAGTACGTTTCGCGGTAGCGGTCGGGGTCGCCCCAGATGCCCCGCAGCATGCTCGGCCAGGGCTCGGTGATCACGAGCAGACCACCGCTGCCGTTGCCGACCGGCTCGCCCTGGTCGTCGACGACGGCGATCGAGATCCCGGGGATCGGCACCTGCGCCGAGCCGGGCTTCGTCTCGGTGACACCGGGGAGGGCGGAGATCATGATGGCGCCCGTCTCGGTCTGCCACCAGGTATCGACGATCGGCGTCCTGTCGGCGCCGATGATGTCGCGGTACCAGACCCACGCCTCGGGGTTGATCGGTTCGCCGACCGATCCGAGCAGACGGAGCGAGCTCAGATCGAACTTCTGCGGCACGTCGCGGCCGATCTTCATGAACGAGCGGATCGCGGTCGGCGCGGTGTAGAAGATCGTGACGCCGTGCTTCTCGATGAGCTCCCACCACCGGCCGGGGTGCGGGGTGTCGGGAGTGCCCTCGTAGAGCAACTGCGTCGCGCCGTTGGCGAGCGGACCGTAGGCGACGTAGGTGTGGCCCGTGATCCAGCCGATGTCGGCGGTGCACCAGTAGACGTCGGTCTCGGGGTGCACGTCGTGCACGACGCGGTTGGTGAAGGCCGCCTGCGTGAGGTAGCCCCCGGAGGTGTGGAGGATGCCCTTGGGCTTTCCGGTGGTGCCGGAGGTGTAAAGGATGAAGAGCGGCGTCTCGGCGGGGAACGCCTCGGCCCTCGTGCTCGCCCGAGGCCTGTGGTACGACGTCGTGCCACCAGATGTCGCGGTCGTCGATCCACTCGACGTCGTTCTCGCCGCGCTTGACCACGAGCACGTGCTCGACGGTCTCCTGGATGCCGGACCCGTTGCGGTCGGCGAGCGCTTGGTCGACCGCGGGCTTGAGGGGAGACACCTTTCCCTTGCGCCAGCCGCCGTCGGCGGTGATGACGAGCTTCGCGCCGGCGTCGTCGATGCGGGAGCGGAGGCTGTCGGCCGAGAAGCCGCCGAACACGACCGAGTGCACGGCTCCGATGCGGGCGACGGCGAGCATCGACGCGATGGCCTCGGGAATCATCGGCAGGTAGATCGCCACGCGGTCGCCGCGCTCGATCCCCAGATCGATCAGGACGTTGGAGAGGCGTTTCACCTCGTCGGTGAGCTCGGCGTAGGTGACGTTCCGCTGATCGCCGGGCTCACCCTCCCACCGCAGCGCGATGCGGTCGCCGTGGCCGGCTTCGACGTGGCGGTCGAGGCAGTTGTAGGCGACGTTCAGCTCGCCGTCGGCGAACCACTCCGCGAACGGCGGGTTCGACCAGTCCAGCACTCGCGTGAACGGCGTGTGCCAGTGCAGGTCTCGTGCCTGGTCGGCCCAGAATCCCTCGCGGTCGGCCGCGGCGCGCTCGTAGAGACTCGCGTCGGCGACGGCGTTCGCGGCGAACTCCGCCGACGGGGCGAAACGGCGGGTTTCATTGAGGAGATGGTCGATCTGGCTGCTCATCGCGGCGCTCCTTCGCGGTCGAGGGGATGCCGCGTCCTCGCAGGCATCGTCACCGTGATGACGCTAGCGAGAGCCCCCGACAACCGGCCACCTCCGATAGTTGGCATCCCCGCGGGAAGAAAACGGGTGATATATCAGGGTGCGGTGGTGCGTGGTGAGTTGGCGCGGCCGTCTGAGGCGCGTAATCTAACAACGCCCGAACATCGCTTCCGGCATCCGCGTCGGTGGGAGCCCCCCAATTTCCGCCGGCGCGTGGCGGCATCCCTCGCCCCCCACTGACGGGATGCCGCCCCCTCTTTTTTCTGCCCCGGTCCACTGTCGGATCGTGTGGGGCGGCACTTCTTCTCCCCGAGCCGCGAGCTCGGTGATCTCTCCACGAATCCGACATTCGGCTCGGTGCGAGGCGGGCTCGCCCTCGTACCGTCGTCGGCATGTCTCCCGTCCTTCCCCTCCGGTCTCCCTCGGAGGTCTGGCGCGACCCGGCGCTGTCCTTCCTCCGGCCGTTCCTCGATGACCCCGCGGTCACCGACCTGTTCCTCAACGGCGAAGAGGGACTCTTCGTCGATCGGGGGAGCGGGGTCGAGTGGGTTCCGTCGTGGCGAGCGGGTGAGGGGGAGGTCCGTCGACTCGCCGTCCGTCTGATCGCCCTTGGAGGGCGGCATCTCGACGACGCGTCGCCGTGCGTGGACGTACGCCTGGACCGCGGCATCCGGGTGCACGCGGTGCTGTTCCCCGTCGCGACGAGAGGGACGGCGGTGTCGATCCGTGTGCCGCGGTGGGATGCGCCCGACCTCGACCGGCTGGAGTCGGCGGGCATGTTCACCGCGCACGGTCGGTCGCACCTCGATGCGCTCGTCGATGAGCGGGCCAATATCCTCATCACCGGTGCCACGGGGGCGGGGAAGACCACCCTGCTCAGCGCTTTGCTCTCGCGGGTTCCGCACGGGGAGCGCCTCGTCACGATCGAAGAGGTCGCGGAGCTCCGGCCCGATCACCCGCATCACGTGGCTCTCGAAGCGCGGCAGCCCAACCTCGAGGGCGCCGGAGGCATCGGCCTGGCCCGTCTGGTCCGCGAGGCGTTGCGGATGCGGCCCGATCGCCTCGTCCTCGGGGAGTGCCGCGGAGAAGAGCTCCGCGAGCTTCTCCTGGCGCTGAACACGGGGCACGACGGGGGAGCCGGAACCCTCCACGCGCGCAGCCTCTCCGACGTTCCGTCGCGCCTCGAGGCGTTGGGGGCGCTCGCGGGCATGGACGCGGCGGCAACGGCGCGGCAGGTGCACAGCGGCATCGACGTCGTCGTCCACGTGGAACGCACCCCCGTGGGTCGACGCATCGCGGGGATCGGTCGACCCGTGGTCCGCGATGAGCGCCTGTCGATCGAACCGGAGCGGTGGGGATGACCGTCCTCGGCTCCCGGTCGCGCCCTGTCGGACCGGATCCCCTCGACACCGTCCTGCGCCTCGCCGTTCTGCTGGCGGCGGGTTTGAGCACGGCCACCGCGTGGCGGCACCTGGCCGAAGACGCGGGTCCGGTGGGACGCGACGCGGCCGCAGCCGCCGCGATCGGTGACGACGTCTCCCGAGTTCTTCGCGAGGCGGGCGAGGGGTGGCTCGACATCGCGGCGGTGTGGGCCGTCGCGACCGCGGTGGGCGCACCGCTCGCCGACACGCTCCGCGGGGTCGGGACGTCGCTTCGCGAGGCGCGTGACATCGTCGACGACGTCCGGGTGGCTCTTGCCGAGCCGCTCGCGACCGCGCGCCTGCTCGCCGGGCTTCCGCTCGTGGGTGTTCCCCTCGGCATGGTCCTCGGATTCGACACCGTCCGGGTGCTCGTCACCGACCCGATCGGTCAGGTCTGTCTCGGGGCGGGGCTCGCGCTGACCGTCGTCGCGCGCGTGTGGTCGAAGCGCCTCGCGCGGAGCGCGACGCCGCCGCTCGGCGTCCCGGGAATGACCGCGGAGCTCTTCGCGGTCGCCCTCTCGGCCGGTGCCTCGATCGAACGCGCGCGTGCCCTCATCGCCGCGGAGCGACACCGCACCGATCCTGCCGCGGTCGACGACGACGTGCGGCGTGCCGAGGCGACGCTCGAGCTGTCGCTGCGCGCCGGTGTCCCCGCGGGCGAACTCCTCCGCGGCGACGCGTGGCTCGCCCGACAGGCGGCCCGAACCGAGGGTCGAGAGGCCGCAGCACGGTTGTCCACGCGTCTTCTCCTCCCGCTCGGGGTGTGCACGCTCCCCGCCCTTCCTGCTGCTCGCCGTCGCGCCGCTCATGATCGGCATCCTCCGATCCGGCGTCTCGCCGTTCTGATGTGTCCGTTCGTTCCGTCCACACCCATGAAAGAGGTCTCCATGTCCGCCCCGTTCTTCTCACCTGCTGCACCCGCTTGCGCCGTGCCCGCTCTGCCCCCTCTGACGACCCGCCGTGCCGGAGCGCTCTTCCTCGACGACCGCGGCGCCGCCACAGCGGAGTACGCCATCGCGACCATGGCCGCGGTGGCCTTCGCGGGCTTGCTGGTCATCATCATGAGGAGCGATGAAGTGCGCGGCATCCTGACCGATCTCGTCCGTCGTGCGCTCACGGTCCAGTGAGGAGCCTCTCGTGAGGCGGACGTGGCGCGATGAACGCGGATCGGTGACCGCCGAGTTCGCGGTCGCGGTCCCGGCCGTCGTCATCGTCCTCGCGCTCTGCGTGGGCGTGCTGGCATCGGCTGCGACGGCCGTTCGGCTCCAGCACGTGTCGGCGGAGTCCGCGCGAATGCTCGGGCGCGGTGACGAGGCGCGAGCGTTCGCGGCGGTCGGCGAGGTCGGCGCATCCATGGCGGTGTCGCGGGCCGACGGGCTCGTCTGCGTCGACACGTCGGCCCCGGTATCGCTCTCCGTCCCGCTCCCGCCCGTGACGGCGCGAGCGTGCGCTCTGGACGGGGGCGAGTGATGGCCGGCACCGTCACCGTCGTCGGGATCGCGGCGGCGACCGTCGGTCTGACGCTGGCGCTCGCCGCCGCGTGCGGCGCGGCCGTCCAGGCGCAGAAGCTCGCCGGGACAGCGGATGCCGCCGCCCTCGCCGCCGCCGACACGGTGAGCGGCGCCGTCGACGGCGTGCCCTGCGACGCCGCCGCCGCGGTCGCTGCGGCGGGCGGAGCGACCCTCGAGGAATGCGTGCTCGACGGCCTCGTCGCCACGGTGACCGTCGGCACGGCGTACGGTGGAATTCCGTTCGATGCACACTCGCGAGCCGGTCCACCCGATACGACCGCCCGCGCGGTCTCCGGGAACCCCACCAGGAATGCGTGTGTATGGTGTGCAGCGAAGAAAGGACCCCAGTGGCAAACGGCAAGAAGCTCGTGATCGTCGAGTCCCCGACCAAGATGAAGTCGATTCAGGGATACCTCGGTGACGACTATGAGGTCCTCAGCTCGGTCGGGCACATCCGCGACCTCGCGTCGAAGAAAGAGATCCCGGCCGACAAGAAGGCGGCATACGGGAAGTACTCGATCGACGTCGAGAACGACTTCGACCCCTACTACGTCGTCAACGACCGCAAGACGAAAACGGTCGCCGAGCTGAAGCGGGCGTTGAAGACGGCCGACGAAGTCCTGCTCGCCACTGATGGTGACCGCGAGGGCGAAGCCATCGCGTGGCACCTCCTCGAGGTCCTGAAGCCCAAGGTCCCCGTGCGACGCATGATCTTCCACGAGATCACGAAGGACGCCATCCGCGACGCCGCGGAGCACACGCGCGACCTCGACGTCTCGCTCGTCGACGCGCAGGAGACCCGTCGCGTCCTCGACCGCCTCTACGGGTGGGACGTCTCACCGGTCCTCTGGCGAAAGGTCGGTTCCGGCCGCGAGGGCACCGCGCTCAGCGCGGGCCGCGTGCAGTCCGCCGCGACCCGCATGGTGGTCGAGCGCGAGCGAGAGCGCATGGCCTTCGTGTCGGCGTCGTACTGGGACGTCGAGGCTCGCGCGTCGCAGGCGGGTTCGTCGTTCACCACGCGACTGAACCGACTCGACGGAGCCCCGATCGCACGCGGTGGCGACTACGACGACAACGGTCAGCTGAAGAAGGCCGTCGTCGTCCTCGACGAGGCGCAGGCTCGCGCGCTCGCCGACGCCGTGACCGCCGCCGGACGCGCGACGGTCGCCAAGGTCGAGGCCAAACCGGGAACCCGCAGCCCCCGTGCCCCCTTCACGACCTCCACGATGCAGCAGGAGGCCGGTCGCAAACTCTCGATGAGCGCCAAGCACGCCATGGGCGTCGCGCAGCGGCTCTATGAGAAGGGGTTCATCACCTATATGCGTACCGACTCCGTCGCGCTCTCCGCCCAGGCGATCTCGGCGGCTCGCGCCCAGGCGGTGTCGCTCTACGGCGACAAGGCCGTGCCCGCCAACCCCCGCGTCTACAAGAGCAAGTCGAAGAACGCGCAGGAAGCGCACGAAGCCATCCGCCCCTCGGGCGAGACCTTCCGGACCCCGGCGTCCGTGGCCTCCTCACTCGACCGCGACGAGCAGAAGCTCTACGACCTCATCTGGAAGCGCACCGTCGCCAGCCAGATGGCGGATGCCAAGTACGAGACGACCACCGTCACCCTCACGGTCCAGGCGGAAGAGAAGGTCGCGGAGTTCACGGCATCCGGAACCGTCTACACCTTCAAGGGCTTCCTCGAGGCCTACGAGGAAGGCGCCGACGAGAAGCGCAACGGCCGTGACGACGACGAAGACCAGTCGCTGCCCGCGGTCGCCGTGGGCGACGAGCTCGCCGTCAGCGACGTCGAGCCCAAGGGGCACAGCACCTCACCGAAGCCGCGGTACACCGAGGCGAGCCTCGTCAAGGCGCTCGAAGAGAAGGGGATCGGTCGTCCCTCGACCTTCGCCAGCATCATCGGCGTGATCCTCGACCGCGGGTACGTCACGAAGCGCGGCCAGGCGCTCGTTCCGAGCTGGCTCGCGTTCAGCGTCGTCCGTCTGCTCGAGGAGCACTTCGCCGACCTGGTCGACTACGACTTCACCGCGGCCCTCGAAGACGACCTCGACGCGATCGCCCGCGGCGAGCAGCGTCGCACCGAGTGGCTCAAGGAGTTCTACTTCGGCTCCGACAAGCAGATCGGTCTGCGTCACATCGTCGACAACCTCGGCGAGATCGACGCGCGTGAGCTCAACTCCACGCGGATCACCGACACCGCGACGCTCCGTTTCGGCAAGTACGGCCCGTACCTCGAGGTCACCGAGCCCGGCGCCGATCCCGAGGCGAAGCCGCGCATCGTCAACATCCCCGAGGATCTCGCGCCTGACGAGCTCACCCCAGAGAAGGCGCAGGAGCTCATCGACGCTCCCGTGGCCGGTGACCGTGTGCTCGGGGAGAACCCTGAGAACGGCAAGCTCGTCGTCGTGAAGGACGGCCGCTTCGGTCCGTACGTGCAAGAGGTCGAGCCCGAGGACCCCGAGGAGGTCGACCCCGCCACGGGTGAGGTCGTCGAGCAGCCGAAGAAGAAGACGACGAAGAAGGATGCGGCTCCCAAGCCGCGCACCGCGTCGCTGTTCCGCTCGATGTCGGTCGACACCATCGACCTCGACACCGCGCTGCAGTTGCTGTCGCTCCCGCGTGTCGTGGGCGTCGACCCTGAGTCGGGGGCCGAGGTCACGGCGCAGAACGGGCGCTTCGGCCCGTATCTGAAGAAGGGCACCGACTCGCGTTCGCTCGACAACGAGCAGCAGATCTTCGACATCACGCTCGAAGAGGCCCTCGCGAAGTACGCCGAGCCCAAGTACGGGGCACGTCGCGCGTCGAGCGCCCTGAAGGAGTTCGACGCCGATCCCGTGAGCGGCAAGCCGATCAAGCTCAAGGACGGCCGCTTCGGTCCGTACGTCACCGACGGCGAGACGAACGCCACGGTCCCGCGCGGTGAGGATGCCATGGCCATCACCTTCGAGCGCGCCGTCGAGCTCATCGCCGACAAGCGTGCCAAGGGTCCCGCCCCGAAGAAGACCGCCGCACGGAAGACGACGACCACCCGCAAGGCCCCGGCGAAGAAGTCGTGACCGCGGATTCGACCCGGCCGCCGCGCGCTCCCCGAGCCGCGACGGCCGGGGGACCCGGTCTGTTCGTCACGTTCGAGGGCGGCGACGGCGCAGGCAAGACCACCCAGGCGGCGCTCCTCGAGGAGTGGCTTCGCGAGAGCGGCCGCGAGACCGTCCGCACGCGTGAACCCGGCGGTACCGAGGTGGGCATCCTCGTGCGCGACATCGTGCTGCACCACCGCGGACACATCGCGCCACGCGCCGAGGCTCTGCTCTACGCGGCGGATCGCGCGCACCACGTCGAGACCGTCGTCCGCCCGGCGATCGCGCGCGGCGAGGTCGTCATCCAGGACCGGTACCTCGACTCCTCCGTCGCGTACCAGGGGGCCGGGCGAGTGCTCGACTCCGACGACATCCGCGAGCTTTCACTGTGGGCGACCGGCGGGCTGCTTCCCGATCTGACCGTGCTCCTCGACCTCGACCCCGCTGCGGCCCGGACGCGCCTCGACGCAGACGCCAAGCCGTTCGACCGACTCGAGGCCGAGAAGGAGGAGTTCCACGCTCGGGTGCGCGCGGGTTTCCTGACCCTCGCGGCGGCCGAGCCCGCACGCTTCCTCGTGCTGGACGCACGCCAGCCCGTGCCCGTCCTCGCCGCCCGCGTGCGCGAGGCCGTGGCATCGCGTATCGGGTGACGCCGTTTCACGAGGCGAGCGCACAGCGGATCGCCAGCGGCGCTGTCGGAACCCGCGTCTAGGGTGGAACGCATGCCCGCCGTGCTCGACCCCTCACCCGACGTGGCCGTTCCCGCGCCGTTCCCCTGGGACGCCGTGTGGGGACAGCCCGAGGCCGTACAGACGCTGCAGGCGGCGGCCTCCGACCCCTCGGCTCTCGCGCACGCCTGGCTCATCACCGGGCCTCCCGGTTCGGGCCGTTCCACCCTCGCCTACGCCTTCGCGGCTGCGCTCATCGCCGACCCGGGTGACATACCCGCACAGCGTCAGGTGATCGCCCGTACCCATCCCGACCTCACGGCGCTCCGGACCGAGCAGGTCGTCATCCGCATCGACGAAGCGCGCCGGCTCGTCGAACGCGCCTCGTTCGCCCCCTCGCTCGGGCGATACCGCGTCATCGTGGTCGAAGACGCCGACCGCATGGCCGAGCGCACCTCCAACGTCCTCCTCAAGGCGCTCGAAGAGCCGCCCGAGCAGACGGTATGGGTGCTCTGCGCGCCCAGCGACGCCGACCTGCTCCCCACGATCCGCTCGCGAGTTCGCGTCCTGCGCCTGCGAGAGCCCTCGGTTTCCGATGTCGCGGCACTCATCGTCGAGCGCACGGGGGCCGCCCCCGATGTCGCCGAAGAGTCGGCCCGTCACGCGCAGCGCCACATCGGAATGGCTCAGCGGCTCGCGACTGACGACGACGCGCGCGCCCGTCGGGCTGAGACGCTCGCCGCGGTCCTCGGCGTCCGCGGCATCGGCGACGCCGTCGAGGTCGCCGGGCGGATCGTGCGGCTCGCGACCGACGACGCCAAGGCGCTGACCGCGACCCGAGACGAAGAAGAGCGACGCAACCTGCTGCGCATGCTCGGTGTCGCCGAGGGCGCCGCGGTCCCCCCGTCGGTGCGCGGCCAGGTCAACGCCCTCGAGGACGACCAGAAGCGGCGGGCGACACGGAGCCTCCGCGACGGAATCGATCGCGTGCTGACAGACCTGCAGTCGCTCTTCCGCGACGTCGTCATGCTGCAGTTCGGCCGCGACACCGATCTGGTCAACAGCGAGCGCGCCGACGACCTCCGCGTGCTCGCGGGGGAGTGGTCTCCGGCGCGCACGCTCGGCGTACTCGATCGGATCTCCGAGACCCGGCGCAATCTCGAGCAGAACGCAGCCCCCCTGCTCGCGCTCGAGAGTCTGCTGATCACCGTGGCCGACGGGTCGGCACCGTGAACGCGCGTCGTCGCGTCGTCGCCCTCGTCGCTGGTCTCGCGACCGCGATCCTCGCCCTCGCGGGTTGTCTCTACGCCCAGATCCCGCCTGCCGCACCGGCCCCGGGGCCCTCTCTCGCGCCGCAGACCGACGGCGTGGCCCCCGAGCTGCTGCCCTACTACTCGCAGGCGTTGACCTGGGAGGAGTGCGGCACCGGTCTCGACTGCACCACGGTCACGGCCCCCCGCGACTACAGCGACCCCTCGAAGGGTGATCTGCAGCTCGCCGTCGTCCGACACCGCGCGACCTCCGGCACGCCCCTCGGCTCGCTCCTGACCAATCCCGGCGGCCCCGGCGCCAGTGGCGTCGACCTCGTGAAGTCGTCGCTGTCGATCCTCGTCGACCAGAAGCTGGCCGACGCGTACGACGTGATCGGCTTCGATCCCCGCGGCGTGGGTGCCTCGACGGCGGTCAGCTGCTACGACGCGAAGGGTCTCGACAGCTACTTCTACGACATCCCGCCCGGCGCGCGCGGCAGCGACGAGCGCGAGCAGGCCCTGAAGGAGCGCGCCGCCGCCTTCGCCCAGGCGTGCGACGCGAACAGCGACGGCATCCTGCCCTACATCAGCACCGAGAACTCCGCACGCGACATGGACCTGCTGCGCGCGGTCCTGGGCGACCCGAAGCTCAACTACCTGGGCTTCTCGTACGGATCGTTCCTCGGCACCACCTACGCGGGACTCTTCCCCGAACGGGTCGGCCGCATGGTGCTCGACGGGGGGATCGACCCGACCCAGTCGCAGTCCGAGGCCTCGATCGGTCAGGCCGAGGGCTTCGAGCAGTCCCTGCGCGCCTTCATGGCCGACTGTCTCAACCTGTCGGAGTGCCCCTACGGGGGCTCCGTCGACGATGCGATGTCCGACCTGGCGGCGACGCTCGCCCGGGTCGACGCGCGCCCGATCACGGCGAGCGACGGGCGTCAGCTCGGCGGAGACACGCTCATGACGGCGATCGTCGCCGCGCTCTACAGCCAAGACAGTTGGCCGTACCTGCGTGCAGCCCTGACGGATGTCGGCAACGGCCGCGCCGACGTCGCGTTCCAGCTCGCCGACTTCTACAACGATCGCCAGGGCGGCAGCTACGCCAGCAACACCATGGAAGCCTTCATCGCGTACAACTGCATGGACTACCCCGACGAGGGGTCCGATGCCGATGACGCGGCGTTCCGTCAACGTCTGGCCGAGGCCGCCCCGACGACGGCCCCGTACTGGGAGGGTGTCGACGTCTGCGCCTCATGGCCGGCCCCGCCGACCGGGACGCGCGGAGCGATCACGGCGGAGGGCTCGCCGCCCATCGTCGTCATCGGAACCACGGGCGACCCCGCCACCCCCTACGTGGGGGCGCAGCGCCTCGCCGAGCAGCTCTCGGAGGGCGTCCTCATCACGAACGTCGGCGAAGGCCACCTCGGTTACAACAAGGGCAAAGCGTGCGTGACCGACGCCGTCGATGCTTATCTCGTCGACGGGACCGTGCCCGAGAACGGCCTGCGCTGCGAGTGAGGGCGGTCCGCTCCGTCTCGCCGCCGCCCAGGTCGGAACACCTAGGCTGGTTCACGTCCCACCCGAAGGAGTCCCCATGACCGCGCCCGTCACCGACCTGGCCCGCTACATCGACCACACGCTGCTCAAGCCCGAGGCCACGCGCGCCGACGTCGAGCGCATCATCGCCGAGGGCGCTGAGCTCGGCACGTACAGCGTCTGCCTGTCGCCGTCGTTCCTGCCCGTCGATGTGCCCGCCGGGCTCAAGGTCGCGGTCGTGTGCGGTTTCCCGAGCGGCAAGCACCACGCCGAGGTCAAGGCCGCCGAGGCCGCGCTCTCCGTGGCCCAGGGTGCCGACGAGATCGACATGGTCATCGACGTGGGCGCGGCGATCGAGGGACGCTACGACATCGTCGAGACCGAGATCCGCGCCGTGCGTGCCGCCGCTCCCGCGCCCACGGTTCTCAAGGTCATCATCGAGTCGGCTGCACTCTCCGACGACGCCATCGTCGCCGTCTGCGAGGCGGCGGTCGCCGCGAGCGCCGACTTCGTGAAGACCTCGACGGGCTTCCACCCCGCCGGCGGCGCGAGCGTGCACGCGGTCGAGCTCATGAAGCGCACCGTGGGCGATCGCGCCGAGGTCAAGGCATCCGGGGGCATTCGCACCCGCGCCGCGGCCGAAGAGATGATCGCCGCGGGCGCCACGCGGCTGGGTCTGTCGTCGAGCCGCGAGATCCTCGCCGACCTCTCGGCGACCGGCGACTACTGACGCGTGCGTCGACACGCGCTGGAGCATGTAAGATCGATGATCGTGCACGCGACAGCGCGCACACGCCGCCTTAGCTCAGACGGCAGAGCGATTCACTCGTAATGAATAGGTCAAGGGTTCGATTCCCTTAGGCGGCTCCACCACAGAAGGCCCGGGACACCCCGGGCCTTCTGCCGTTCACGGCAGCTTCGACGCGGTGGGTGCCCGCGGCCCGGGAACTCGGCATGCGACCGCTGCCCGGGTCCCCCGCCGCGGTCCCTCGTCATCGAGGCATCTCGCGGCGCCACGACGGCCGCGGTCGTACTCTCGGGAGCACAGCCCGGGAGGCCGCATGACCCTCGCACCCGCACTACTGCGCCGCGTCCGCTTCTGTCTGACGGTGGTCGTCGTCGGTCTCGTCGTGAGTGGAGTGACCGCTTTCCCCCTGCGCGAGGAGCTTGCTCTGGCGCGGGACGTGCTGGCGCAGCTGAACGTGGGCTCGATCCTGCCGGGCGCCGTGTGGTGGGTGAACCGCGTCGCCGAGGGCCTGGATGCCACGGCCGCGGCGTATCCGTTCATCTCCTACGGCACGGACTGGCTCGCGTTCGCCCATCTCCTCATCGCGGTGGCCTTCCTCGGGCCGCTCGTCGATCCCGTGCGCAATGCCTGGGTCATCGTCTGGGGTCTCATCGCGTGCGCCGGCATCGTGCCGCTCGCGGCCATCGCGGGCGCGCTTCGGGGACTGCCGCTCGGGTGGCAGCTGATCGACATGTCGTTCGGCGTGGTCGCGGCGGTCCCGCTCGTTCTCGCGCTGGTGTGGACGCGTCGCCTCGCCAGTCCGATCGAGGCGGCCCGCTAGGCTGACGTCACCCGTTCTGCCCTGGCCCGACGGAGGCCGTCCCGTCCGCGACCCGCAGGAGACCCCCGTGTCGAACGCCCTCGACGCCGTCATCGAGATCTTCACGTGGGTGGGGCTGGGCGGTGGGACGTTGCTGGCCCTCCTCGCCGTCGTGCTGCTGCTCGCCGACGGGACCTGGCTTCCGGCCCGTGCCGTGGTCGAGGAGGTCGACGGGGGCCGCGTGGTCCGGTGGTTCGACGATCACGGTGGGGTCAACGAAGCTCCGCTCTCCGCCCACGACGACGCGAAGATCGGGTCCGCCGACATGGCCGACATCTTCTACCGCCGGGGAAGCGCGCACCGCATGCGGCTCACGCGTGCGTCTCCCGTGGTGCGGTTCGTCTCGCTGCTCGCGGCCGGGATCCTCGGGCTCGGACTCATCGCCTTCGTGCTGTCGATCGTGGTGCTCTTCGCGCGGGGCTGAGAACTGGCGCGAAAGCCATGTAGCTAGATAAGCTAGCGACATGGCTCGCTCCTCCTCCACCCCTGCTCTTCGTCGCGACCGCGTCGCGCCGCGCGTCTCACGCTGGCTGCGCATCGGCATCCCGAGCCTGCTCGTGCTGATCTGGGTGGTCGGCGGATCGATCGGCGGCCCGTTCTTCGGCAAGGTCGACGAGGTCGCGACGAACGACCAGTCGTCGTTCCTTCCGCAGTCGGCGGATGCCACGCGCGTCAGCGAGCGTCTCACCGACTTCACCGGCGGCGACACGATCCCGGCACTCATCGTCGCCGAGACGACGGACGGCACGGCGCTCTCGGACGCGCAGCTGACGGCGTTGAAGACTCTCGCCACCGCGGCCGCCGAACTCGAGGGAGTCGAGGGGGAGGCATCCCCACCCGTCGTCTCCGAGGACGGGCAGGCCGCGCAGATCTTCCTGCCCCTCGACAGCTCCGGAGAAGTGCGCGAGGTCGTGGAGGCCGTGCGGACACTCGTCGCGTCAGACGTCCCGGCCGGGGTGCAGGCGTGGGTGACCGGTCCGGCGGGGTTCACGGCCGACCTGGTCAAGGGTTTCCTCGGCATCGACGGTCTGCTGCTCATCGTCGCCCTCGGCGCCGTGTTCGTCATCCTCGTGGTCGTCTACCGGTCGCCCCTCCTGCCGATCCTCGTGCTGCTCACCTCGGTGTTCGCCCTGTGCGTGGCTCTGCTGACGGTGTGGTGGCTCGCGTTCGCCGGCATCGTCGTGCTCAACGGTCAGGTGCAAGGCATCCTGTTCATCCTCGTCATCGGGGCGGCGACCGACTACGCGCTGCTGTACGTGGCGCGGTTCCGCGAGGCGATCGGCGCGGGAGACAAACGGTGGGATGCCACGATCCGGGCGTGGAAGGGAGCGGTCGAGCCGATCCTGGCCTCAGGTGGCACCGTGATCGCGGGGCTCCTCTGCCTGCTACTGTCCGACCTCGCCACCAACCGCGCCCTCGGTCCGATCGCCTCGATCGGCATCGCCTTCGCCGTGCTGTCGGCGTTGACGTTCCTGCCGGCTCTTCTCGCCCTGTTCGGGCGCGCGGCCTTCTGGCCTTTCCTCCCCAAGGCCGGTGCGACCGATCTCCCCGACGACCTCACGGCTCCGGTGAAGGGGCTGTGGCCCCGCCAGGCGCGCTTCGTCGCCCGACGGGCGCGACCGGTGTGGATCGTCTGCACGGTCGTCCTCCTCGCGGCGTGCGCGGGCCTGACGCAGCTCCGCGCGGACGGCGTGCCCTCGAGCGACCTCGTGCTGGGCGCATCCGAGGCCCGCGACGGCCAGGCGGCACTCGCCGAACACTTCCCGGGCGGCTCGGGCAGCCCCGCGTACGTCCTGGTGGCGGAGGACCGTGCCGCGACAGCGGTCGAGGTGCTCGATCGCGCGAGCGGCATCGACTCGGTCGCCGTCCTCTCCACCGATGCGATCGGCGGACAGGCACCCGTCCAGGCGGTGGACGGCAGCCTCGTGACGACCGCGTTCGGCCCTCCGGGGACACCGGCACCCGCGCCCACCGTGTCCGACGGCGACGTGCTCCTGGCCGCGACGCTCACCGACACGGCGGATTCGGCCGCGGCCGACGACACGGTCCGTCAGCTCCGCGTCGATCTCGCCGATGCGCTGGGGGAGGGAACGGCCCTGGTGGGAGGGGTGACCGCGACCGACATCGACTCCATCGACACGTCGATCCGCGACCGCACTCTCATCATCCCGATCGTCCTCGCGGTGATCCTACTGATCCTGATGGCGCTGCTGCGGTCGATCGTCGCGCCGGTGCTCCTCATCGGCACGGTCATCCTGTCGTTCGGGGCGGCGCTGGGCGTGAGCGCCCTCGTCTTCAACGGGCCCCTGGACTTCCCCGGCGCGGACCCTTCGGTTCCGCTGTACGGCTTCGTGTTCCTCGTCGCCCTCGGGGTCGACTACAACATCTTCCTGATGTCGCGTGTGCGCGAGGAATCCCTCGCTCATGGCACGCGCTCCGGCATCCTGCGCGGGCTCGTCGCGACGGGCGGGGTGATCACGTCGGCGGGTCTCGTGCTCGCGGCGACCTTCGCGGCGCTGGGTGTGATCCCCATCCTCTTCCTCGCCCAGCTCGCGTTCATCGTGGCCTTCGGCGTTCTGCTCGACACCTTCGTCGTCCGCTCGCTCCTCGTCCCGGCGCTCGCGTACGACCTCGGCTCGGCGATCTGGTGGCCGTCGAAGCTGTGGCGTCGCGACCACGCGCAGTCGGCTAGCGGCGCGAGCGCGGGCCGGGACCCGCGCGACGGGCAGCCCGCCACCCGCGGGAGCGCGCGTAGGCTCGACGCATGACCAGGGCACTGTTCATCGTCGATGTCCAGAACGATTTCACCGAGCACGGGGCTCTCGGAGTCGCCGGTGGCGACGCCGTCGCCGAGCGCATCTCGCGTTACCTCGCCACGCATGCCGACGAGTACGCCGTGATCGTCGCCTCGCGCGACTGGCATCACGGCGACGACGACAACGGCGGTCACTTCTCGGCCACCCCCGATTTCGTCGACTCGTGGCCGGTGCACTGCGTCGCGGAGACCGAGGGGGCCGAGTACGACGCGATCTTCGACGCGGGGCGGGTGACTCATCACCTCAAGAAGGGGCAGGGGCATCCGGCGTATTCGTTGTTCGAGGGTGTCTCGGATGACGGGCAGACCGCGGCCGACATCCTCGACGCCCACGGCATCCGTGACATCGACATCGCCGGCATCGCGACCGACTATTGCGTGCGCGCCTCAGCCCTCGACGCCATCGCGGCGGGACGCACGGTGCGGGTCTTCACCGACCTCGTCGCCGGCGTGCACCCCACATCCAGTGAGGCCGCGCTGGCCGAGATCGAGCGCGCCGGGGCGACGCTGGTGCCCTCAGAGCTCTAGATCGTCGGCCCGCGGCACCGAGATGGTGACCCGGGTCCCCACTCCCGGCTCGCTGGTGATGCGCAACACACCGTGATGCTCGGTCACGACGCGCTGAACGCTCGCGAGACCGATGCCGCTTCCGCCGTCGTGGGGGTCGGCCAACCGGCCGCGTTCTCCCTCTTCGACGATCGAATGCAGATCGTCGGGATGGATGCCGCGACCGCGATCGCTCACGGAGATCACTGCTCCCTCGTCGGTCTCATACGTCTCGACGGTGATCTCGTCGTCAGAGTACTTGGCCGCGTTCTCGAGGACGTTGGCCACCGCGCGGCGCAGACCCAGGACGTCGCCCGTGACGGGGATGGCATCCATTCGTCCAAAGACGACGCGCCCCGTACTGTCGCCCGGGAGGACGAGAGCCACGGCCCCGCGTGCGACGAGATCGAGCGTCGCCCGCCGTCGCTCGCGCTCGGGCCGCGTCGTGGCGTTGGTCGCGAGGGCCTGAGCCATCGCCACCAGGTGTTCGCTCGCCTCGGACGCCAGGCGCAACAGCCGGTGGTCCGCGGGGAGCTCGTCGGCGAGAAGGTCGAGGTAGCCGCGCAGAGCGGTCACCGGGGAGAGCAGGTCGTGGGCGAAGGTGCGCTGAAGGGCAGCTTGTTCGTCGGCGGCCTGCTTCTCGCTCGTCAGGTCGCGCACGATCTTGACGAACCCGAGGACCTGCCCCTGGTCGCTGCGGATGGCGGAGATGGTGACGCGCGCCCAGAACTCGGTCCCGTCCTTGCGGACCCGCCATCCCGTGTCTTCGACGTGACCGTCGCGCTGGGCGGACGCCAGGAGGCTATCCGGAACGCCGCGTCGCCGATCCTCCTCGCGATAGAAGCGTGAGAAGTGCGAGCCGACGATCTCGTCTTCGGTGTAGCCCTTGATGAGCTCCGCCCCGAGGTTCCATCCGCGGACGAAACCCCCGCCGTCGAGCTTGACGATGGCGAACTGATCGACCTGATCGTCCCAGTCGGTCGGCAGGACACGGCGGAAGGTCGCCAGCGGTCGTTCACCGCGGGCGGTTCCGTCGAGTCCGGAACCGCCGGGAGGAGAAGACTGCGCGGATGCGTTCACCGGGACAGGGTGGAACACTCGGGAATGCTTGCTGAGGGCATTTCTTGATTTTCCTGTCCGTGCGAGGATCGCACCAGGACTTGACAGGGCGAACAGCGTGAGGAAACCATCGCGCGCCTCAGCTGACGGTCACGAGGGTGCGCTGCCACCCGCTCGACCCGTTCGGGGCGATGGCCGCCTGCTCCTGGATCTGCAGATTGCCCTGCTTGTCCCGCGCGCGCACGACGATGTAGTGCGTGCCCGCATCGGCGTTCCAGTCGAGCTTCCACTGCACCCACGACTGATCGTTGATCGGGGTCGACAGGGTGGCCTGCTGCCAGTCGCCGTCGTCGATGCTCACCTCGACGGCCTGCACGCCGACGGGCTGCGCCCACGCCATACCGGCGATGACCACGTTGCCCGCCGGGACAGGATTGCCGATCTTCGGGGTGTCCACGCGCGACGACATCTTGATCGGCGCTTCAGCCGCGTAGCCGCGGGGCGTCCAGTACGCCTCCGCCTGATCGAAGCGCGTCACGGTCAGCTTGGTGACCCACTTCGTCGCCGACACGTATCCGTACAGTCCCGGAACGACCATGCGCACCGGGAAGCCGTGCTCGAACGGCAGCGGTTCGCCGTTCATGGCCACCGCGAAGATGGCGTCGAGGTCGTCGTCGACGAGAGAGGAGAGGGGAGTGGATGCCGTGTACCCGTCGACGCTCTCGGACAGCACCATGTCCGCTCCGCTCTGCGGACCCGCTTTGCGCAGCACGTCGCGGATCGGCACGCCGGTCCAAATAGCGTTTCCGACGAGGTTTCCGCCGACCTCGTTCGACACGCAGGTCAGGGTCACGCCGTACTCGTCGAGACCCATGCCGACGAGGTCGTCGAAGCTCAGCTCGATCGGCGTGTCGACCATTCCCTCGATCGACAGCCTCCAGGTCGTCGGGTCGACGTTCGGGACGGTGAGCGCGGTGTCCACGCGGTAGAAGTCCGCGTTGGGCGTGATGATCGGCGTCACACCCGGCACGCCGAGGTCGGCACCCGCGGGGACGGTCACGGTGCTGCGCGCCGCGGGGAGACGGAGGGCGTCGCGAGCGGCTGCGACCGACGCCGTCGCGACATTCACGACGCGAGCGCCGACGCCCACGACGATCGCGGTCGCGGCGGCGATCCCCGAGACGATGAAGAATCCGCGACGATCGACCCCGGCAGCGGGAGCGTCCGCGGCCGAGGCATGGGCCACCCAGCGGCGCAGCCGCGCGGTCAGGGCGAGCAGGATCGCGACACCGGCGGCAGTGCCGACGACGGGCGGCAGCCATGCCAGAGCGCCGGCGCCGGCGCGGGTCACGATGGCGGCGGTGGCCAGCGCCCCGCCGATCGCGAGGAGGACTGCCCCGACGAAGCGGAACCGGTACTCGAGCACGCCCGCGACCGCGGCGGCGACGGCGGCCCCCAGACCCACTCCGACCAGGAGTGCGATCTTGTCCGATTCGCCGAACAACGTGATCGCCAGCTCCTTCAGCGGGCGCGGCACGATGTCGACGATGAACGAGCCCACGGCGAGGACCGGGCTGGCCGATCGGGCGAAGATCGCCGCCAGCAGCTCCGCGCTGCCCAGCAGAACGAGAGCCGACACGATCCCGGTGAGCGGCGCCCAGATCCATGAGCGCGGTCGGCGAGCAGCACCTGCGTCCGTCGTGGTTTCGGTGGCCATGGCATCCCTCGTTCCCGACGGACGCACGCGGTATGCCCGTCACACCGTATTCGGAACCATGCGGAGAACGGATGCCGCGGGCTCAGCGCCGCGGCGCCAGGTGGAACAGCGCGACGCCCGACACGATCAGCGCGAGAGCGATCGCGAGGCCCGCGGTGAGCGGTTCGTTCAGCAGCGGGACGGCCACGACCGCGGTGAGGACGGGGCTGAGAGCCCCGGCGCTCGAGGCCAGGCTGCTCCCGAGATGCTTCACGGCGAGCACGTAGCACGCGGTCGAGAGCAGGCCCGTGCCGACGCCCTGGACCAGCGCGTACGTCGCGATCTGCGGTGCCGGGAGCGTCCCCGCGAGCAGGTGCGAGGGGAGCACGCCGGTCACCGCCAGGGCGAGCGCGACGATCGCGGAGGTGATGCTGATGACGACGATGACGCTCACCAGGTCCAGTCGAAGGGATGCCAGTCCCACCGTGTAGAGCGCCCACACGAGGCCCGCGGCCAGGAGCACGACGACCCCGCCGAGATCGGCCGCGCCGCCTCGGAGCATCGCGCTCGCCGCGACACCGAGGACGATGGCGGCGAGAGCGCCGAGACGTCGCCGCGAGACGGGTGTGCGGTGACGGAGGAAGAGCAGGAGCGTGACGAAGAGCGGAACCGTGCCGGGGACGAGGAGACCGGTCAGCCCGGCCGAGGTGAGCTCTGCGCCCCACGCGAAGAGGAGGAAGTGCGGGAGGCCGGCGAGGAGCACGAGACCGAGCGCGCCTGCGCCGGCGCCGCGGAGGGCGCGCAGTGTTCGAGGGATCCATGGGGTGAGAAGGAGCGCGGGCACGGTGAAGCGGAGGATCGCGGCATCCCCGGTCGTGAGGCCTGCTCCCTCGATCGCGCGTGTCGACAGCGCGAACGCCGACCACAGCGCGACGACGCCGGAAAGAGCGGCGACGCCGATGAGCGTGCCGCGCGACAGGGCGAGACGCGGGGACAGGACGAACGAGGTCACCTGGTCAGCGTAGGAATGCGGCGTGCGCAGTCGATTGCGAATATTGCTCTGTGGCGTCGAATATTGGCAGAATCTGCTCCATGCACGCTCTCGACGATATCGACCGCCGTATTCTGCGAGAACTCCAGCGCGATGGCCGACTGTCCAATCAAGACCTCGCCGACCGTGTGGGCCTGTCGCCGTCGCCGTGTCTGCGCCGCGTTCGCCAGCTCGAGCAGGCCGGCATCCTCGAGGGATACCGTGCGGTCGTCTCTCCGAAGGCCGTCGACCTCACGATCACGGCGTTCGTCCGCCTGCGTCTCGCCTCTCACGAGGGGGCGACGGTCGACGCCGTCGAGGAGCGTCTGCGAGCTCTCCCGAACATCGTGGAGGCGCACCTCCTCGCGGGCGACTGGGACTACCTCGTGCGCATCGTGACCCCGAGCTTCGAAGAGTACGAGCGCCTGCTCCGGGAGCACCTGCGGGCCATTCCGTCGCTCGCGTCCATCGACACGACGTTCGCTTTCGGGGTGACCAAGCCGCTGTCGCCGTTGCCTCTCGGATGACGACGCCCGCCGATACGATGGCACGACCCATGGCATCCGGGATCCGCCCCTGCCCGAGAGGAGTCCGCACGTGGATGACCTCACCCGGTGGACGGCGGCGCTGACGACACTCGTCGGACTCGGGTTGACGCTCGGCCTGAACCCCGCGCTCTACGGCGCCACGGCCGACATGCTGGCGCAGAACGTCCGTGTCGTCCCGCGCATGGCGTTCATGGTCGCGGGTCTCGCGACCGGAGCCACGATCCTCTACCTCGCGCTGCAGAGCTTCGACCCGACCGAGTTCGTGTCGGCGGCCGAGCGCCAGGCCACCGAGGCGGTGCTGGACCGCCGCGTGGATCTCGCCGCGGGCGCGCTGTTCCTCGCGGGCGCGGTCGCGATGGTCGTCTGGCGTCTCCGGGTTCCGATCCGTGCGCCGCGGGCCAAGCCGGTGAAGAGCCGTGCGCACTCGTGGAGCTACTACGTGCTCGGGGTGAGCTGCTCGATCATCGGCTTCACGACGCTGCCGATCATGTACATGACCGGTCGGATCGCCGACGGGGTGAGCGATCATCCCGCGCTTCGATGGACCGCGTACGCCGTCTTCCTCGTGGCGCTCGCCGCGCCGTTCGTGCTCCTCGCCACCGCGTGGCTGCACTTCCCGACGACCGCGGCCCGCGTCAACGGCTACTACACCCGCGCCATCGATATGGACCACCGATGGCTGTACTCGGCCGTCCTGGGAGTCGCCGGCATCGCTTCCGTCGTGCTGGGCGTGATCCCGGGGCGCTGAGCTCAGCGCTTCGCGCGCTGCTTCCGCACCTTCGCCACGACCCGGCGGCGCACCTTCTGCACCTTCGGGTCGGTCCACACGCGGTAGGCCACCGTTCCCGCGGCGACCGCGCGACCGATCGCCGTTCGTGCGAGCACGGCTCCCGCCAGCCCCACGGCCCCGGTTCCGACCCAGCGTGCAACTCCCATGGCATCCCTCGTTCTCTCGGTGGAGAACCCAGCAGACACGAGGAGCGTCCGGATGCCAGGCGGCTTGCGCCGCGGGAGGGGATGTGCGTGCCGATGCACACGCGGCGTGCTGAGGGCTGACCGGCGCGTGACGGCGACCCCGCTAAGGTGAGCCGGGTGAGCGACGCGGGAGAAGGGCAGGCGGGGTCGGGCGACTTCGTCCAGTCTCTCGCGCGCGGGCTCGAGGTCATCCGCACCTTCGATGCCGAGCACCCGGCGCTGACGCTCAGCGATGTGGCGCGTCGAGCGGATCTCACCCGCGCCGCCGCGCGGCGCTTCTTGCGCACCCTCGAGACGCTCGGTTACGTGCGCGCCGACGGCCGGGTCTTCTCGCTCACGCCGCGGGTGCTGGAGCTCGGCTTCAGCTATCTGTCGGCGCTGTCTCTCCCGGCTCTCGCCCAGCCCCACCTCGAGCGCTTGTCGCGCGAGGTCGACGAGAGTGTGTCGTCCGCCGTCCTCGACGGCGCCGACATCGTCTACGTCGCGCGCGTCCCCACGCGGCGCATCATGAGCGTCGGGATCACGATCGGCACGCGATTCCCCGCCTACGCGACCAGCATGGGGCGCGTCCTGTTGGCCGCGCAGCCCGAGGGTCGCGCTCGCGAGATCATCGCGGCATCCCATCCCGAACCGCTCACGTCCCGCACCCGCACCGACGTCGATGCGATCCTCGAAGAGCTCGCCTCCGTGCGCGCGCAGGGGTGGGCGCTCGTCGACGGCGAGCTCGAGGAGGGGCTGCGCTCGCTCGCCGCGCCCATCCGCGACCGCGAGGGAGCTGTCGTCGCGGCGCTCAACATTTCGGCCACCGCCCGGGGTGACGGCGACGCCTGGCGCGAGCAGTGCCTCCCGGCCCTCCTCGCGGCCGCCGCCGATATCGACGCGGATCTTCGTCTGATCTGACGGGCTCACGCCCCGACCGCGTGGCGAGTGTCCAGAACCCCCGGACGTTTTTCGCGGCGGTCCGGGTGCCGTGGACACTCGAGCCCGCTTTCCGGGATGCGGATGCCACCGGCCCGCCGGGCGCGCCGGGTTGATGCCGACCCTTGTCGCCGTCGCGCGCGCGTCGTAGAATGTTCGCAAGACGTACGTACGTGCGCAGAGCGAACACATGGGAGCCCGAGTGATCGACAAAACCGTCCCCGACGTCGCGGCGGCCGTCGCCGGCATTCCCGACGGAGCCACCGTGATGATCGGCGGCTTCGGGCGAGCCGGGCAGCCGGTCGAACTCATCGACGCGCTCATCGCGCAGGGTGCCCGCAACCTCACCGTCGTCAACAACAACGCCGGCAACGGCGACACGGGCCTCGCCGCCCTGTTGGCCGCCGGCCAGGTGCGCAAGATGATCTGCTCGTTCCCCCGGCAGAGCGACTCGTGGGTGTTCGACCGCCTCTATCGCGCGGGCGAGGTCGAGCTCGAGCTCGTTCCGCAGGGCAACCTCGCCGAGCGCATCCGCGCGGCCGGCGCCGGTATCGGCGGGTTCTTCACCCCGACCGGCTTCGGCACGCAGCTCGCCGAGGGCAAAGAGACCCGGCGCATCGACGGGCGCGAGTACGTGCTCGAGTACCCGATCCACGCCGATGTCGCCCTCATCAGCGCCCGCGCCGCCGACCGCTGGGGCAACCTCGTCTACCGCGAGACCGCGCGCAACTTCGGACCGATCATGGCTGCGGCCGCCGCGACCACCGTGGTGCAGGTCGATGAGATCGTTCCGCTCGGCTCCCTCGATCCCGAGGCCGTCGTGACTCCGGGACTCTACGTCGACCGCGTCGTCGCGGTCGGGGAGCGCGCGTGGCTGCGCGACGGAGAGTTCGTCGGCGGCGTCGACATCGAGGGCCGCGTCCTCTCCGAAGAAGGTGCCTGATGACATTCGTCATCCCCTCCGCACCGGCACGTCGTCGAGCTCGCGCGCAGCGCGCGGGGAAGAGAGCAGCACAGTGACCACCCGCATCTCCCGCGCGCAGCTCGCCGCTCGCGTGGCATCCGATATTCCCGAAGGTGCCGTCGTGAACCTCGGCATCGGTGCCCCGACCCTCGTCGCCGACTACCTGCCCGAGGGTCTCGAGATCGTGCTGCACACCGAGAACGGCATGCTCGGCATGGGGCCCGCTCCCGAGCGCGGGCGCATCGATCCCGACCTGATCAACGCGGGTAAGCAGCCCGTCACCGCCCTCGCGGGGGCGGCGTTCTTCCACCACGCGGACTCGTTCGCGATGATGCGCGGCGGTCACCTCGACGTGTGCGTGCTGGGCGCGTTCCAGGTCTCGGCCGGGGGAGACCTCGCCAACTGGTCGACGGGTGAGCCCGGCGCGATCCCCGCGGTCGGCGGGGCGATGGACCTGGCCATCGGAGCGAAGGACGTCTACGTGATGACCGACCTGCTCACCAAGGGCGGCGAGCCCAAGCTGGTCGAGGCGTGCACGTATCCGCTCACCGGTGTCGGCTGCGTCTCGCGCGTCTACACCGACCACGGCGTCTTCGACGTCACCCCCGACGGCTTCCGCGTGCGCGAGCTGTTCGGCGACAACACGCACGCCGAGATCTCGGCCCTGCTGGGTCTCGACCTCATCGAACAGGAAGCCTGAGCCATGACCGCATCCTTCGTGTACGACGCCGTCCGCACGCCTTTCGCGCGGCACGGCAAAGCGTTCGCCGACGTCCGCCCCGACGACCTCGCCGCGACCGTGATGGCATCCGTCGTCGAGCGCACGGGTATCGACCCGGCCCGCATCGAGGACGTGATCTTCGGCGACGCCAACCAGGCCGGCGAAGACAACCGCAATGTCGCGCGCTTCGGCGCCTTGCTCGCGGGCTTCCCGTCGTCGGTTCCCGGAACGACGATCAACCGCCTGTGCGGATCGTCTCTGGATGCCGTGATCCAGGGCTCGCGCGCGATCGAGGCCGGAGACGCCGACGTGATCCTCGCCGGTGGCGTCGAGTCGATGACCCGCGCGCCGTTCGTCGTCGAGAAGAGCCCGCGCCCCTTCCCCGCGGCGAACCAGACGATGTGGAACACCTCGATCGGGTGGCGCATGACCAACCCGCGCCTGCGCAAGGACTGGACCATATCGAACGGCGAGAGCGCCGAGAAGCTCGCGCAGATTTACGGCATCTCCCGGGAGGAACAGGATGCCTTCGCCGCCCGCAGCCACCGCCTGGCCGCCGCCGCGTGGGTCGCGGGGACCTTCGACGACGAGATCGTGCAGGTCGAGGGTCACGCGCTCGCGCGCGACGAGGGCATCCGCGACGACTCCACCGCCGAGGTGCTCGCGGGGCTGCGCCCGGCGTTCCAAAAGGACGGCACGGTCACGGCCGGCAACTCGTCGCCGATCAACGACGGCGCCTCGGCGGTGCTCCTCGGCTCCGAGGGAGCTCTGGATGCCGAGCCCCTCGCGCGCATCGCCGGTCGCGCCGCGTTCGGCAACGACCCCGATGTCTTCGGTGTCGCCCCCGTCGAGGCCGCGAACCGCGCCCTCACGCGCGCCGGCCGCTCGTGGAGTGACGTGACCTTCGTCGAGCTGAACGAGGCCTTCGCCTCGCAGACCCTCGCGTGCGCGCAGCTGTGGACCGAGCTCGACCCGGCGAACCTCAACGAGAACGGCGGCGCCATCGCCATCGGTCACCCGCTCGGTGCCTCCGGCGGTCGCATCATCGCCCGCGCGGCACACGAGCTGAAGCGTCGCGGCGGGGGAGTGGCCGTCACCGCGATCTGCATCGGCGTGGGTCAGGGCCTTGCGGTGGTTCTGGAGCGCTGAGCGGCAGAGCTTCTCGTGGCACGCCGACGTCGATCGGCCGCGGCCTTCGTAGACTCCGGGCATGGCCTTTCCCTCGTTCCAGGATGACGCGGCGATCCTGCTGGCCGCGATCGGTGGCAGTGAGCGGTCGTCGAGGTCGGTCCGCTCGGTCATCGGGACCTGGGACATGATCAACGTCGACGTCCCGTCGCGGGAGATGATCGAGTCCGCGGCCGGTGCGCTCCAGCGCGCGGGTCTCGTGGTCATCGACGAGGAATGGCGCCTCCGTCCCACCGCGGAAGGAGCCCGTCTCCAGCGCACGCCACGCCGCGTCTCGATGCGCGGGCTCCCGAGCGCGATCCGCGAGCTCTTGCCACCCCTGACGCTCGACCCGTCCGTCGTGATGCCGCAAGAGATCTATGACGCGGCCCTCGAGGACTACCTGCATCCGAAGCCGCTGCTTCCGCGGTGGCTGACGGGGTTGTTCCGGTGATGGATGATTCGAATGCCGCGGACGGTTGTGAATCGCGGCGATAGATGTCGTGCTTGTCGCGTCGTTCAGCGTCCGATGAGGAGGGCTTCTTGGGCGGCGTCGACAGCCTCGGGGGTGAGGTGTGTATGCCCGTTGATGTCGAGAATCGGTCTGACTTGGGTTACGAGGCGATCGGCGAGACGGAAGTTCCCGTTCGTGGCGCGCACGATAGCGGCTAGGGCAGCGGCGTGTGCGAGTCCGGCGTCGGCTGGGTCTGGTGCGGGGAGGCGTTGCGTGACGACGGCGGTGAGTTCGTCGCTGCGGAGTGGGCGGTATTCGTGGGCGAAGCCGATGCGGCTGTAGAGCTGGGGGTAGCGGGCGAGGCGTTTTTCGATGCCCGGCATGCCGATGAGGATGACGCCCATGTGGTGACGGTCGTAGAAGTCACGGACCTGTTCGAGGCCGGCGGTCTTGAGCCGGTCGGCTTCGTCGATGATGAGCAGTTCTGTGTTCCCGCTGTGTTGGGATTCGGGGTGGACGTAGGGGTCGACGTGGCCGTGTTGGGCTCCGACGATTACCAGGGCACCGTGGCGGCGTTCTCATCGAGGAATTGACCGTTCGCGGCTGCGGTAGGGGCGGCAGCGAGAGTGACGATCGTCGCGGCACCCTCCTGGGGTGTGAGGGCCGCATTGCCTGCCGTCAGGTCTGTCGCGACGTGACCTGGCGACACAGCCGTAACCGCGAAGCCCTGCGGGCCAAGCTCCCGGGCAAAATGGACGGTGATCGCATTGAGGGCGGTCTTGGCGCTGCCGTAAGCGGTCGACCAGGCGCCGATCCACTCGGCTTTCGAGCCGAGAGAGCCGCGGAAGCTCGAAACGTTCACAATTCGCGGGTAGGGAGACGTCTGCAACAGGGGCAGGAACGTCAGGGTGACGTCGACGACGCCGAACACGTCGGTGCCATACACGGCTCGGTAGTCCTCGAGGTGCGATTGCGAGGGCTTGTCGAGGTAGCCGACGTTGATGCCGGCGTTGTTCACCAGCCCGTCGAGGCGGCCGAAGTGATCTTTGATCGTGTGGGCGGCGGCTTGGATGGAGTCGTGGTCGGTGACGTCGATTCGTACCGCATGGACGTCACCGGGGATGTTCGCGGCTGCGGTGCCGCCGCGATCGAGGTCCCGGGCGCCGAGGAGCACGGTGTGCCCCTCGGCGGCGAGAGCTTCGACGGCCGCGTGGCCGATGCCCCGGGTCGCGCCGGTGACCAGGACGATGCGTGGGTTCGTCGTCACCATGCGAGCTGCACGTCATCTTCGAACACCGCACCGGTCGGGCCGTCGGCGGGGAGGGTGGCGAGGCGGACCGCGACGGCAGCACCCTCGTCGGGGGTGCGGGTTCCGCGGAAGTTGTTGAACTCGGTAGCGACGTGCCCGGGGGCTGCGCCGTTGATCTTCAACGCCGAGTCGGCGAACTCGCGAGCGTAGTGCACGGTGAGGGCGTTCAGGGCCGTCTTCGAGCTGGAGTAGACCATCGATGGCTGACCGGTCCAAGCACCCTCCTCGCCGATCGAACCGCGCTTGCTGGTGACGTTCACGATCCGGGGCGCATCTGCCTTCGTCAGTAGCGGCAGGAATGCGTTGATCATGCGAACGACGCCGAAGACGTTGACCTCGTAGACGTTCTTGATGTCGTCGACGGTCTCCTCGGTGGGCTTGGGCAAGTGGTCCATCGGGTGGAAGGTCAGCGTGTTCACGCCCGCGTTGTTGACCAGCACATCCAAGTGCCCGAACTCGGCGGCGATCTTTGCGACCAGGGCGTCGACCTGCCCCTGATCGGTGACGTCGAGCACGACCGGGCGGACGTCCCCGGTGAGGGTGTCTGCGGCCGCCTGCCCGACCTCAATGCTGCGCGCACCGAGCAGGACGGTAAAGCCCTCAGCTGCGAGCCCGCGGACGATCGCGATGCCGATGCCCTTGTTGCCGCCGGTGACGAGCGCGACCTTGCTTGCCTGATTCTCATCTGTTGTCATGACAACATTATTGTTCGCTTATGTTGTCGCGTCAACAGCGACCCGAGGCAGATCGATCTACAAACGGAAGCCGCCGCTTGCCTCGATCCGTTGGCCAGTGACCCACTCTCCAGCGGGGCCGGCCACGGCCATGACCGCGGACGCGACGTCGTCGGGCGAGGCGACGCGGCCAAGGGCGGTCATGCTGGCCATCGTGGTCTGCACGTCGTCACTGGCACGGATGTATCCACCGGCGAAATCGGTCGGCACGGGGCCCGGCGCGATCGTGTTCACGGTGATGCCCCGCGACCCCAGCTCCTGCGCCCAGTACCTTGTGAGCACCTCCACGGCCCCCTTCATCGAGGCATAGACGGCATTGGGTGCGGTGACGAACCGCGCCAGCCCGGTCGACAGGTTCACGATCCGCCCCCCATCCGCCAAGAGCGACGGCCCGGCAACCGGGGCGACGATGCCTTGCGTGAGCAGGTACACCCCCTTGAAGTGCACTGCGAACAGCTGATCGATGACCGACTCTTCAGTGGACCCCAGCACGGTCGGGCCCGCAAAGCCAGCGTTGTTCACGAGCACGTCCAGGCTGCTGCGATCCCAGCTCGCGCGAAGCGCCTTGCGCAGGTCCAGCACGAAGTCCGAGAACGCCGCGGTATCCGTCGTGTCGAGCTGTAGCGCCACCGCCGTCCCGCCTCGCGCAGCGGCGCTCGCTACGACCTCTTCGGCCTCTTCCGCATGGGATCGGTAAGTCAGCACGACTCCAGCGCCGGCATCGATGGCCGCTTCGACGATCGCCCTCCCGAGGCCGCGATTGCCGCCCGTCACGAGCACGATCTTGTCGGTAAGAACTGTTGATGTCATTCGACGAGCATGCACCCGGCAATGTTGTCACGTCAACATAAGTCAGGTAGGTTGGGAGCAAATGGATGACCTACTGAGTGAGAACGAGCTACGCCTCTGGCATGCCTGGAAGGCAGCGACCGACACAGTGCGAACGCGCGTCGCGGAAGAGATCACGACCGTCACCGGACTCTCCGACCCCGACTACGGGGTGCTCAGCCGGCTCGTCGACCTCGGAGACGGCGAACTACGGCAGAACAAACTCGCCGCGTCCATGGGGTGGCATCGCAGTCGCCTCTCCCACCAGCTCACCCGGATGGAACAACGCGGCCTCGTAACTCGCGCCGACGCCGATGGCGGAGTGCTCGTGACCATCACACCGACCGGCCGAGAACAGATCGACAAGGCGCGGCCCGTCCATGCCCGCGCCGTCCGACGTTCGCTATCCGCACACGTCCCACTGGAAGACTTCGCCCGGGTGTTGATGGTGCTAGAAGCACTGACCGCACCATAGAGACGACTCCACCGCCGAGCCAGGGTGAGAGTGCGCGATCAATGGTCGTCAATACCCAGTGGCGAGTGTCTACTTCTGTCTCATCGCGACTATGGCGCTCGGAGCGGCCTTTGCTCGTGGCGAGCGGAGCGACCGCGTCTTTCGAGTGCTTAAAGTGGCATCGGCTGCCTTCATCTCTCCCGCCGTTGTCTGTATCGTCGGTGACGTTATTTGTCAGGCGTTCGAACGAGTAAGCCGCGCGATACGGACGGCCCTTTCTCCAGTTTTGTCTACGGGATCATGGCCACAGCTAGGGCATGTCTCTTAAATGGTGGGTCCAGGCGAGGACGGCTGCTGAGCGGTAGACGGTGGCGAGTTTCGCCGCCGGCCAAGAGCTACGGCCGCGGGGGAGGCCTGCGCGGAAGGTGGGTGCGTGACAATAACGAACTCAGTTTAGGGTGAGGGCGGATCAGCTTCCGCGAGCTGAGTTGCTCCCCAGCTGAGCATGAGGCTTGTATAAGCCACCTCTCCAATGCGAACCGTTCCGACCAGTCGACGGTGCAGAGCCTCAAGAGACTCGAGCGTGTGTTGGACCACAACCTGCTTGCGCTCGCTATCGGGCACGTCCACGATGGACACCGTCGCCAACTGCCCCGCGTTCGATTTCCGGACTTTGTACCGGATACCAGTGATCAGATCAGGGTCACTTGTATCCGCGCCGAAGAACCACCTGGAGTGGACGACTCCGTTACGTTCTTCCTGGTCTGCACGAGCTCTCTCATAGAATCTTTTGACCTTCTTGCTCGAATCCGTTTCTTCCGAAGGTAGGTGAGCCAGTCGATCTTTGAGGTACTCAATCTGACCACTCACCGCGACGATGCGGCCGAGCAGAGAGAAAAACTCTTCGGGCGGCCTCGTGCCGAACGAATCGACGGGTGTTCCAAAACCATCAGTGTTCAGCGAGCTAGTGCGGCGAATTCGCCCGAACGCACTTAGATCGTCAGCGGGCATCTTCTGCCCGGAGGGCTTGGCTGCTGAGCCGAAGGATGATTGCTCCAACGATGTGGACTGTGAACCAGGCGTCGTCTCGGCTGGCACTGCTGGAGTTATGGGCATCGCCGGTGTTGCTTCGGTCCGCTGAGACCCATCTGCATGCCTTGTCGATTGTCTGCAGGAGCGGGGCGTCGTGGGCAGCGATGATGCCTCTGTGTTTCGCTGAGGTGGTCAGATCGCCTATCTGATTTCCCTCGGCTCCGCGCAGTATCAAAGCTTCTTGAAGGGCGGTCCCAGCGTCTGTGATGGCGTTTGCGCCCTCGCCCCGAGCGAGTTCTGAAAGTGCGTTCTGGTAGCTCGTTTCGACGCGTTCCCAGCCCGCGGTCGCGAGGAGACGGAGCGCCGGCTGAGTGACCTCAACGTGAAGTTCGCGCGAGGCGAACGGAACCATCTCTCCATCGACAAGCTCGAAGGCCACTCGGTCCTCGGCGAGCACTCTGTTGAGCTCACGCAACAGCTCCTCGCTCATGGGAATGAGCGTCTCTGTGTAAGAAGTACCACTATGGAAGGCCTGAATCCGTGCGTTTTGTTCGAAGGCGCGAGTGTAGCCCTGCACGAAGGCTTCCATGACGGATGGGACCATTTCATCCTCGCATTCGCTGAGGTACGAGAAGAAGTCGTCGCGAGCATCTGATCTGCTCGAGGATAGGTGTAGTTGGCCGAGATCCGCGAGAAGGCACTGAACTGCAGCTTCTAATGTGCGGTAGTCTCGGCCGCCGGTGCTACTGAGCATGACCAGCTGAAGCCGGTTACGGGTCTCGGGTGAGAAGGATTCAGTCCAAAACGTTTCACCTTGACGCTCGCGCTCTTGAAGCTCACGAAGCTCTCGTCTGCGCTTATATAACGGACACATCTCGTTCCAATCTTGCCGATTACGCCTCGGCGACTTGGTTCGTGTGGTGCGAACCGTAGCGGTGCACGAGGAGTCGTTTGAAATTCACTGACAATTTGTGCTCAGCTGGCAATCATCCTCGTGAGTAAGGCGACCATGACGTCCTTCTCCTTCGGGTCGCTCATCGCCACGAGCAGTGTGGTGGCTGCCAGAGCGTTGTTGGACACGCGCGGAGTGCCATCAACGTTGCTGAGGGTGCCGTTTCTGGCGAGGAAGGTGACGAAAAGAGCGGCAGCGGTGCGTTTGTTGCCGTCGGAGAGAGGATGGTCTTTCACGACCAGGTAGAGCAGGTTGGCCGCTTTCTCCTCGACCGTGGGGTACAGATCCTGACCGCCGAAGGTCTGATATAGCGCCGCGATGATTCCCGCGAGGCCGTCACCTCGTTCGCGACCGAACAACGCGTCGTCGGGAAACTCCTCGCGAAGCTGTTCGATGACGCTGCGTGCCTCATCGACGGTCAGCTCCCAGTCAGGAACAGCTGAGGGGCGGGTGTCGATGTGTCCTTCGTCGTAGTCACGGAGGAGAGTGAACCCGGGGAGGTAACTCTGGAGCACATCGGCGACACCGGACACGAGTTCGTCGCTTGAGCGCCCGAGGATCTGCACGATCGTCCCGAGATGCTCGAGGCGCTGCTCGTTGACGGCGTAGCCACGCACCAGGTAGTCGCGGAGTTGACGTGTTGCCCAGATGCGGAACTGCGTGGCCGTGGCGCTCTTGACCCGGTAGCCGACGGACAGGATGAGGTCGAGGTTGTAAAAGGGGATCTCACGCGCGACCTGGCGCGTGCCTTCCGTACGAACCTGTCGGAAATTCCGACAGGTTGCCCCCTCGTCGAGTTCGCGTTCATCGTAGACGTGCTGGATATGCTCCACGACGTTCGTCCGCGAGGTCTGGAACAGCTCCGCGATCTGCTGTTGGCTCAGCCACACCGTCTCGGCATCGAGCCGGACGTCAAGGGCCGGGGCGCCGTCTTCTCGCGTGTAGAGGATCACCTCGCCGGATGGCTGTTGGTCGGTCATGCCGCGGTCTTCCGATCCTGCATGTCCTCATCTTGCCCTGGGATCTCCCAGTGGTCCGGGATCATGGAGATGAGGTAGCTGCGGTTCCTCATGAAGTTCGGGTCGTCGTCGTTCTCCATCATGGCGATGCCGTCGTAGAGCGCCTGGCGGATGATCCGGTTGAGTTCCGCCATCTGAGCGTCCGAGAGGTGCCTCACGTGCAAGTCCTCCATCGCGTTTCGAATTTGCATCGCCAGGAGCATGGCGTGCTGCTGCGGGGGAGTGAGGCGGGCGAAAGAGGAAGCATTCATCTGCCCCGAAGTATGCGAAACTATGTTCGATATGTCAATGGGGAGGAGCGTGGGAACCACTCGGGTCCACCCGCCTGAACGGGCTGTGCCTTGTCTTCCAGAAGCAAAGAGCGTCATCGATACCGCTCACGCTCTGCAATCCACTCCCAGCAACCTTTATCTCAAGGCGATTTGTTCCAGTAAGCGCGAGATGGTGGGGCTGGGCTACGACTTCAGGACCGCGGGAGCTGGGTCGACCGTTGGGCCAAATGGAATGCTTCCTCAGACACCGCCACGACGTCCGGCGCACTCCTTTACGGCATCGGTCGGGCAAGTGAGGACGCGCTGCGGTGTGCAATGCACCCGAGCTTCGCCGCTGGCAAGGCGTACGGCCGCCGACCACATCGGGAGAGCAGGTCAGGTGCCCGAGTCTGCCTCGCCCCACAACAGCCGGGCTGCGAGCTTTGCCTGAACCTGCACAACCTCCCGAGTAGCGAATGCCGGGATATTAAGATCCTCCGGGTCAATGGTGCGAATCCACTCGACCGCTTGACTAGGCGTGATGTCTGAGTCAGGAATATAGGTCTCCAGCTCTCGAACGGTGGCGCGAGAGAGCCCGGCGGCGATGAGCGACATGTCAGTTTTCCGGGGGACGCCAAGTTCCAGCATCATCTCGATGTCGATGACCAAGCCGCCGCACGTTCGCTGCACACACAGCTGACTGCGAACCTTCGGAAGCTCGACCAGCAGCAAGAGAACCTGCTCGATCTGGCCGCGGATGGAACGCTTCCTCGCGACGTCGTGCAGCGGCGGATGAATGGCATCGCGAAGAGCCGAGCAGCTATGACGGCTCGGCTTGAGAACACGGAGAAGAAGCTGACTGCGGTCCTGGAGTACATCGATGCCGCACTCTCGATACTGGAGCGCCCCGGCGACCTCTACGCAGGTGCCACGGACGAACAGCGACGAATGCTGAATCAGGCGGTGTTCTCGCGCATCTACGTCGAAGCAGACGAGGTGACGGGCGTGGAGTTCAATGAGTCGTTCGACGTGCTCATCGCCGCCGACGAGCAGTACGCGAACGCCACCAGCAGTGGAGAAACCAAAACCGCCCCTGTGAACAGGGGCGGTGGGAAATCGTCGGAAGTCGCGACTCTCGTAAATATCGCCAAGGACGATATTTCGAGTAACGCTGACGTGGTGGGGCTTGTTGAGAGGTACTCGCAAAAGTCCTGGGACACGGATCGCCTTCGTACTCTGGCTGATCTACCGGCCCACAGGTCGACCAAGCCAGCCCGTGCGATCGTGAAGAAGGCGAAGCGGCTGAGCGATGCTGAGCTATCGACCTTCCAAGCGCGCTACCGCGAGGGAGCGACAGTCGATGTGCTTGCGCGGGAGTTTGGTGTCCACCGGACGACCGTCATGGCCTTCACGAAACGGCTTGACCTCCGCCGTCCGATCCGTGCACTGTCGGAGCCTCAGATCCAGCAGGCCGCCAACATGTATTCAGAGGGCGAGCCGTTGGCTGTTGTAGCGAAGCGATACGGGGTCGGCGTGGAGACGATGCGAACCACACTCCTCGCCGCAGGGCAGGAGCTGCGGCCCCGGGGGAGGCCTGCGCGGAAGGTGGGTGCGCGGCAGTGACGAGTCAAACTCAGGGGTGGGGCGGATCAGCATCTGTGAGCCGCGTTGCTCCCCAGCGGAGCATGAGGCTCGCATACGCCACTTCTCCGATGTGAGCCGTTCCAACTAGTCGGCGATGCAGGGCCTCGAGAGACTTGAGCGTGTGTTGGACCACGACCTGTTCGCGCTCGCTATCGGGCACGTCCACGAGAGACACCGTCGCGATGTGCCCCGCGTTTGATCTCGGGATCCTGTACCGGATGCCGGTGATTAGATCGGGATCACTCGTATCCGCGCCGAAGAACCACCGTGAGTGAACAACTCCGTTACGTTCTTCCCGGTCGGCGCGAGCCCTCTCATAGAACCGCTTGACCTTCTTGTTCGACTCCGTCTCTTCCGCCGGTAGATGAGCCAATCGATCTTTGAGGTACTCGATCTGCCCACTCAATGCAACGATTCTGCCCACCAGGGAGAAAAATGCCTCGGGCGGCTTTGTCCCGAACGATCCCACGGGTGTTCCGAAGCTGTCGGCCTCCCAGTGCTGCGAGTGGCGAATGTTTCCGAATGCGCTTTCGCGGTCGTCTGGATTCATCGCCAGGTCCAAGCGGTGTAATACATCAAATAGTCAATCAGTGAAGGCCAGGAGGGAGTCCGAGGATGTCCTTTGCTGCCCGTGTCTGCACATCGCTGGAGAGTCCAAGCTCCGCGAGGAGCACCAGTGTGATGAGAGAATTAGTCACCCACTCGAGGCTAAACATCGCATCGCTCGCGGACTCGTTTCCTGTGTGAGCGAGATTGTTCCGTGCGGTCCGGAGCGTTCGAGCCCACTTGGGTACATCATCGATCACGAGTGCCAGTGCGCTCTCATCCGGCTTGGTCGCCAGGGAAACCATTCGCTCCCGAAAGCTCGGCGTGTTACGAAGTCTGGACTTCACCCAGACTCTCTCGCTTGCATCTTCTATGGCGTCCAGTATGCGCGTTCGAAGGGACTGGAACACGTCGTCGTGAAGTTCGGTTTCGTCTCCGTAAAGAGACCCATGGAGCGTCTCGGCAGTGATCGAGAGTAAGAGCAACCGAACTTCCGTGTACGTCGGGCGCGCGTATCGCAAGCCGAAGAAAACGTTGCACGCGTCGGGCGCGCGGCGGCGTATGTGGACCCATCGGGGCACGAGCACATCAAAAGGCATGTCCCCGCGAGTAAACAGGAATTGCCTGCTGCGAGGCGACGCTGCTTCGGGGTCGGCAGTGTGGGTTCGCTTGGAGAACACGTCGACTCGTCGTTCCCATTCCAGCGCCGTGCCGTCGACATCCGTTCGGGTGAATGGGTCCTTATGGATTAGCGTCATACTGATCCGACCGGAGGCCTGACCTGTGGCTAAGGTGACGAGGTCGGTTAGCTCCAGCACCATGCTGTTAAAGTCATCAATCCACGTTGCGGAGGGTGGCCTCAACACGAGATATGCTTCAACTTCGCCCGATACCGCGACACGCGAATGCTCGAGGCTTACGTGGAACGGCTGGACGAGAGCGCGTGCCGTTATCAGCCAGTCGTCGACCTGGCATGTGATGTCAGGCGATCGCCGAGAGGCTGCGGATTCAATGGTCGAACCGCCACTCCGAGAGATGAACTGATCCATCTGAAGGAAACTCGAAAGATTCTCGATTGAGAGAAGCGCTGCGGAGAAGGCGGCCTCGCCGTCGGCGACGTGAGCGCCAACAAGCGCTTCGTGAACGTGGATGTCGTGCAGTCCGTCGGGTCGCCTACCCCAGCCGTCTCGATTCGTTGTGAAGCAGTCGAGCAGCGTTACTTCCTGACCCTCCGCTGCACCCAGGATCACGGGCACACGATCGGATGCATCTAGGGATCTCATGTCTCCTGGAAGGTCGAGCCCGCCGATAAGCTCAAGCTGGCATGCGCCATCATCTTGAATGACTAAGCGCCCGGGGGCCTTCTCTTCCGGGCGCTCCGGCAGCCACCAGTAGCCCCGCCACGTCTTCTCACCCACAGGCATGACTCGGATACCGGGCAAACGCGGCTGCCACTTCCCATTCCAGTCTCCTACCGCAGTCCCGATCGAGCCTCGATGTTCCTGCCAACCCACTTGAAGAATCGGTAGATGCCGATCACGATGATGGCCACGAGGGCGCTCATCATGATGAGCATGCTGATTCCACCCGCAGGCGCGGAAACACCGGGGTCGAACGCGTAGATCACTAGGCTCACTATGAGACCCGCCGTACCAAGGATGAGCACTCCGGTCCAGACGAGCAGGGGTGTGATCTTAAGGCGTTTGCGTGAGGTGTCGATCGCCCGGGCAGTCTCGCTGACGCCATCGCGAAGCACATCAATGTCCGGTAGGACTCGGTTGACATGAACATCGGGCGTTCCATCGACGATGACGCGGATCGTTGATTGGAACTTCCGATGGATGAGTGCTGGCCGAAGCACGACTTGGTTGGGAAGAACGACTTCGAGATGCGCTCCAGCAATGCCGACAGTGGGCATCTCCTCGACGATGGGTGCGCCGAGATCGAATGTGAGGGGCGTGCCCGCGTCAAACGCGTTCGAACCGATATCTGCTGTTCCCGATGACCACAGACTGAGGGTGACCATTTGCGGTGCAGTCACCGGTCGACCTTCCAGAGCGATCGTGAGCCGATCGCCAGCACCTGCTCCCGCCGCGAGAAGGGGCGATGCCTCGACTCTGTAGCGCAACTGTCGCTTCGGATTCATCTTCCGATATGTCCAGACGGAAACGACGGTCGCGATGATGATCCCGACCACGCTGACGAGCAACTCGATCCCCATCCGCGCAGTATGGCAGAGCGAATGCCCGTCCACAGAGACGACGTGGACGGCCGTCCCTGCGCGTGTCGACCTTCTGAGAGATTCTTAGTGGCCGGGCGCCTGCTGTTCGAGACTCTCTGTGTTGTGTCTGCGCGCCCAGGGATCTTGTGACCTGCATCGCGTTCGCGCAGCACAGAGTGAAGCGGCGGTGGTCGTAAGTGACCACCGCCCTCATCAAGGCTGATTGCTCTCGCCTACGACACCATCGACGCGCTCGATGCGTACCTCCAGAGCTGGCGACATCTCCTGTAGGAGCGCCGCCCAGATGACCGTCTCGAGGTAGTCATCTCGGTCGATCGGCTCCTCGTGCCACCGCTTCCGGCCGCGCTCCCGGGTCCGGATTCGGTAGACGCCAGGCTCGGTCATCCGCCGCCGAAGTTCGCTCGATAGCTCGGTGTTCTCGCCTTTGTCGTCGGTCAGTCCGACGACCGCGACGTCGCCGACGAGGCGGGCGTCTTGGGCCTGCGGGACATGGAACCGCCATAGGAACGTGGCGCGCCGGTTGAACGGTAAGTCGCGGATGAGCCCCTCCTCGTTGACGTACATCGTGACGCCGAGGTCGGGGATGTCGACCGCTTCGAACCAGCCGCCGACGGCTCGCTGGTAGTCCTCGAGCGAATCCAACCTGACGGTCCTTGGGGGTGCGGTGTTGTCTGCCGGAATGATGATGCCCTGCACCATGGCTGTGTTCCTCCTTTGTGCGTGCGACCGGGAACCGAAATGGTTCTCGTGGAATCGCAGAGCACAAACGAGGTCGGGCAATCGGCGCAGGGGAGTGGCGGGGCGGCCGGCGAGCAAGCGTCCGGATGGACGAAAGCTCGAGCCGACCGCCCGGGTGAGGTGGAGCCGTCAGGTGCCCTGGGGCTTCGGCGGCGTCCGCGGCGTCTTCGGTGCCGGAGAGGCATCGAAGATGGCGGCGATGGCGTCGCGTTTGCCTGCTGCCTCGCGTTCGATCTCGTCTCGCACGTCTTTCGCGCGGCGTTGGATGTGCGGGTCGGTTCGGGCCTTGTCGATCCAGGCTTCGATGGCGAGGCGGACTTCGTCGGTGACGGTCCGGTCGTTGAGCTGGGCGATGATGTCCAGCTGTGTGCGGGTGGACTCGTTGAGTCTGACCGCGAGGGGTTTGATCGGGCCGTATCCGAGTCCGTTGGCGGACGGAGCCGAGGCGGGCGGAGTAGTGGTGTTGGACTCGCTCATGGGCGGGTCACCTTCCTTGACGGGTGCGGCCCGAGAACTCGGATGGTTCTCTCCAAGACCGCATACCGGCAACGAAGCTGTGGAGCGGTTGCCAGGACTGAACTGCAGCACCCGCTGACTCCAGTGAACGACAAGAGGTGCGCCGCGCCAACCGTCCGATCGGACGTCATGATGGCCGGCACCTTGGTCGACGCCACTCCGGCCGCCTTCTCGTGGAACCGGATATCCACTATGTGGACAACCCTGCCCGTCTCGCCCTTCGATCTAGTTGCCCGTGATTCTGGGCTACTTGTACGGTGGCGATCGTCCCCCCAATGTACGAGCCTGTGAGGACGGACACAACACAATTTGCGAAGCTCTAGGGCACGGATCTCGCATTGCAAACACCCCTTCAGATCTTGACCTATGGATCTGCAATGTTTACAGTTGCCATTATTGCTGACACGACCAGGAGTCGACGTGTTGCGATCATCCCTAATCGGAGTCCGTCTCTTGACTGCTTCAGCAGGTGCGGCTCTCGCCCTGACTTTCGCGGGTTGTTCGGGCGACGGTATAGAGCCTTCTCCAACGTCAGATCAGGCGGATCCGTCGACTTATGTCGGGGTTTGGATGATGGACGACGATCCGAATGTGCGGCTAGAGCTAAAGGACGATCGAAGCGCTCTTGGATTCGACGGATGTAACACGATTTACGGCGCCTGGGCAGCGGGCGAGTCCGCGGCGACGTTGGAGCTCGACAGCAGTACGGAACGAAGCTGTCCTGGCGATGAGCCGCTCCTCTCATTGTCCAAATCGGCGAAGATCTCCGGCACCACCCTCATCCTGTTCGACGATGAGGACCGCGAGATTGTGAGGCTAGCTTCAGGTGCTTGACGCAGGCCACCACCGTGGTGGCTGGAATCACAGGAATAGGGGGAATCATGCGGAGGGACTCGTTGTCGAATCATTTAACTCTCGGGTTGACGCTCGTCATCGCGGTCGGAACGATTATGTTCTTGGGTGGTGCAGCGTCTGCCACTTCCGCCGAGCCGACGAATTCGAAGGTGACTACGGCGGCCCAGGACGCGAACGACGCGGTAGCGGAGATTGACCAGCAGTCAGCGAAGAGCGGTCAACCTTCATGGACCGAGGAGTTCAACCTTGCCGTCGATAAAATCCGCGCCGACTATCCGGATTCTTTCGGCGGCTCACTTGTGTATGCATCACAGGCCGCTGGTCGCGTTTGGTTTGTCGGCAACCCACCTGACGAGATTGCGGGCTACTTTTCCAGCATCAAGAACGTCGTAGTAGAGGGTGGCGCATCCGTATCAGAGAAGACCCTTTATCAAGCTGCGTCCGACACGATGGATCAACTTTTTGTAGCGACGGGCGGAGAGATTAACCTTGTTACATACCCGGAGCCGCAGGAAGCGAAAGTAGTTGTTGAGCTTCCCGCGGGAAGCCAGGAAAAGGTCGAAGAAATTCTTTCAACTACGGCACGTAAATTCCTGCCGGAAGAAATAGCCGTCGAGTTGCATGCGACCGATGATTTTTCCCCGGCCGAGCCCGAGCTGTTTCATGGTGCTCGACCTCTCGGCGGCGTCTGCACAGGAGCGTTCCCGGTGAAACGCAAGGGCGGAAACGAACTCGGAATCTTCACGGCGGCACACTGCCCTGGAACGGGTTCGTATGACGGAACGTCGGATGCGTTCTTTGCGCCATATGCGTACTCGATCTCCACCGCCTCCGGACCGGGCGGAGGTGACTTCAGGTGGAATCACAGCAAATACGGCCTCAGTGGGCTCACCTTCGTGGCCGGCAATCAATCGATGCGTGTGTTCGATTCTTATGCGGTTCCTTCGGTGGGCTCAGGCATATGCGGATATGGTAAGCAAACCGACTACAAATGCAATACTGTTGCACAGTGTGGTCTTTCAGCGACCACCACCGTCCCGGACAACAATCAGCAGTATACAGTCGGCGGGCTATGTCGGGTCACGGGTCACGTGACGACTGGGGGTGATTCCGGGGGGCCGTGGTTTATGGGGAGGACCGCCAATGGGATCCACTACGGGAAAGTGAATGGTCATTCCGCATTCAGCCTCGTCAGCAATGCCCTGGTTCAGACAAGGGTAAATCTCGTCGTCGATTCGGCAGGCAATACAGTTCAGTAAGCATCTGGCAACAGAATGACCCCCAGGTTTTCTCCTGGGGGTCATTCTGACTATGCTGCGTAAGGTCACGTTGAACCTGAACCTTAAGGGTTGGTTTGAAAGCGCTTCGAGACAATGACCCTACACCAGTTACATTGGGCTAAATCTTTGTGTAGTGCCTGACAGCTTGCCTCGCGCACTCGGAATGTCCGCCGATTTGCGCGATCACAATTGGTTTACATCACCGAGAGATTGCAAACTTCGACGGAGTGGTTGTGTTTTCGGGCGAGGCAGTCCCCGACAATCCGAAGTGGTCTACTTTGCGGCGCACAGAATGGCGGAGATCACCGCCTGGAGTCGCTGTGCGCTGTCCAAGGTGACCGCGAAGAACCGACGCCCGTCCTCAAGCGACCCGATGTAGAGGTAGGTGGCTTGGGCGTCCTGCTCGATCGCTACGACGAAATCGTCGGCGAAGAGCGGTGCCGGGTCACCGCCGAGGGGTGCGCGGCGTCGTTCGGTCACGCTCACGACGATGCCGTCGCTGCGGTGCCACCGCGCCGGTGTGGGCTCCTGTTCGTCTTCGTGGCCCGCGCACCACACGGGGCACTCGGGAGAGGCGTCCGGGGCAGACGGGGTCATTTGTGGCCTTTCTGTTCCGGGGAGGGTTGGGCTCAGGACTCCCGGGATGGGTGCGGTGACGATCAGGCATACCCGCGCTGAGCAGCGGGTGTCGAGATGTCTGACGACACGGGATTGGTGCGCATCGAGCTGTCGGGTTCCGTCATCTTCCGGGAGAATCGAGCCTCTCAGTCAGGTTGGGACAAGGTGAGACACCCATGAGCGATAACCCGAACCCTCTCGCGTCGATCCCGTCGACGTGGGCGCAGTTCGGGGCGGGGTTGCGGCAGCTCCGAGACATCAGCCTGCGGGCGGTGGAGCACCAGCAGCACGCGAATCCGGCGGGCATCGTCCTGTCTCGCTCGCAGCTTCAGCGCTACGAGGCGGGAACGTCGCGGCCCAAGCTCGCGTACGCCGACCACCTGGACGAGTTGTACGGTGCGGCTGGCTGGGTGTCCCTGGCGATGCGTTCGCTCTATGGGGCGATCTGGGATCCGTGGCACGAGGCGCACGGTGTCGCCCGTACCCACCACGCTCATAAGTGGCCGGCGCGGTACGACGGTCTCGTTTGGATTGCCATCAGGCCGCTTCCGGCATATGTGGGCCACGACCACGCCCTGACGCTCTCCTGGGGGCCGTGGCAACTTGAGCTCGCTCTGAGCCTTCCGGCTTCTGGTGCCGTGCTGGTGACGGGGAAAGCCGAAGACCCGTCAGGTGAAGCGGCGACGCTCAACCTGGACTGCGCCGTACCGGTGTTCTCCCTCCGCGGAGCTGGGCCCGCACCGGCGGGGACGAAGGTCGTCGATATCCGTCGGCGGTGGCGGCATATGAACATCGAGCCGCGTGAAGGTCGACCACGACTACGAGAACTCGGTCGCGGCCCCCGACAGATCGAGTCGGCACTCCCTCGCGCCCGACGACGGAGACGGAGGACAGCCACGTAAGCCGTCAGCTGGCGTGCGCGGGCATTCGTTCCGAGGAATGTCCGCAGTTCAAAGCAGCCGCCGACGTTATTCAGAAGAGGCTCGCCCGAATGGGCGAGCCTCTTCTGAATGGTGCGAGCTATCGGCGCTGGGGTCTACGCGTTCGCACTCTTGTACGCGTCGACGATGGTCGCAGGCACGCGGCCGCGGTCGCTCACGGTGTGCCCGTTCTCGCGAGCCCACTGCCGGACGGCTGCAAGGTCCACGTCGGTCTTGGTCCGTGTGGCACGGCGACCTGCGCGCGGAGCAGCGGCGGATCCGGCGGGGCGGGCGACACCCACGAATGGGGCGAGTGCCTTGTAGAACTTGTCGGCGTTTTCTTCGGAGAGGTCGATTTCGTATGCACGTCCCTCGACCGAGAAGGTAATCTGCTTGCCCTCTCCGGTGTCGAGGACGGTGCCGTCGAGATCGTCCACCATTTGAGTAACGCGTCGAATTGCCATGTCGGGAACGCTATACCGCTAAGACGGACACTGTTAGCTGCACACGCATTGACCCGTCCGATCGAGCCCAAGTTCTTTCTCTCGGGAGTGAAGCTGGCATACTGCGCGCTATCCGTTCTTATAGCGCCAGCGCGCAGATATGGAGGACGCCCCCACCTCAAAAGGGAAGTGGGGGCGTCCTGGCACGAGAGGTCTACGAGCGCCTGCGTGCGGCGCGGGCCATGAGCGTGCCCGTCCCGGCCAGCAGGAGCAGGACGGCGACACCGGCGGTGATCCCGCTGACGTCGCTACCCGTAGTAGCCAGCGTGCTGCCGCTCGGGGACTTCGAACCGGAGTTCCCGGTACCGTTCGAGCCAGGGCCCGTTCCGGTCGATGCGGATGCCGAGGGCTGAGGCGTCGGCGTGACGGTGGCCGTCGGGCTCGGAGACGAGGTCGGCTGCGGAGTGGGCGTGGGCGTGACCGCGTAGTAGACGTAGGTTTGCTCCGTCGACGCGTCAGAAGGGAAGGTGTAGCCCTCTGCAGGGGTGGCCGTGATCGTCGTGTTGCCCTCGGTTACCGTGAACGAGCCGTCGATGACGTTGCCGTCGGCGTCCGTGAAGATCACACCCTGCTGGGGAGTGAACGTGATCACGTTGCTGCCCGGCTCCTGCTCGGGGAACGCAGGCGTGACTTCAGTCGGCTGTGGCACCGGCGGCACGTATTCGTACGTCTTCTCGGTATCGGTACCCTCCGGGAACGCGTAGCCCTGCTCGGGCGTACGGATCACGGTGAGACCGTCCTCGGGGACGGGCACGTCGCCGGTCAGGGCGTTGCCGTCCTTGTCGGTGAAGATGACGCCTGGCTGCGGCACCACCTTGATGATGTTGCCTTCCTGGATGGGCCAGGTCGGCGTGACCTGCTCGGGCACCGTGAACGTGTAGGGCGCGACGATGTCCTTGATGGGCATGCAGTCGCAGTGCCGCAGGTACGTACTCGTGATGTACCGGGTGTAGGTACCCGGCTTCAATGTGACCGAGTGGTCGAACGTTGCCGGACCGTCGACTCCGATGAGTTGCTTGCCAACCACTGTGCGCTCTCCTGCAGCGTCCTCGATGTAGACATCGAGCAGAGCGGCGATTCCCTCCCGCTCCGTGTCAGGACGCAGGTCGTAGTTGAAGGTGATCGTCACCTCGCCGTCGCTGTGGACGGTCTGGTTGGGACCGCTCGTCAGGATGACGAAGGTGTCCTCGTTCGGGAGGTACGTCCATGGTCCGTCGTACTTCAACGCGCAACCGTTGAGGCTGCGCGCATCCAAGGTGAGCTTGCCGGTGTCGGCAAGATCGAGTGTGCCGGTCACCGTCTCGCCGGTGGTGACGTTGAAGTACTCGGCCCCGTCCGGTGCCGGTGGAACCACCACAGTGTTCCCCACCTGCTGGGGCGTCGGTACGACGATGGTCCGATCGAGAATCTCGAACGATTCTTCCCGCACGACGGTGGTGCCACCGCCAGTCAAGGGCGACACAAAGTGGAGCGTGTAGTGCCCCGGTGCGAGGAAGTACGTGTCCGAGGTGCCACCTCGGGCAGCCCGCTCGACGACGGTCTGGTCAACAACGTCGCCAGCATCGTTGAGAACCAGAACGACGAGGCGGCTGGATTCGGGGTTGGTCCAGTCCTCCATAGGGGCGTCCGGCTCATAGCTGAACTCGATTGACATATGAGGAACGCAGCCGAGACGGTTCGGATTGGTTGTGAAGTTGGTGACCTTCAGCTCCGGCTTGCTCGCGCTCTCAGTGACTGTCACGTCGTACGCGCGGTCGAAGCGCGGTGCGTCTTCGCCTTGGTGGTAGATGAGCGCGGCGAAGGTGTATTCACCTGCGGGCAGGTTGAATGTGTGGTCGTACCGGCCCGACTTCCTGAAGACTCCGGTGGAGTCCGACGCCACTTCCTCTTCGTACTGGAAGACGCCCTTCCACACCTTCACGATGACTTCCGTGCTCTCGACTCCTTCGTTGAGGATGTAGTCGAAGGACGTCCGGAAGTACCCGTCACCGGCCCAGATCTCGCCGTTCTCGACGCGGGCGAGCGCTTGGCCGTCCGCGATCGCCGCGGTGGTGTCCGCAGAAGCGTCAAGCGCGGGCGTGACTTCGGCCTCAGTGCCGGCGGTGCCGCTCGTCGACTCCTCCTGCGCCTCAGGGGCGTCGATGGCCGCCGCGACTTCAGGGACGGCGACCTCAGCGGTATCGGGCGAGGTGATGGGTGAAGGAGCCGATGTCTCGACCGGGACTTCGCTCGTACTCGGCGACGGTGCTGCTGTGATGTCGACACCGCTACTCGCGTAGGCGCGCGGCGACGGCGAAGACGCCTGAGCCTCCGACGAGGAGCGCCACGGCGCCCGCGATGACGGAGCGGTGAATACGTGTGCGGACGCGCTGCGTCGCGCGGGCTGCGCGGCGCGGTGGAGGCGCGGACGAGTGGGCAGATCGGGTCATGGCAGGGCCCCCAGAGTGTGCGGATGAACGCCGGACGGGTGGCCGGCGAGCGCCTGTCTAGGACGGCAGGCAGGGTACGTCCGGAGATTACCAATTTCTATTGGTTACAGCCAACTCTTCTTGGTTTCAGGGTTGAGTAGTGAGTACCAACCCCGCGAGCACGCCCGAATGGGCCGAGTTCGCGCAGGAGCTCGGGATGAACCTGCGGCGCAGGCGCGACGCGCTGGGGCTGACGCAGGAGGCCGTCGCCGAACGAGCGGGGATCTCGCTGTACGCGTATCAGCAGTACGAGCGGGGTGCCGTCACGAAGGGCGGGGCGGCTACCAATCCGCGGCTCGCGACCGTACTCATGTTGTGTCAAGTGCTCGACGAGCCGATTCAGCGACTTCTGCCGCTAGTGCCTCGCTTGCGCAGTCACTGACACGGTGGTGCTGTGCTCCATCAGAGCGCCCAGCGCAGCGTGGTGGAGCTGCGCGCCCTCCGCAGTGACGGCTATGACCCGGCCGTGGTCTTCGAGTGCTCAGATAGGCACATGTGACGCCTGTGCGCTTCTCTCAGACGTAAACATGCAGTCCACGACAGATAGCTGAACTGCACCGCCTTCTATCGAACTCGCCGACGGACGCTCGAGGAGCGATAGCACTTGCCCTTGGCTGAGGCCCCCTCAAGGCGGGCGTGCCTCCTGAATAGCGTCATGACTCGCGCACGATCTGAGCACGAAGAGCATCGCTCAGCATTGAACGGCAAGCGGGGTCGGCGGCGAGGCTGGAGTTCTTCGCGACGATTTCGCAGCGACTCTCCGTGCTTCGCCCCGGCTACCGAGGCGGGGGCGACCAGACCTCGACTATGCATCGCGTATGCAAAATCTGTAGCTTTACCTCACACGTGACGTTGGTCGTCCCGAACATGGTTGGGGGAGACATGGTAATTGCCCACCATGGCACCAGTGCAGCTGCTGCGTCCGCAATCGCGAGTTCGGGGTTCAGGGTGTCGGCCAATCAGTGGGACTGGCTGGGGGACGGTGCGTACTTCTGGCAGGACAACTATCCTCGTGCAGCCCGCTGGGCTAAGGATCACTTTGAGGGCGGCGCGGCCGTGATCACGGTCGACGTAAGCCTCGATGACTGCCTCGACTTGACTCAAGAGCCTTGGTTCGCTTTCCTGCAGCGACACGCTGACAAGATCCTCGCCACGCGTGGAGAGTTGAAGTTGCCCGCGTTGCGACAGCGCGGTCTATTCCATGGCAAAGATCGATACGTCATAAACTTTGTGGCGGAAGTCATGGAAGCGGCCGGTACTCCATTTAAGTCTGTACGTGCCGCCTTCGCGGAAGGTGACCCTCTCCATCCCGAATCGGAAATTTTCTCGCTTTCACACGTTCAGATTGCGGTTCGAGATATTTCTGCGGTTCAGATAACGTCTATCGATTACCTTTAAGGAGTATAGGATGATTGACCCTGAAGATGCTGATCTGGCGATGAGTCAGCACTTTGACCTGATCAGCCCGCCCGAGAAGAAGCTCAACGCAAAACCCTCTGATCTAAATCTGGATCTCGTCCAAGGTCATCCAGTCGCGGACGAAACCGTAGCAACGACCCTGCGGTCAATCGCTCCAGCCTCTCATGGGGTTGCGCTGGACGCCTATCTAGCGTGCGCATTGACCGGTTTGAATGATGAGCAGTACGAGCACATCTCGCTGCTATCTGACCGAATCTCGATGATTTGCGGCGAGCGAGATATATCTCTTTATCAGCCGCGGCTGTTCACTGACCCTGTCCATAATCCTGACATCTCGGCTCATGACGTTTTTCGGCTTGACCGAGATAAGGTCGTAGCCTCGGACCTATTGATAGTGCTTAGTCATCATGCAAGCTTCGGTGCGGGTCAGGAACTCGACTTTGCCCACAATGCGATGGTCCCGATCATTATCATTGCGCCGTCCACTAAACGTGTAAGTCGAATGGTCACCGGAATTCCGGGGTTGGTGGTCAAGATTGAGTACACGGACCCGGAACATCTGCGAGATGAACTTTCTCGCCAACTTGACGTACTCCGGCCGCTACTTGTTCAACGCCATCTGCAATTCTCCCGTCATCGGGTAAATGTAATCGGAGAACGAATCAGACAAGCGCGTGAGGCCGCGGGCTTGACGCGCGCGGAACTCGCCTTAAGTTCGCAAAGTCTGCCCGGTGACGCGTCCGTGAACGCGATTGCTGAGTCGATGGTTCAGCACTGGGAAGAATCAACAGACAGCCAGTCCAACCTGAGCGTGATTCAATTGCGGGAAATTGCCGTGCTGCTTAACGTAAGTGCTGCCGAGTTGATTGAACCGAACATTGAGGGCTTGTACCTTTCGTTTGTAAACTCGCTGTTCGAGTCTGCGGCCAGTGATGATATAGCCGCGCGATGGGGGCAATATTCAACGAAGGACAAGAAACGGCTCATCATGCGCCTTCTGGAGCGGTTTGGTATCGAGCTTGGCCTTAGCGACGACCGATGAAACTCGGCCATGAACGAATTCCTTGGTGACTTGCGTCGCTTCGCATGGAACGCTGGCGCGGAAGCCGCAGCAGGCATGGTGCTGGATAGAGCAGAGATCTCGCACGTCCCGGTAGACCTGACTCGTATTGCTAGGCTTTGGCCTGGCTTGCGGATTTCAGTCGATGATATCGACGGAGCCGGATACCTGGTAGTGCTAGACGACTCTAGAGCGGAAATCCTATTGAGGCAGGGTGATTCTGTTAGGCGTCGCCGATTCACGCTGGCGCATGAATTTGGCCACTGGGTTATTGGCAAGAGTCATTCGACTTCGGCCAGAGCCCTGGAGCCCGCCGGGAAGAGGGTCCCAAGCGAAGTGGACGAAGTTGAACGCTGGTGCGACAGGTTCGCAACCTCATTGCTGATGCCAACTCGTCACATTTCAATACTCAGGCGAGAGGTAGCGGGCTCGCCGAAGCGACTTGCAGTGGCGATTGCTTCTATGCCTGACCGTTTTGACGTTTCCGCCGAAACTGCGTACATACGCGCATGGGAGACCCTCAACATCAGAGGGTTATTAGTTCGCAGTCGCTCGCGGACGATAATCGAGAGATACCGAGGTGAGGTTGGAAACGATGAATTAGCGAGTTTCAGGAGTCTCGCAGGCACGCGAATTGCCGACACGATAGCTATCGTGTCGTCCCGTCGCGATGTTGGATACGCGACTCTGCAGGGGAGGGATCACCGCGTCTTTGTGCTGATGCCGCGTTGAGTTGCCGCTAGGGCCAGCGCCTCCGCAGCCATCTGTCGCAGGAATGATTCCTGCGCAGGTTCCGGCACTCCCAAATCGGCCAGGTGCTCTTTGAGCTCCTTTGCGGCTCGAATATGCTCGATCTCCCGTTCTTGTTCACTGGTCAACTTTGGCGCGCTATCCATTCTGATTCTCCTGCTTATGCTTCTATTGTGAGGCCTCGGACAAACCCTGGGAAGCCCTAGAAAGAACAACGGATGAAGGCGTGACCATTCATCCCGCTATTGCCTTGTGCTGGTCGATTCGCCGAAATTTTCTGTTCTCGCCATCCCGCCACTCCTGGACCCGTACCTCGTCGGCGCGATTTTGAGACGATGCGCGTTCACGTATGGGCTCCGCGGCTTCGCCGTCCGCGACCGTACCCAAGGTTGGCCAGACCGCCGTGACGGCTGCGCGGCGGAGCGTCTTGTCGGTTCGCCGTGCTCTTGGGCCGTGTCCGCCGACACGTCGGGTGGGCTTTCCCAGTTGGCTACGGATACCGTCAGGACCTCCGCTCTAATAGCTTTAAAGATACGGTTCGTCTCCGTATTGTGCTCTCGCTATACCCTCGCCGCCGTAGCAGCGCCACGTACTGCTTCTTGTCCTTCTCCGTAAGCGCCATTACGTCCTTGTCGCGCTCCACAGCCCACTCGAACCAGTCCTGGAGGTCGGCCCAGTACGCCCGGGCGGTGTTGTAGCCGTAGTTGACCAACAGCGCCTCGCGGCGGTCGGTGAACTCTCGCCACCGTTCCGGGATCTCGGGCGCGAACGGCATCGAGTCGTCCGGGTACCGCCCGTCTGCCATGCCCTCAGAGTAGCACTGGGTGTTATCACGCTTATGCTTTAGCCCAGGTCAGTGGTGCTTTTAAGCTCACCTTCGTCACCACTTCGGTGGCCCTGGTCTTAGGACCAGGTCAGACGAAAGGAGTCGTCTCATGTTCGAGACGAAGAAGGAGTTGGCACCGCTGGGCGGTGCGTTCAGCTCCACCGGGTTGGCTCAGATGGGCGCTGGTGCGCAGCGTCAGACGAGCCGCGAGGTGGAGCGTGTGCAGGGTCAGGCGATCGTGGCGGAGGTGCACGAGCAGGCCCGAGGTTTCATCGCGCACACGATGCTGCAGAACGTCGGCGCGCTGACGTCGCTGGAGCAGCACCTGATCCAGGTCGCCCCGCTCGGCGAGGCTCGCTACAAGCACATCGTGGACGCCTACGCGATGGGTGCCGCCGCGAAGCTGACGCGTTGGTGACGCCGTGTCCCTCCTGGCCTTGTTCGGCGTCTGGCTTGCCATTGTCCTTGGGGCGTGCGCAGTGGCTGTCGTGATCGAGCGTGGCGTCCTCGGCCCCGTGGAGGACTGGTTCCGTCGCCGTCAGGATCGTAAGCGCGCCCGTATCGAGGCGGAGCTCGACCGTACTCAGGCCGAGCTCCGTCAGACGATCCTCCAGCTCGCGGTCGCCTTGAACGGCGACGCGCTGGAGGCCCGCAAGGCCCTCATCCGCGAGTCGTTCCTGGCGCGCGGCGAGGTGCCGAAGGAGTAGATCCCCAAGGCCGGCCGGGGCGGCGACATCACAAACGTGTGCGTGGATTGCACTGCCCCGACCTTCCTCCTCGCCGCCCGCGCCGACCTACGGCGCGGGCGGCGTTCTCTTCCTGTGGATGAGGGCGTGTGCTTTGTGCAACACGCTCACGGTTATCCACACCCCCACCTCTGACAGGCCGTCGAGGTGGCTCCCGCCTGGCGCGATCGGACGGTTGCTGAAACGCAGCTGAGAGCGCATAACCAGGGGGCAGCCCCGCACGGCCCCTCATACTCGGCCGTCATTCTCAGCGGGTAAAGACCGCTGCGGGAAGGAGCACATTCTCATGCACACCACCAACACCACGCCCGCGTCGACGGACACCGACGGCATCGCCGGGGGGACCCCGGACGGCCCCGCCCAGTACAAGACGATCCTCGTCGACCCGCCCTGGCCGACCGGCCAGCAGGGGAAGTACGGCGCGGCATCGAAGTACCCCTTGATGACGCTGGAGCGCATCAAGGCGATGCCGGTCGGCGACCTCGCCGCCGACAACGCCCACCTCTACCTCTGGTGCTACCCAGCCACCCGCTACATCGCCGAAGACATCATGCGCGGCTGGGGGTTCGAGTTCAAGGACGAGTTCGTCTGGGGTAAGGACCAGATGGGCCTCGGCCAGTACTTCCGTCACGCCCACGAGACGCTGCTGCTCGGCGTGAAGGGGAAGCTGCCGGTCAAGTTCCGCGGCCAGCGCTCGTTCACGATGCTGCCCCGTCAGGACCACTCCCACAAGCCGGAGGAGTGCCACGTCATGATCCAGCGCCTCAGCCCCGGCCCCTACCTGGAGCTCTTCGCCCGACGTCCGATGCCGGGCTGGGACGTCTGGGGCAACCAGGTGACCGCAACGATCTCGATCCCGGGCTACCCCGTGCCCAGCGACATCAAGAAGGCCAAGAGCTCCGGCAGCACCGTCGTCATCGACGAGGAGGCCGCCGATGCCTAGCCGTCTCGCCCCAATCCTCACCCGCCTCCTCGACCATCTGAATGGAGTGCTCCATGTCCTCTTCCGACCGTGGCCCGCTGGAGGCCGCGAAGGCCTTCGCCTGGACCGTCTTCCTCGTCGCCCTGCTGCTCTCCGGAGCCGTCTGGCTCATCCAGCAGGTCTGGGTGTGGCTGCTCGTCATCCTCGCCGTCGTCCTGCTTCTGGGCGGGCTGGTGTGGTGGCTGCGCGCACGCCGCGACCGCTGGTGAAGGAGGCCCGCCGATGAGCCGCTCATCCTCCTCGAGGCGTGGTCGGGGACGTCCGCGCCGCGAGTACCGCATCCGCGTCCGCGGCGAACGCCGTGAGCACCCGGACTACGACAAGCTGGCCCGTGCCCTCCTCGAGCACGCCGCTATGGAAGAAGCCAAGCGCCGCGCCAACGTCACCGACGCGACGGACAACACGGCGACGACGTCCACCAAGATCAATGTCGGCGACATCCCGTCGATGGACGATGAGCTCGACGGAGACGCCGATGACTGACTCTTGGCGTCAGCTGCATTGGCCGCGCCCCTTCGACGCGACCACGGCCCTCGGGTTCCTGGAGACCCTCGCTGCCGATGAAGCCCGTGGGCCGGTCGTGTTCGAAGCCCGCGCCGAGGGCGGCACTATTCGTCACCTGATGGGCGGGCACCGCACCACGCTCTCTGGCATCAGCAGCGGCCTGCGGCGTCTCCTTCCCGGAGTCGCCGTCACCGACCTTGACGGCGACCGGGTGCCTGTGGAGCGGGCCGGGCGCGTGCGCATCCGTCAGCGCAACCTCGGCCTCAGCCTCGACACCACCGGCGCTGCTCTCCGTGCCCTGTACGCCGCCTTGTCCGGGGCGGTGGGGAAGGGGGACGTGTTGGTGCTGCAGGTCATTCTCGGTGCCAGCGTCCCACCCCAGCCACTGCCGGCCTCGATGCCGGATCCGAATCTCAGCCTGTTGGACCTCATCACGAAGGGCACCCGTCCCGCGCCACTGGAGATCCGGGCGGACCTGCGCGACAAGCTCGCCCAATACCGGTTTCGCGCCACCATCCGCATCGGTGTCACCGCCGCGAGCCCGGTCCGCCGACGCCTTCTTGTCCACGCCGTCCTCGCCGCACTCCGCCAACTCCAAACCGGCTCGACTCGGATCGACCTCGTCTCCGACCGCCCCGAACTCGTCGACGACGCCGTCATCCCGGCGAAGAAGCCGCTGCGCCTCACTGCCGCCGAAGCGCTCTGCCTCGTCGGTTGGCCCACCGGCGACACCGCGCTTCCGGGTATGCCGCCGATCTACCCCCGCCAGATCGCCCCGCCTGCGGGGTACAAGCCGAGCAGGGAGCGGGTGTTCGCGCGCACCAGCGCTCCCGGCCCGAGCTTGCCGGTGGGCATCTCGATGAAAGACGCCGTCCGCCACAGCCACGTCATGGGACCCAACGGCGTCGGCAAGAGTACGGTGCTGCTGAACCTGATCGCCGCTGACATTGCGGCCGGGCGCAGTGTCGTCGTCATCGACGCCAAACGCGACCTCGCCATGGACGTGCTCACCGTCATCCCGGAGTTCCGCGCGGGCGACGTCATCGTCCTCGACCCGATCAGCCCCGACCCAGTCGGCCTAAACCCCTTCGCCGGAGCGGGTGACCAAGCGCCCCTCATCGCTGACCGGCTCCTCGCCGTCTTCCGCAGTCTCTTCCCGTCTGCCTTCGGGCCGCGCACCAGCGACGCCGTCCATGCCTCACTTCTCACCCTCGCCGGACGAGAGGGCTCGACGCTGGCGGACCTGCCGCGCCTGCTCACCGACGACCCCTACCGGCGCAGCTTCACGAACAACGTCACCGACCCGTCGCTGATCGAGTTCTGGGCGCAGTATGACGCCATGAGCCCTGGGGCTCGCTCGGCCATGATCGGCCCCGTCCTCACCCGGCTCCGCCAGTTCCTGCTCCGCCCCTCCATCCGCGCCGTGCTGGATCAGGCTGCGCCGCGCTTCGACCTCCGCGACCTGTTCGATAAGCCCCGCATCCTCGTCGTTCCCCTCAACCGCGGCCTGCTCGGACCCGTCGCCGCCGAGCTGGTCGGATCGCTGCTCGTGAGTCAGCTCTGGCAGCTCACCCTTGCCCGGGCAGGCGTGCCGAAGGAGCGGCGCCGCCCCGTCTCGATCTACCTCGACGAGGCGCAGATGTTCGTGAAGCACGAGTCGGACCTCGGTGAAGCGCTGGAGCAGTCCCGGTCAATGAATGTCGCCTGGCACCTGGCCCATCAGCACCGCGCGCAGATGCCCGCGAGTCTGCTCGCCGGTATCGCCGCGAACGCCCGGAACAAGATCCAATTCCAGGCAGACCCCGTCGATGCCGCGGCAGTGACGAAGTACTCCGTGCTTACGCCGGAGGACGTCATGAAGCTGCCGCCGTACCACGTCTACGTCGACCTGATGTCGGGTGGGGTGCAGTCCGGCTGGTTTTCTGCAATCACACTGCCGCCGCCCGTCACCCTCTCCGACCCCGACGCCGTCCTCGCCGAAAGCCGCCTCCGCTACGGATCCCAGGTCTCGGGGCACAACCCAACCGCGACCGCTACCCTCGCTCCGGCCTCGGAACAGGGTGACGTGCGCATCACCCTCGAGGGTGATGCAGCGGGTGACGAGGGTGACGTCGAGCCCATCGGACGACGCCGAAAGGCCCGCCCATGACCACCCAACTCGACCATCGGAGAAGAGGAGAACGGTGTCCGGTCGCTCGTCCGCTCGACCGTCCGATCGCTGAAACTTCCACGCCCGCTTTCCCGCGTGTTTCCGCTACTCCTGGCCTCAGTTGGGAGCGGACTACTCCGCCCCTGGCGGAGTTGCAGGCCGCCCGCGAACTCGCCAGACGCCGCCCACGCCGCTCACAACCAGAGAGGGGACGCCCATGACGATGCGCCTGCCCCGCACAGGTGCCGGACCGTCCCGGCTGCTCCTCCTGCGTAACGAGCTATCTGTCCGCGACGAAGAGATCCTGATCCTCCTCAACCGGCACCGGTACGCCACCACCATGCACCTGCGCGACGTGTTCTTCGCCGATCACGCCACCCTCACCGCTGGTACCCGCGCCTGCATCCGTGTCCTGCACCGACTCATGCACAACCGGCTCATCGCCCGACTCGAACGACGCGTCGGCGGCACAACCCGAGGCTCTGCGGCCACCATCTGGTACCTCGACGCCGCCGGCGAACGCCTCACCCGACCCGAAGGCGCCCGCAGACGACGCTTCGCCGCCGTCTCCACACCCTTCCTCGGCCACACCTTGGCAGTCACCGACACGCACGTCGCCCTGATGCAGCATGCCCGCACCGGGGCGTTCCAGGTCGAGCGAGTTGACCTCGAGCCCGACACTTGGCGGTCGTTCCTCACGCGCGCGGGCACGGCCGGGATCCTCAAACCCGACCTCTACATCCACCTCACCACCCCGGACTACGACGACCACTGGTACCTCGAGATCGACCTCGGCACCGAGAGTATCCCCGTGCTCCTCGCCAAGTGCCGCACCTACGCCGCCTACAAGGCCACCGGCCGCGCCCAAGCCGAACACGGCGTGTTCCCGCGTGTGCTCTGGGTTCTCCCCACAGCCGCCCGCACAGCCCGCCTCCGTGCTGCCATCCACGCCGCCCCGGACCTCGACAACCGGCTTTTCGCGTGCACCACCTCGGACGAGCTGCTGGACGTCCTAGAAGACCCCGACTGCTCCAACGCACCCGCAACAGACGCTCACGAAAGGAGGACCCCATGACCCCCGAACTACCGCGCCCACCTGAACGCGAACCGTCCTACTCCAACGGCAACGCCCCCTTCGGCCCCGAGTCAGCGGCATCGGTGGAGCGGTCGCTGTCCGTCCTTCGTGACCCCGACGACGCGCTGCGCATCCTCCAGGGGGTGAAGCAGAACGGTGCCGCTTTCGCCGCGTTCCTGCTGCTCGCCGACACCAACCTGGCCGACCCGGAGATCATCGACCGGTTCCACGAAGGCTACGCCGACGCCTGGGAGTACTTCGCCCAGTTCCGTCACGACGTGCTCGAAGGGCTCGGCTGGCTGCAAGCGCTGGAGAAGGTGATGAGCGAGCAGGGCATCCCGGATGACCATCTCACCTGGAACCACGCCGCGATCGACAAGCAGATCCTCGACACGTACGACGTCGTCCACCTCGACGGATGGTGGCACGTCTTCCACAAGTAGCGGCCCGAGTTTTCCCCAGGTCAACGATGACAAAACCACAACGCAAAACATCTCGACTCAAGAGGTGAAGTGAGCGTAAATCAAGGAGCCACGTCTGCCCAACAAGCGGACAGAAAGGAGGTAATCGTGAGCACATCATCAAGCAACAAGATGACTTCAGAACTCGACGTGACTCAGTTCACGTCGGCCCCGCAACTGCGACGCGCTCAGCGAAAATCCGAGGTGATCGGCGGTGCCACATCTCACGAGCTACGCGGCCGTCGGGCGGTGCTCTACCTGCGCGTGAGCAGCAAGAAGCAGGTCGCAACGGACTACGACCCGGAAGGGATCTCGCTCCCTGCTCAGCGGCAAGCGTGTGAGCGCAAGGTTGAGCAGATGGGACTGGAGGTCGTAGAAGAGTACGTCGAGCCCGGTCGCTCGGGAACGAACGCATCCGGGCGTCCGAAGTTTCAGGAGATGCTCGAACGCATCAAGAGGCAACGCGACGTCGACTACGTCATCGTCTACAAGCTCTCGCGGCTCCACCGCAACCGTTACGACGAAGCCTTCACTATGGCTGAGCTGCAGCGCCGCGGCGTCACTCTGGTTTCGGCAACGGAGAGCATCGATGGCACCCCCGTGGGCCAGCTGATGCAGGGCATCCTGTCGGCCTTCAATCAGTACCGGTCCGCCGAGGACGGTGCAGATATCGCGTACAAGTTGGGGGAGAAGGCCAAGAAGGGCGGCACCGTCTTCATGGCGCCGCTCGGCTACATCAACGTCGGCGTACGCATCGAGGATCGGGAGGTCCGCGCCGTCGACTTTGATCCGGACCGCGCTCACCTCGTCAAGCTCGCGTTCGAACTCTACGCAACTGGCAAATACAGCATCCCCGAACTCGGGGACGAGCTGTTCCTTCGTGGGCTGAAGACGCGCGCTTCGGGACGCTGGCCATCGCAGCAGCTCTCGGACAACCAATTGCTCCGGCTTCTTCAAGACCCGTACTACCTCGGCCTGACTCGATTCAAAGACCAGATCTACCCAGGACGACACGAAGCGCTCGTGGACGGCGAGCTCTTTGCTCGAGTCCAGGAGGTCGTGGCGATGCTGTCAACGGGGGAGCGGCAACGCGTGCATCACCACTACCTCAAGAGCACCCTCTATTGCGGACGCTGCTACGACCGCGACGGTACGCACGGTCGAATAATCATCAACAGCGCGAGTGGGCGCGGCGGTCGCTACGACTACTTCTTCTGTCGACTCCGCCAGGAGCATCTGTGTGACTCGCCCTACATGCAGATCGAACGGGTGGAAGAGGCGATCGAGCGGTACTGGTACCGGCTCACCCTGAATAACGAATTCCTTGAAGGGGCTCGTCGAGGACTTCGCCGCACGATCGAAGGTGACCAAGCTGCCGCCCGTTCGTTGCACACGCACCTAACTGAGAACCTTCGGAAGCTCGACCAGCAGCAGGAGAACCTGGTCGATCTGGCCGCGGACGGAACGCTCCCCCGCGACGTCGTGCAGCGGCGGATGAATGGCATCGCGAAGAGCCGAGCAGCTATGACGGCTCGGCTTGAGAACACGGAGAAGAAGCTGACTGCGGTCCTGGAGTACATCGATGCCGCACTCTCGATACTGGAGCGCCCCGGCGACCTTTACGCAGGTGCCACGGACGAACAGCGACGAATGCTGAATCAGGCGGTGTTCTCGCGCATCTACGTCGAAGCAGACGAGGTGACGGGCGTGGAGTTCAACGAGCCGTTCGACGTGCTCATCGCCGCCGACGAGCAGTACGCGAATGCCACCAGCAGTGGAGAAACCAAAACCGCCCCTGCGAACAGGGGCGGTGGGAAATCGTCGGAAGTCGCGACTCTCGTAAACATCGCCAAAGACGATATTTCGAGTAACGCTGACGTGGTGGGCCCGGAGGGGCTCGAACCCTCGACCCGCGGATTAAAAGTCCGATGCTCTGCCAACTGAGCTACAGGCCCTCACTCCCAGCCTAGCGGGCGCGACGGGGGTGCCGTGCTCACCGGCGGGAGCGGGCGACGATCCAGAACAGGTAGGCGCCGCCCACCGCCGCGGTCAGCAGGCCCACGGGGATCTGCACGGGAGCGAGCGCCCGCTGGGCGACGACGTCGGCCACGATCAGCACGACGGCCCCCGTGAGGGCGGATCCGACGAGGGGGATGCCGCTCGGCCCCATTGCACGACGAGCCAGCTGCGGTGCGGCGAGGGCGACGAAACCGATCGGGCCCGCGACCGCTGTCGCCGTTCCGGTCAGGAGCGCGGCGACCACCACGAGCGCGAGGCGCGCGCGACCGGTGCGGACGCCCAGCGACCGCGCGGTGTCGTCGTCGAGCTCGAGGGCGCGATAGTCGCGACGGAGCGCGACCAGCGCGGCGGCGAGCACGCCCAGTGAGGCGAGGAGCAGCACGACGTCATTCGCGGAGGTGGCGGCGAGACTTCCGTGGAGCCACTGCGTCGCGTTGCGCGCGACGTCGAGCGGAGCGCGCGTGAGGAGGTAGTCGTTGACAGCCGCCAGGAGGGTCGTCAGGGCGATGCCGGCGAGAATCGTGCGCTCTCGCGAGATCCCGACGCTGCGGGCGATGGCCATGACCACGAGGACCGTGAGCAGGCCTCCCGTCCACGCCCCGATGGCAGGAGACGGGGGAGGAGAGATGAGGGTCAGCCCGATGAGCGCCCCGGTCGCCGACCCGGCCGTGAAGCCGACGATGTCGGGGCTCGCGATCGGGTTTCGGGCGAGTGTCTGGAAGACCGCGCCGGCCATTCCCAACGCGGCCCCGATGAGAAGGGCGGCGACGAGGCGTGGCATCCGCATGCCCATGACGACGACGGTGGTTCGGGCGTCGGCGTCTCCGGTGAGAGCGGATGCGACATCCCCGAGCGACGCGTCGAACGAACCCGTCGTGAGGCCAACGGCGGCTGCGCCCACAGCGACAGCGATCAGGATCGCCGCGACCGCGAGGGGGCGTCCGCGTCGCGATAGACGGGTTCGAGAGGGCGCGCTCATCGGCTCCTCCGCAGGATCAGCCAGAGCAGCAGCGGCGCGCCGAGGAAGGCGGCGACGATGCCGGCCTCGACCTCGCCGGGGAGGGCGATGACGCGTCCGACGATGTCGCTCGCGAGCGTCAGGGCGGCACCCGTGACCGCCGCGAGCGGCAGGGACACCGGCACGGAGCCGCCGACGGCACCGCGGACGGCGTGGGCGACGAGGAGGCCGATGAACGCGAGCGGCCCCGCCGCCGACGTCGCGGTCGCGCAGAGGACGGTGATCGCCGCGCCCGAGGCGATCGTCACGAGGGCAGGGGAGACCCCGAGGGATCGGGCCAGATCACTCCCGAGCTGCAGGTGGTCGAGGCCGCGCGCCACGAGGGCGGCGAGCACGATCCCGACGACCGCGAACGGCCACAGCTGCGCCGAGACATCGGCATCCCTCCGTTCGAACGAGCCAACGGCCCAGAACCGGAACGACTCGAACGTGGCGTCGTCGGCGAGGGTGATGATGCCGACGATGGCGCTGAGGCAGGCGCTCAGCGCGACCCCGGCGAGGATCAGCCCCACGGTGTCGTTTCGGCGATCGGGCCGCGCGGCGGCGTTCACGAGCAGGGCGGCTCCGCCGGCGCCGCCGAAGGCGAACCACACGTAACCGCTCGCCGTCCCGACGCCGAAGGCGGCGATCGCGATGACCACGCCGAGCGCGGCGCCCGCGTTCACCCCGAGAAGCCCGGGGTCGGCGAGCGGGTTCCGGGTGAGCGCCTGCATGAGGACGCCGGCGACCCCCAGGCACGCTCCGGCGAGGAGCGCCGTGAGGGTGCGCGGCACACGGAGCTCATGGACGATGACGCCGACGGCATCCCGTCTCTCGGAGAACAAGGCCGAAAGCACGTCGGCGGGCGCGAGGGCGCGCGAACCGACGGCGAGGCTCGCGACGACGAGCACGGCGAGGAGCACGGACACGGCGAGCGTGAGCACGACCGCGCGAGAACGCGCCGCTCGACGACGCGCAATCAGCTGCCCCGCGATCCCCGGCGAGGTGGCAGCGGCCGAATCGAGCACAGAGGTAAGGTTATCCTAACCGTGTGACCCTCTTTCGTTTCTCGTCTCCGCACGTCCGTCATCGTCCTAGACGAGCGATCCTTGCCCTCGGGGCGGCCCTCGTCCTCACACTCAGCGGCTGCGCTGGGGCCGGTGCGCCGACGTCGACCGTCGACGCCGAGGCTGCTGCCAGCGGCGACTGGGTGGTCTCGCGCGACCTCGAGCCCGGGATGGGTTCGAGTGAGGCCGACGGGGTCTTCCCCCGCGAGGTGACCCACTTCGGGGGTGTCACCCAGATCCCCGCGCAGCCCACACGGATCGCCGTCGTCTCGACCGGTCAACTGGACGCCCTCCTGGCGCTCGGAACCGTGCCGGTCGCGGCGACGCGCGCCGAGAACAGGGGCCTCGTCCCGCAGTACTTGCAGGATGCCTTCCCCGAAGAGGCCGCGCCGCTCGCCGCGATGGCCGACATCGGCAAGCGGACGGAGCCCGACCTCGAGGCCATCGCCCAGGCCGACCCCGACCTGATCCTCATCAACTCAACTCGCGGCACGGAGCTGTACGACGCGCTCTCCGCGATCGCCCCCACTGTCCTCACCAAAGGCAACGGCGTGAACTGGAAGAGCGACTTCCTGCTCATCGCCGACGCCCTCGGTCAAGAGGGAGAGGCGCGCGGCATCCTGGATTCACTGCAGACAGACAGTGCGGCGTTCGCCGAGACGCACGCGGCGGGGGAGCCGACGGTCTCGTTCCTGCAGTCCACCGGGGACCGCACGCGCATCATGGGGGTGCCCTCGTTCGCCGGGGGAATCGCCGAAGACCTCGGGCTCGGACGACCCGCCTCGCAGCAGTTCGATGACACGTCGCAGGACATCAGCGCCGAGCAGATCGACCTGGCCGACGCCGACCACGTGTTCTACGCGGGCATCGGTCAGGGGACCGCGTTCATCGAAGACGCGCCGCTGTGGAAGACGCTCGGCGCCGTCGCCGACGGCCGTGCCGTCGCGGTCGACTACGACCCGTGGTTCACCAACGCCGGGCCCGTCGCGGCACGCCTCGTTCAGGATGAGATCGTGCGCGCGGTGGACGGCAACTGACGCCGGAAAAAGAGCGAGAGCCGGACCCCCTCGCCTGGGGTCCGGCTCTCGCCGTCAGGTCCGGTCGATCATCGACCGGTCGGGTGCGTGACGATCACGCACCCGAGGACTTACGCCGGGGGCATCAGCACCGTGTCGATGAGGTAAACGGTCGCGTTGGCGGTCTTCACGCCACCGCAGATCACCTTGGCGTCGTTGACCATGAGGTTGTCGCCCGAGCCCGAGACGGTGACGTCCTGGCCCTCGACCGTGGCGTGGGTGCCGTCGATCTCGGACGGGCTGAGCTGACCGGCGACCACGTGGTACGTGAGGATCTTGCTCAGCGCGGCGCTGTCGGTCTTGAGGCCGTCGACGGTCGCGGCGGGGATCTTGGCGAACGCGTCGTCGACCGGAGCGAACACGGTGAACTCGCCGCCGTTGAGCGTGTCGACCAGGTTCACGTCGGGGTTCAGCTGGCCGCTGACGGCGGCGGTGAGCGTCTTCAGCAGCGGGTTGTTAGAGGCGGCGGTCGCGACCGGGTCAGCGGCCATGCCTTCGACCGAACCGGCGCCCGAGGGGACGGCGGCGGCGTAGTCGGCGCAACCGGGGCCGACGAGGTCCGACGCAGCGTCCATCGAGCCCGAGGAGGCCGAGGGCGACGCTGCCATCGAGGGGGCGCTGCTGGTCTCTTCGCTCATGGAACCGCCCGAGGTGGTGCCACCCGAGCAGGCGGTGAGGGCGAAGGCCGAACCCAGAACGAGGGCGAGACCGGCGACGACAGGCTTCTTGTTGGTGAGCATGACATTCCTCCGAAATCGTTCGGACCACTTTCGCGGTCCGTCAGGGACACCCTGGTGCGGGTGGTTCGCCGTGGAGCGGCTTACACGGGGTCTTCGGGGCCCCCGGGAGATCGGATTGGCGCCGAGGCGGAATTTCTCCTCGAGTACGCGGCGACCGGATGGAAAACTCCAGGTGAGAGGGGCGGAAAGATTCTCGGGAACATTTTCTGATCCGCTCGTTGGGAGGTCGATCCCAGCGCATAACGGTTCCGTACCCGATGTCTCGACGCGCGGACACCCGGTCGGGTCGCGTCCTCGACGTACGAGAGGATGGATGCCATGGTGATCGACGGCTTCGACCTGCCCGACGAGGGCTCGGATCGCGTCGACCACGTGGGCGATCTCATCCAGCGAGTCGCGACGGGCGACCGCGACGCATTCGCCGAACTGTACGACGCCCTGTCGCCCCGGGCGTTCGGTCTCATCCTGCGTGTGCTCGTTGACCGGGCGCAGAGTGAAGAAGTCCTTCAAGAGGTCTTCCTGGAAGTGTGGCAATCCGCCGCGCGTTTCACTCCGAAGAGAGGACAGGGAAGGTCGTGGGTTCTCACGATCGCACACCGCAGGGCGGTGGACCGCGTGCGGTCCGCGCAATCCAGTGTCGATCGAGATGTGCGCGCGGGCTTCCGCGATATCCACGTTGCCTATGACAACGTCGCCGAAAAAGTCGAGATGAAGATCGAGGGGCGACGCGTCGTCGATGCGTTGGCGGCGCTTCCCGAAGCCCAGAAAGAAGCGCTCACGTTGGCCTACTTCGGTGGATACAGCCAGAGTGAGATCGCTACTCTCGTCGGTGCGCCCCTCGGGACGATCAAGACGAGAATGCGTGACGGCCTGTCGCGTTTGAGGATGGAAATGGGGGTGGACAAGTGAACGAGAGGGAATTCGCCGACCTCGCAGCCGGTCACGCGCTGAACGCGCTATCCGACGCTGACGAACGCGCGTACCAGGAGGCGCTTGCGAGCAATCCCCATTGGGAGTCGCACGTCCGCGACGCGGCCGAGGCGATCGCCGCCCTGAGTGCGGTCGTCGAGCCCGTCGACCCGCCGCCGTCGGTGCGCGCCTCCCTCATGGCTCGTATCGCCGACCTTCCTCAGCAACCCGTCGCGCCGGCCACCACCCCCGAGGTCGCCCGCGACGACGAGGACTACGCGGCGGCAGGTCCCGCGCCGGTGATTCCGGATGCCACTTCCTCGCGCCCCGCGAGCTGGGGCCGTCGTCGCTGGTTCACGCTCGCGGCATCCATCGTCGCCGTTCTGGTCCTCGGCTTCGGGGCGGCGTCGCTCGGTCAGTACCTCACGCGCCCCGCGGCCGTCGTCGCCCTGCAGCAGATCGAGAGCGCGCCCGACGCACGGTCCGCCTCGGTGTCGATGCCGGACGGGGGCTCCGCGACCGCGCACTGGTCGGCTTCGACCGGGCAGAGCGTGCTCGTGACAGACGGCATGCCGGCGCTCAGCGACGACCAGACCTACGAACTGTGGTTCGTGCGGGGCGAGACGCCGATCGCCGCGGGCATTTTTGAGACGGATGCCGAGGGTCGGGCGACGGCGATGCTCGAGGGAGAATTCCACTCGGGCGACGTCATCGCGGTGACGGTCGAACCGGCGGGCGGATCGCCCGACGGGACGCCGAGCTCCGCGCCGGTCGTGGCGGTCGCCACCGCGTGAGGCTGCTCGAGCGAGGTCCCTGAGCTTGTCGAAGGGACCGGACCCTCGTCCCCGGCTGACCGCCTAGCCTGGAACGATGAGCGATTCGCCGCGCGAGTTCCACAAGCCGATCCGACGCCCCGCCGAACTGTTCGACCGCCTCTTCGCCGCCGACGACCCCGCCGAGGTCTCGCGCGTCGCGCACAGCACCGCTCACGCTCTCCTCGCGCGCGTCCGCGCGGATCCGAGCGTCGACATCGTCGAGCGTCTCGTCGCGTTCACCGACGATCACGGCATCGACGACATCGCCGAGTTGTGGTCGCGGTCACCCGCGCGCTCCCTCCCGGGGGCACTGTGGCGTCTCTACCTGCTGCAGCTCATGATCCACGACGATGCGGCGACGGCGGCCCTGCTGTACGAGCGAGGACGCGTCGAGATGGCGACGGTCGACCCCGTCGTGGTCGGCGCCCCTGCGCCCGCCGGCCCCGAGGAGCTCGTGCAGCTGATCGACACGATCCTCAGGGGACTGTTTGAGGGCGATTTCGCCGTGGCGCTGGACCGCGCCGCCGCGTTCTGCCGAGTCCAGGCGTCGGGGTCGACGCATCTCGCCGATGACTACGAGAACACCGAGTCGGAGCGGGCTTCGGCGTTGACCACGCGGGCGCTTCGGCTGTCGACGTACGCCGAAGATTTGTCAGCGGCCGCGGCGCTGTGGCGGCGGGATGCGCTGACCTGAGGGTGCGCCCGGTCCCTTCGACAAGCTCAGGGACCTCGCGTGAGCGGGCGGCCTCGCGTGAGCGGGCGGCCTTGCATGAGCGGGCGGCCTTGCGTGAGCGGGCGGCCTCGCGGGAGCCGTGCCTGGCGTGGAGCCGGTGGCTGAGCTTGTCGAAGCCACCGGCGGAGAGAGCGCGGCGGGAAAGGTGGCTGAGCTTGTCGAAGCCACCCGCGGGAGGAACACACCGCAGAAAAGAAAAGTGCCGGACCGCAGAACGCCTCTCGGCGCATGGCCGCTCATAGCGGCAGAAGATGGAGCCCGGGGTTACTGCGGCCCGGCATGAAAAGTGTAACAAGCGTCAGCCGCCGACATTCCCTCCGAAGGCCCCGTTGACACGACCCGGGCGTGTCGTAGCCCGAGCGTAGGCTCGCTCCATGGCTTTACGTTTCGCCCTCATGATCGACCCCGTGGCATCCGATGATCGACGCGAGAGCTTCGACGACGCCTTCACCGTGGTCGACCCGCTCGGTCCGGCGCTGCCTCTCGGCGAGCTGAGCGCGCAGCGCGGCGACGGCGTCTTCGAGTCACTCGGTGTGGTCGACGGGCACGCTCAAGAGGTCGGTCCGCACCTGGATCGGCTTGCGCATTCCGCGCACCTGCTCGACCTCCCGGCGCCGAACGCGGCGCAGTGGCGGGCGGCGATCGCGCGCGTCGCCGCCGAAGCCGGGCCGGGGGAGAGCGTGATCAAGCTCATTCTCAGCCGGGGCGTCGAGGAGGGGGCGTCGCCGACCGCGTGGGTCACCCTCGCCACCGCGCCCGAAAACACGCGCGCGCGCACCGAAGGGGTGCGCGTCGTCACCCTCGATCGCGGTTACCAGCTCGATGTCCCCTGGCGCGCGCCGTGGCTGCTGCTCGGGGCGAAGACGCTCTCCTACGCCGTCAACATGGCCGCGATCCGCGAGGCGAAGCGGCGGGGAGCCGACGACGCCGTGTTCGTCACGACCGACGGTTACGTGCTCGAGGCGCCCACGGCATCCGTCATCCTCCGCTCCGGGAATAGGTTCGTCACGCCCGAGCCCGCCGCCGGAATCCTGCACGGGACCACGCAGCGAAGCCTTTTCACCCACCTCGCGCAGCGCGGCTTCTCGACCGTGTACGAGCCGGTGCTCCTGAGCGACCTCAGAGCCGCGGATGCCGCGTGGTTGCTGTCGAGCGTCCGCCTGGCCGCGCCGATCTCGGCGGTTGACGGTGTCGACAAGTCCGTCGATCGCGATCTGACCGACGAGTTGAACGCTTACCTGCTCTCGCCGCGCGACTGACGCCCGAATCGCCCCCGAACCGGCTTGCCCGGGGACGTCCCGCCCCCGCAAACGACGATGGCCCCGCCGAAGCGGGGCCATCTCGCGTGACGCGGGCTTATCCGAAGCGTCCCGAGACGTAGTCCTCGGTCGCCTGGACGGTCGGGGCGGTGAAGATCGCCGAGGTGTCGTTGTACTCGATGAGCTTTCCGGGCTTGCCGGTTCCGGCGATGTTGAAGAACGCCGTCTTGTCGCTCACGCGCGAGGCCTGCTGCATGTTGTGCGTCACGATCACGATCGTGTACTCGCTCTTCAGCTCGCCGATCAGCTCCTCGATCGCGAAGGTCGAGATGGGGTCGAGGGCCGAGCACGGCTCGTCCATCAGCAGCACGTCGGGCGAAACGGCGATCGCGCGGGCGATGCACAGGCGCTGCTGCTGACCACCGGAAAGGCCGCCGCCCGGCTTGTCGAGGCGGTCCTTGACCTCGTTCCAGAGGTTGGCGCCCTGCAGCGACTTCTCGACGAGGGCGTCGGCGTCGCTCTTCGACATGCGCTTGTCGTTGAGCTTCGCGCCGGCCAGCACGTTCTCGCGGATCGACATCGTCGGGAAGGGGTTCGGACGCTGGAAGACCATCCCGACGTGACGGCGCACGAGCACCGGGTCGACCCCGGGGCCGTACAGGTCGTCACCGTCGATCAGCACGCGGCCCTTGACGTGTCCGCCCGGGATGACCTCGTGCATGCGATTCAGCGTGCGCAGGAACGTGGACTTCCCACAGCCCGAGGGGCCGATGAAGGCGGTGACCGAACGCGGCTCGATGTCGATCGAGACGCCCTCGACCGCGAGGAAGTCGCTGTAGTAGACGTTGAGGTCCTGGACCTCGATGCTCTTGGACATGGGGGTGTGCCTTTCCGCGCTCAGCGGGACTTCGGTGCGAACAGAGCCGCGACGATCCGGGCGATCAGGTTGAAGATGACGACGAGGACGACGAGGAGGAAAGCCGCGCCCCAGGCGTTGGCCTGAGAGGCGTCGATGTCTTGCCCGGGGAAGCTGTACGCGGTGTACGCCATGACCGGCAGGGTCTGCATCGGACCCTCGAAGGGGTTGGAGTTGAAGTTGTCGGTGAAGCTGGCGGCGATGAAGATCGGTGCCGTCTCACCCACGACGCGCGCCACGGCCAGCACGACACCGGTGATGATGCCCGAGGCCGCCGTCCGCAGCACGACCTTGACGATCGTCGCCGAGCGGGGGACGCCGAGGGCGAGCGACGCTTCGCGCAGGTCGGCCGGCACCAGGCGCAGCATCTCTTCGGTCGAGCGGATGACGATGGGGATCATCAGCACGCACAGGGCGATGGATGCCGAGAACCCGCTGAACGCCTTCGGACCCACGATGAGGCTGAACAGCGAGAACGCGAACAGACCCGCGACGATCGAGGGGATGCCGGTCATCACATCGACGAGGAAGGTTATCGTGCGACGCAGCGGGTTGGTCGGCAGCGCGTACTCGACGAGGTAGACGGCCGCGAGGACGCCGACGGGGACGGAGATGAGCGCGGCGATCCCCGTGATGATCAGGGTGCCGGTGATGGCCTGCCACGCACCGGCGGTCGCGACGACCTCGAGGGTGTTCGGATCGAAGGAGCTTCCGCCGACCTGGGTGATGAACTGCAGGTTCACCACGGCGAGTCCCTTGGAGATCACCGTCCACAGGGTCGACACGAGCGGTGCGAGGGCGAGAAGGAACGCGGCGGTGACCAGCCCGCGGACGATGCGGTCCACGGCCTTGCGACGGTTCTCGACGATCGCGGAGCCGACGCCGATCGCGATCAGGTAGATCACGGCGGTCAGGATGAGCCAGAGCGCGAGGTTGAAGCCCCCGAAGAGGAACTGCACCGCGGCGATGACGACGGCGACGCCGACGAGCAGCGCGGGTTCGATGAACCGCGGAAGCTGGCCGCTGGTGAGGGCCAGGGGAGCCGAGGACGGGACGGCGGAGGCGGTCACGAGCGCTTTCCTCTCTTGCGGCCCTTCGCACCTGGTCCCGTCGCCGAGATGATGTAGCGCGCGAGCATGTTGACCGCGAGCGACACGACGAAGAGCATGAGGCCCGTGCCGATGAGCGCGGAGCGCTGCAGGTCGGTCGCGATCGGGAAGTTCAGGGCGATGTTGGCGGCGATGGTCTGGGAGTTGTAGCCGTCGGTGAGCAGGAGCACTGAGTAGATGAGGCTCGGCGAGATGATCAGGGCGATGGCCATGGTCTCGCCGAGGGCACGGCCGAGACCGAGCAGCGTCGCCGAGACCATGCCGCTGCGCGCGTAGGGGAAGACCGCCAGGCGGATCATCTCCCAGCGCGTGGCACCGAGGGCGAGAGCGGCTTCTTCGTGCAGGCGCGGGGTCTGCAGGAAGATCTCCCGGGTGATCGAGGTCACGATCGGCAGGATCATGACCGCGAGCACGACGCCACCGGTGAACATCGTGGAGCCGGTGGTCGACACGGGGCCCTGGAAGAGCGGGATCCAGCCGAGGTACTCGTTGAGGAACTGGCTCACCGGCAGCAGGAGCGGGCGCATCACGATGATGCCCCAGAGGCCGAAGACGATCGAGGGCACCGCGGCCAGCAGGTCGACGATGTAGCCGAGCGCCCCGGCGATCTTGCGGGGTGCGTAGTGCGAGATGAACAGCGCGATGCCGATGGCGACGGGGGTTCCGATCACCATCGCGATGAGCGCCGCCCAAATGCTGCCGAAGAGCAGCGGACCGACGTACTCCCAGAAGCTCGACCAGTTGCGGTTCTGGTAGCCGGCGAGGTCGCCCTCGCTCCAGTTCGCCGTGATGGCCGGGAGGCCCCGGATGATCAGGAAGATGGCCACACCGGCGAGGATGACCATGATCGACACGGCGGCCGTGGTCGACAGGCCGAGGAAGACGGTGTCGCCGACGCGACGCTTCCCGACGATGCTGGCTTTCGGGGTGCTCGGTGTCGCGGCGTCGGTCGCGGCGTCACTCACGGTGTCAGTCACGGGGGACCTCATGCTCGGCACGGATCAAGGGGTGCTCCTCGGTCGGGTTCTCTCTGAGGATGTTCGGCTCAGCGGAACGGTCGATGCGGAATCGACCCCTCCGATCAGCCCGGCCCGGTCCGCACAGGAGGTGCGGACCGGGCCGAGTCCGAGAGGTGTTACTTGATGGCCGCGAGCGTCTCCGCAGCAGCCGAGAGGACCGAGTCCGGCAGCGGGGCGGAGCCGGCGTTCTTCGCGGCGACGGCCTGGCCCGTGGTGCTCGTGACGAAGCCGAGGTACGACTTCACGAGCTCGGACTGCTTGGTGTCCTTGAAGGTGGTGCAGGTGACGGCGTACGACACGAGCGGGATCGGGTAGGTCTCGGCGGTCAGCTTCGAGTAGTCGAACTTCTTCGACAGGTCACCCGGGACGCCGTTGCTGGCGTCGACGGCCGCGGCCTCGAACGTCGCGGTGACGGCCTCGGCGCTGTAGGGGATCGCGGTGCCGTCCTGGATGATCGCGGCCGCGTTCAGGTCGCCGATGGCGGAGTGGTCGGCGTAGCCGATGGTGCCCGAGCCGGCCTTGACCGCCTCGACGACGCCGGAGCCGCCCTTCTGCTTCGACACGTTGCCCTCGATCGGCCAGTCCTTGCCCGCGGGCGAGGTCCAGACCGACGACTGCGTCGCGGCGAGGTAGTTCGTGAAGTTCTGCGTGGTGCCTGAGCCGTCCGAACGCGCGACGGTCGTGATGGGGCCGGCGGGGAGAGCCGTGCCGTTGTCCTTGGTGATGGCCGGGTCGGACCAGTCGGTGATCTGCAGCGCGAAGATCTTCGCGACGGTCTCACCCGAGAGCTTGAGGTCGGTCACGCCGGGGACGTTGAAGATGATCGCGACACCGTCGAGGTAGATCGGGATGTTCACGCCACCCTCGGTGCAGAGAGCCTTCGACTGCGCGGTCTGGTCGGCGTTGAGGGGCGAGTCCGAGCCGGCGAAGTCGTACGCGCCGCTCAGGAAGTTGGTGACACCACCGCCAGAGCCCTGCGACTTGTCGTAGTTGACCGTCACGCCCTTGACCTGCGCGTTGTACGCGGCGGTCCAGGCGGCCTGCGCGTTGGACTGGGCGCTCGAGCCACCCGCGGTGATCGTGCCCGTGAGGTTCGGGTCGAGCGTGGCCGTGACGTCGGACGAGGTCGGCGATGCCGAGGTGCCCGCGGCGTCGCCGGAGCCGGAGGGGGAGGAGCAGCCGGCGAGAGCGAGCGAGGCGACGGCCGCCACGGCGCCCAGCTGAACGAATCGGGAGAGCTTCACTGTGTGAATCCTTCGTATGTCGGGGACACGAACCCGGTGCAGGGTTCTCCCGCACGGTAAACACCGACTCTTACGAGAGTGCGTTGTCCGGGTGAACGGAGGGTGAACCACTCCGGCCTGACCGGGACGTTTTCTTCGGCGGTATACGCTTCACCCCCGTGACGACACCCGCCTCCGCCGCGCAGGCGCCGCTCGATCGAACGAGCGCCGCCCCGCACGCACGCACGCTCATCGACCTTCTCGCCGACGTCGCGTCGCGGCATCCCGAGGCCTCGGCGATCGACGACGGTTCGGGCGCCCTCAGCTATCGCGAACTGCTCGCACGCGTCTGGAAGACCGCCGGTGCCCTCCACGCCGCCGGGGTGCGTCGCGGCGACCGCGTAGGCGTGCGCATGCCGTCGGGGTCGAAAGAGCTGTACGTGTCGATCCTCGCCGTGATGGCCGCCGGGGCGGCATACGTGCCGGTGGATGCCGACGATCCCGACGAACGCGCTCGTCTGGTGTTCGGCGAGGCGGGCGTGAAGGGCATCATCGCCGGCGACGGAGAGTTCCTTGCCGACGATGACGATCTGGTGCGCCTGTACGAGGGGGACGCTCCGCACCCGAGCACGAACGCCGTCCCGATCGTGGCCCCGCCCACGGTGGACGACGATGCGTGGATCATCTTCACCTCGGGATCGACCGGCGTTCCGAAGGGCGTGGCGGTGTCGCACCGCTCGGCGGCGGCCTTCGTCGAGGCCGAGGCGCGTCTTTTCCTCCAGCAGGATCCGCTCGGCCCCGGCGACCGCGTGCTCGCGGGGCTGTCCGTCGCCTTCGACGCCTCGTGCGAGGAGATGTGGCTCGCGTGGGGCCACGGCGCGTGCCTCGTCCCGGCCCCGCGCTCGCTCGTGCGCTCGGGCGAAGACCTCGCGCCCTGGCTGCTGCGCCAGGGCATCACCGTGGTCTCGACGGTGCCCACCCTCGCGGCGATGTGGCCGGCCGACTCGATCGAGAACGTGCGCCTGCTGATCTTCGGCGGTGAGGCGTGCCCGCCCGAGCTGGCGGCACGACTGGTCGCCGAGGGGCGCGAGGTGTGGAACACCTATGGACCCACCGAGGCGACGGTCGTCGCGTGTGCGGCACCGCTCGACGGCACCCTTCCCGTGCGTATCGGCCTGCCCCTCGACGGCTGGGCCCTGGCGGTCGTGGATGCCGAGGGCCTCCCCGTCGCGGAGGGCCAGGTCGGCGAGCTCATCATCGGCGGCGTCGGCCTCGCGCGGTACCTCGACCCCGAGAAGGATGCCGAGAAGTACGCCCCCATGCCCACGCTCGGTTGGGAGCGGGCGTACCGTTCCGGCGACCTCGTGCGCTTCGATTCCGAGGGACTCGTCTTCCAGGGCAGGGCCGACGATCAGGTCAAGGTCGGCGGGCGTCGCATCGAGCTCGGCGAGGTCGAGTCGGCGCTGCAGGACCTCGCCGGAGTCAGCGCCGCCACGGTCGCGGTGCGGACGACCGATGCCGGGGTCCCGGTGCTCGTGGGGTATCTGGTGATGGATGCCGGGGTCGACCTCGATCGCGGGGCGGCCCGTGCCGCGCTCGCCGAGCGTCTCCCCGCCTCGACGATCCCGCTGCTCGGCGTCGTCGACGAGCTCCCCGTGCGCACCTCGGGCAAGGTCGACCGCGCGGCCCTGCCGTGGCCCCTTCCCGGGGTCGACGCGCCCGCCGCGACGGACTTCTCCGCCGACGAACTCTGGCTGGCCGAGCAGTGGCAGGCTGTCCTCGGACTTCCGGTGACCGAGCGCAAGGCCGACTTCTTCGACCTCGGTGGAGGTTCTCTCGCCGCCGCGCAGTTGGTCTCGCGGATCCGCGCCCGGGTACCCGAGTTCTCCGTCGCGGACATCTACGACGTCCCGCGCCTCGGTGCGATGGCGAAGGCCCTGGGCCCGCAGCTCGTGGACGACACGCCCGCCGAGTTCCATCGGGCGGCGCCGACGCCCCGGACGACGCAGTGGGCGCAGACCCTCCTCGGGGCGCCCCTGTTCATCCTCGCCGGCGTGCGGTGGCTGCTGTACCTGTTGACCGCCTCGGCGATCCTGCAGCTCCTGCCGGGCTTCGAGGTGCTTCCGACCGTGCCCTGGCCCGTGCTGCTCGTCGGACTCCTGGTCTTCGCGACGCCGTTCGGGCGCATGGCGATCGCCGTGGCATCCGCCCGTCTCCTGCTCGCGGGGGTGCGCGCGGGCGACTACCCGCGCGGAGGTTGGGTGCACATCCGCCTGTGGCTCGCCGAGCAGATCGCCGACCAGGTGGATGCCGTGGGCCTCGCCGGTGCGCCCTGGGTGTCGTACTACGCCCGCGCGTTGGGCGCGCGCATCGGCCGCAACGTCGACCTGCACGCCCTGCCGCCCGTGACGGGGATGCTCGTCGTCGGCGACGGCGCCTCGATCGAGCCCGAGGTCGACCTCACGGGCTACTGGATCGACGGTGACCTCGTGCGCATCGGAGAGGTCCGTATCGGAGCGGATGCCACCGTGGGAGCGCGCTCGACCCTGGCGCCGGGAACGCGCATCGGTCGTCGCGCCGAGATCGCCCCCGGCTCTGCGGTCTTCGGCCGGGTCAAGGCGGATCAGTCCTGGGCCGGCTCGCCCGCCGTCCGCGTCGGCGGAACGGCGAAGGGCTGGCCCGGGGAGCGCCCGCCGGCTCCGACGCGCTGGCTGTGGGCGTACGCGGCGTCGGCCGTCGTGCTCGCGCTGCTCCCGCTCGCGGCGTTCACCGTCGGCGGTCTCGTGATCGCGCAGGGCATCCACGGGGCCGACAGCCTCGGTGAGGCGACCGCGCGGGCCTTCGCCTGGCTCGTGCCGGCGGTCGCGGTCACGGGCGTCGTGTTCGCGGCATCCGTTGTCCTTCTCGTACGGCTGCTCTCGATCGGTCTCGTCGAGGGGACGTTCCCCGTCCGCAGCCGGGTCGCGTGGCAGGCGTGGAGTATCGAAAGACTCCTGGATGCCGCGCGCACGATCCTCTTCCCGCTGTACTCCTCGCTCTTCACCCCCGTCTGGCTGCGCCTGCTCGGCGCCCGCGTCGGGCGTGACGTCGAGGCATCCACTGTCCTGTTGATCCCGTCGATGGCGCGCATCGAGGACGGAGCGTTCTTGGCCGACGACACGATGGTGGCGTCCTACGAGCTGCGCGCGGGGTGGCTCCGCCTCGGACCCGTCCGCATCGGCAAGCGCGCGTTCCTCGGCAACTCGGGGATGGCGGCTCCCGGACACCGTGTGCCCCGCGACGGTCTCGTCGCCGTCCTGTCGGCGGCGCCGCTGAAGGCGAAGCCCGGCTCGTCGTGGCTCGGTTCTCCGGCGGTGCGACTGCGACGCCTGTCGGCCGAGGGCGATGAGTCGCGCACGTACCAGCCGACCCCGGGCCTGCGTCTCGCGCGCACCCTGTGGGAGCTGTGTCGCTTCGTGCCCGTGGTGGTCACGTGCGGGATCGGCCTCGCGGTGCTGTTCGCGCTCGCCGCCCTGTGGCACCTCGTCGGACCTGTGTGGACCCTGCTGCTCTCGGGCGTCGTCCTGCTGGCGGCGGGCGCGGTCGCGGCGGCCGTGTCGACCGCGGCGAAGTGGGCGATCGTCGGGGTCATCCGTGCGGGAGAGCAGCCCCTGTGGTCGAGTTTCGTGTGGCGGACCGAGGTGTCCGACACCTTCACCGAGATGGTCGCGGCGCCGTGGTTCGCTCGCGCCGCGTCCGGCACGCCGGCGCTCGCGGTCTGGCTGCGCAGCCTCGGCGCGCGGATCGGCACGGGCGTGTGGTGCGAGAGCTACTGGCTGCCCGAGCCCGACCTCGTGACTCTCGGCGACGCGTCGACGGTGAACCGCGGGTGCGTCGTGCAGACGCACCTGTTCCATGATCGAATCATGAGTATGGACACCGTCGAGCTGGAACCCGGGGCGACACTCGGCCCGCACAGCGTGGTGCTGCCGGCATCCACTCTCGGCGCCCACGCCACCGTGGGCCCGGCTTCTCTGGTGATGCGCGGTGAGACCGTCCCGGTCGGCTCGCGCTGGAGCGGAAACCCCATCGGACCCTGGCGCGCGGTCAAGGTGCGCGCCTACCAGTCGACGTCGTGAGCGGCGGCGACCCCTACGCCCCGCAGAGCGGGGATGCGTCGTACGACGTCGAGGAGTACGACCTCACCCTCAGCTACCGCGTGCGCACCAACCGGCTCGAGGGGGTGGCCACGATCACCGCTGTCGCCCGGCAGCCGATCGCCTCGTTCGCCCTCGACCTCGTCGGACTCCGCGCGACGCGCGTGAAGGTCGACGGCGTGGCCGCGCGTCACACGAGCGGTCCTCGCGCGCTGCGGGTCACCCCGCCGCGCGCCCTCGCCAGCGGTGCGCCGTTCCGCGTCGAGGTGGTCTACGCCGGTTCGCCGGCCCCGCGGCGCTCGCGCTGGGGGACCGTCGGGTGGGAGGAGCTGACCGACGGCGCTCTCGTCGCGGGACAGCCGACGGGCGCACCCACGTGGTTCCCCTGCAACGACCGGCCCGACAACCGCGCGCGCATGCGGCTGGAGGTCACGGTCGACGACGGATACACGGTCGCGGCCACCGGCGTCGCGGGGGCGACGACACGGCGCGGCGGCCGCACCACGACGACCTTCACGTCCGCTGTCCCGACCGCGACCTACCTCGCGGCGGTGCACGTCGGGCGCTACCGCACCCAGGTCCTGGCGGGAAGCGGCGTCGACGTGGTGCCCGTCGTCAGCGTGACCGCCCCGCCCGCGCTGACCGCGGCCGCCGACCGCGCCTTCGCCCGCGTCCCCGACATGCTGCGCGTGTTCGACAGGCTGTTCGGTCCGTACCCGCAGGAGGCGTGCACGCTCGTCGTCACCGCGGACGAGCTCGAGATCCCTCTCGAAGCGCAGGGACTGGCGGTGTTCGGCATGAACCACCTCGTCCCGGCGGCACAGCGGCTCGTCGCCCACGAACTCGCGCACCAGTGGTTCGGCAACAGCGTCGGCATCGCCCGGTGGAGCGACATCTGGCTGAACGAGGGTTTCGCCTGCTACGCGGAGTGGCTGTGGTGGGACGCCTCAGGTGGCCCCTCGATCCGGGCTTCCGTCGTCGAGAACCACACCCGGCTCGCCGCGAAGCCGCAGGATCTGCTGCTCGTCGATCCCGGGCCCGACGACATGTTCGACGATCGCGTCTACAAGCGCGGCGCTCTCGCGCTGCACGCGGTGCGTCGCGCGCTCGGCGACGACGCCTTCTTCGCGCTGCTGCGCGGCTGGACCGCCGACCACCGCCACGGTCTCGTCACGACCGACGACTTCCGCGCCGCGGTGGAGCGGGCCGGGGGAGCGGATGCCGCTGCCCTGCTGTCGCGGTGGATCGACCATCGCGAGCTGCCGACGCTGCGCTGAGTCATTGCGCTGGGGCGCTGCGCTGGCGCTTTGCGCGGTGCTTTGCGTGGCGGGAACGCGTGATGAGCGGAGGGTCAGGGACGAGGGGAGGACCTGATCGCGGTCTCGGTCCTCCGCTCGCCCCACGTCCTCCGCTCGTCACGCGCACCGCACGTCTGTCACGGTGTCGCGGGCAGCACCGCGACGGCGACCACGACCCCCTCGGGCCCCTCGACGTCGTACCCGTCGAACGCCGGGCCGTCGTCGATCGCGCCGATCCAGGTGCCGTCGTCGCGCGCGTCGATCCGCACGCGCGCCGGATCGATCTCGAGCCCCCGACCGTCGGTCTTGACCACAGCTTCAAGGCGTGCCCACGCCCTCGCATCTGCGCCCGGTATCACGCGGTCGAGGCCGGACGCGTCGGCGGGCACGGCGTCGAGCCCCACACGCCCCTCGCCCTCGAGCGTTGCGACCACGGCCCAGCCCCCGGCATAGGAAACGGATGCCGCAGCCGCCACGCCCGAGACGCGCAGGCGCCCGTGGTCGCCACCGCACCGCGCGCAGCGCGACGAGAGCCGCGCTCCGGGCAGGAGTTCGCTCACCAGGGCCCGCGACACCGACCGCCGCTCCGCCCCTCCGGCGACCTCTCCCCACGCGACGCGGAGACCGCGGGGCAGCGTCACACCGGTGGCTCGTGCGTTTCGATCGCGACGATGCCCGCACCGGGGTGGTGGACGGGGATGTGCACCACCGAGAACCCGCCGGTCTCGAGCGCCGACGAACTGCCGAGGTAGGAGCCTCGCATCGTGCCGGTCGCGAGCGCTAGCTCGTGCATGATGGCCGGCAGGACCGGCCCGTGGCTCGACAGGACGACGGGCTTTCGTGCCCGCACCCGTTCGCCGACGACCCTGCGCACGTCGGCGCGACCCTCTTCCCAGGCGTCCTGGCTGATGTCGGCCGCCAGCTGGATCTTCAGCGCCAACGCCTGCGAGAGCGGCGTCACGGTGCGCACACATCTTTCGGCGGGACTCGACACGATCCGGCGCACCCCGAACGCGAGCAGGGGGCCGACGATCGCGTTCGCCTGCTTCCGTCCGCGCGGGGCGAGGGGGCGCTCGGCATCCGGGCCGTCCCACTCCTCGCGCGGGCGGGCCTTGCCGTGTCGGAGCGCGATGATCGGGAAGGTGGGCAGAGCCTTCTCGTCGACGAGCCGGATGAACTCGTCGAGGATCTCGAGATCGACCGGATAGCTCAGGTTCTTCCGGGCCTTCTTCAGGCTCATCCACTCGATCGCGGCGACCTCTTTGTTCGGCACGAAGGTCGACGTGCGCACCGCGGCATCCGACGCCTCGGCGGCCCAGTAGTGCACGATCTTCGTCCGCGAACTCGGCATCCGATACCGCGAGACACCGACGGGCACACCGAGGGCGACACGGATGCCGGTCTCTTCGCGGATCTCGCGCACGGCGGTCTCGGCGAGCGTTTCGCCGGGGTCGACCTTTCCCTTGGGCAGCGTGACGTCGCGATACTTCGTACGGTGGATCAGCAGGACCCGCAGCTTGCCCTCGACCTCGCGCCAGACCACGCCTCCCGCCGCGTAGACGGCGGTTTCACTCACCGCGCCGCCCGCGCGCGCCGCTTGCGCTGCACGCGTGCCATCGTGTGCTCCTGCAGATCGATGAGAGGCGCGCCCTCCGCGTCGACGCTGTGCCGGATCCACTCGCCCTCGGCGTTCAGGTGCCACGACATGGTGCCGTCGTCCATCGCGAGGTCGAACAGGGTCGACAGCTCCTGCAGCTGGCTCGGATCGACGACCCGCACGAGCGCCTCGACACGGCGATCGAGGTTGCGGTGCATCATGTCGGCGCTGCCGATGTAGATCTGCTCGTCGCCGTCGTTCGCGAACGAGAAGATGCGCGAGTGCTCGAGGTAGCGGCCGAGGATCGAGCGCACCGTGATGTTCTCGCTCATCCCCGGAACCCCGGGCTTGATCGAGCAGATGCCGCGCACCCAGACCTCGACGGGAACCCCCGCTTGGCTCGCACGGTAGAGCGCATCGATGATCTCTTCGTCGACCATCGAGTTGACCTTGATCCGCACGCGAGCGGGCTTGCCCTCGAGGGCGTTGCGGCGCTCCTTGTCGATGTGGCGGAGCAGGCCCTTGCGCAGGTGAAGCGGCGCGACGAGGAGGCGCTTGAACTTCTTCTCGATCGCGTACCCGCTCAGCTCGTTGAACAGGCGGGTCAGGTCGCGCCCGACCTGATCGTCGATCGTGAACAGACCGAAGTCCTCGTAGATGCGGCTCGTCTTGGGGTTGTAGTTTCCCGTCCCGACGTGGCTGTAGTGGCGCAGGCGCCCCTCTTCCTCGCGGATCACGAGCGCCAGCTTGCAGTGCGTCTTGAGTCCGACGAGGCCGTACACGACGTGCACGCCGGCCTTCTCGAGCTTGCGCGCCCAGACGATGTTGTTGGCCTCGTCGAAGCGCGCCTTCACCTCGACGAGGGCGAGCACCTGCTTGCCCGCTTCGGCGGCGTCGATCAGGGCCTGCACGATCGGGCTGTCGCCCGAGGTGCGGTAGAGCGTCTGCTTGATCGCGAGGACGTGCGGGTCGCGCGCCGCCTGCTCGAGGAAGGCCTGCACGCTCGTCGCGAACGACTCGTAGGGGTGGTGCACGAGGACGTCCGCCTTGCGGATCGCCCCGAACAGGTCGGCGCGCCCGTTCTGTTCCGGCGGCTGGAACGCCAACGCGGTCTTGGGTACGTGCGGCGGGTAGTGGAGGTCGGGACGGTCGATGCGCGAGAGGTCGAACAGCCCGCGCAGGTCGAGCGTGCCGGGGAGGCGGTAGACCTCCTGCTCGGTGATGTCGAGCTCGCTCAGAAGGAGAGAGCGCGTGACGTCGTCCATGTCCTCGGTGATCTCGAGGCGGATGGGCGGGCCGAAGCGACGGCGGAGGAGCTCGGCCTCGAGGGCCTGGATGAGGTTCTCGGTCTCGTCTTCCTCGATCGTCATGTCTTCGTTGCGCGTGAGCCGGAACGCGTGGTGATCGAGCACCTCCATGCCCGGGAACAGGTCGCCGAGGTGGTTCGAGATCAGTTCCTCGAGGGGGAGGTACCGCACGCCCGGGCCCTCGCCGGGGACCTCGACGAATCGCGGCAGCATCGGCGGCACCTTCAGGCGCGCGAACTCCTGGCGACCGGTCCGCGCGTTGCGGATGCGGATCGCGAGGTTCAGCGACAGGCCCGAGATGTAGGGGAAGGGGTGCGCTGGGTCGACCGCGAGGGGCATGAGGACGGGGAAGACGTTGTGCTGGAAGTACTCCGTCAACCGCTCAGCGGTGGGCTCGTCGAGCGAATCCCACGTGACGACCTCGATACCCGCCTCGGCGAGAGCGGGACGGACCTTCTCGGTCCATGCCGCCGCGTGGCGGAGCTGGAGACGGTGAGCTTCGGCCGAGATGTCGGCGAGGACGTCGAGGGGAGCGCGACCGACGTTGGTCGGGACAGCGAGTCCGGTGATGATGCGACGCTTCAGGCCGGCGACGCGCACCATGAAGAACTCGTCGAGGTTGCTCGCGAAGATCGCGAGGAAGTTCGCGCGTTCCAGGACGGGGACCGTCGGGTCTTCGGCGAGTTCGAGCACGCGCTGGTTGAAGGCGAGCCAGCTGATCTCGCGATCGAGGTACCGGTGATCGGGCAGCTGGTCGTCCGCGGCCTCGATCGCCTCGTCGAAGTCGTCGTCGTCCGCGTCGCCGAGGCCCGCGTCGAGAGCGTCGTGTTCCATCATCCCCACATCATTGCAGGGGTCGGTGACACGGGAGTGAACACGCGGTACGCGCGCCATAAGCGCGGGTGTTCAGAGGCGGAAACTCAGGCGCGGGTGCTCACGCGGGAGCGGATGCCACGGGCGGCTGGTCGTCTTCGTACACGTTGAAGCGGTAGCCGACGTTGCGCACCGTGCCGATGAGCTGTTCGAGGTCGCCCAGCTTCGCGCGCAGACGCCGCACGTGGACGTCGACCGTGCGGGTACCGCCGAAGTAATCGTAGCCCCACACCTCACTGAGCAGCTGCTCGCGCGTGAAGACGCGCGAAGGATGCGTGGCGAAGAAGTGCAGGAGCTGGAACTCCTTGTAGGTGAGGTCGAGCGGCTTGCCGTGGACCTTGGCCGAGTAGGACGACTCGTCGATCGTGATGCCGGAGGTCTGGATGCGCGTCGACACCTGATCGGCGCTGCGCCGCCCCATGGCCAGGCGGATGCGAGCGTCGATCTCGGCCGGACCCGCGCCCACCAGCACGACGTCGTCGACTCCCCAGTCGGTCGATACCGCGGTGAGACCGCCCTCGGTGATGACGAGGATCAACGGGGCTTCGATGCCCGTCGTCGTGAGGATCTTGCACAGCGACTTCGCGCCGACGAGGTCGAAACGCGCGTCGACGAAGACGATGTCGGCGCTCGGGGCATTCACCAGCTGAGCCGGCTCGGCGGGGATCTGGCGCACCCGGTGGCTCAGAAGTTCGAGCGCAGGCAGAACGGCACCACCGCCGGGGGCGGAGCTGAGAACGAGAAGTTGAGCCACGCGGTCCTCCCAGTGCGGGCTGCCGCACACCCGCCCATCTTAGGGTGAGGCGCGCCACCACGCCGCACGCCGCCGTCCGGGGCGTGCGTCACGCCCCGGACTGAGCAATGATGGGGGCATGTCGACGCCCGACCTCGTACCGCGCCGCACCTACGGTGGCGTGATCGCCGTGTGGGTCCTGGCCGTCATCGCGGGTGTGGCGATCGGCATCCTGGTACCGGCTCCGTGGCGGGCGCAGTGGGTCACCGTGGCCCTCGGGGTGTGCGTGGTCGCCGCCTTCGCCATCCAGCTCTGGTACGGCCGGTCGCAGGCGTTCATCCAGCGCATGGCCGCGAGCGTTCTGGGTGCCCTCGTCGTTCTCGGACTCATCACGGCCGGCTTCGGTCTGGCGGCCATTGTTCCCCGCTAGAGTTGAGGCATGAACCTCCTCGCGCTCGAACTGTTCTTCGTGGGACTTCTGGGCCTGGCGTCGCTGGCGATCGCCTTCGTCTCCGGCACGGTCATCTGGAACCTCTTCCGCGGCCAGCGCTGATCGGCATCTCGTGATCGAGATTCCGACGGACCTTCCCGCCGACCTCGTCCCCCTCTCGTGGCTCCTCGGCGTCTGGGAAGGCACCGGGGTCATCGACTATGAGGCGGACGGTCGTTCGTTCTCGGGCGAGTTCGCGCACCGCGTGAGCTTCAGCCACGACGGCGGGGACTTCTTGAACTACTCCGCGGACGCGTGGCTCCTCGACGGGGAGGAGCGGCGGCCCCTCGTCTCCGAGATCGGCTACTGGCGCGTCGCGCGCTCGTCCGGCGGCGCTGACGCCGGCCCGGCGCTGCTGCCGCCGACCGAGCCCGCGGTGGTCCGTACGGCCGACGACGTCGAGAAGCTCCGCAACGACGACGGCGGGTTCGACCTCGAGGTGAGCCTCGTGCACGCGGACGGCGTCCTCGAGCTGTACGTCGGGCAGGTCAAGGGCCCGCGCATCGACCTCGCCACCGACGCCGTCGTGCGGACGGCCGGCGCGAAGCCGTACACCGCCGCGACCCGTCTGTACGGGCTCGTCGACAACCACCTGCTCTGGGCGTGGGACATCGCGGCTTTCGGGCGCGAGCTGGGCTCGCACGCCTCGGCGCGTCTCGCGCGGGCGGAGTGACGATGGCGACGCTCGCGGACGTCCCCGGCGCCGTGGTCGACAACCGGGGTCTCCGCCACGTCGGTTCCCCGGTCGCGGAGCAGCGACGCCTGGCATCCGGATCCGCTCTCGCCCCCCTCGGCGACCGCCGTGTCATCTCGGTCGGTGGTGAGGACCGCCGCAGCTGGCTCGACTCGCTTTCGTCCCAGGCGCTGACGCACCTGGCGCCGGGCGTGTCGACCGAGATGCTCATCCTCGATCCCCAGGGACGCGTCGAGCATGCCGCTTCCGTCGTCGATGACGGAGAGACCGCGTGGCTCATCGTCGACAGGGCCGACGTCGAGGCGCTCGCCGGGTGGCTCGCGCGCATGCGGTTCCGCCTGCGGGTCGAGGTGAAGGACCGCTCCGACGACCTGTTCGTCGTGGGCGGCACGCGCGACGCGGTGTCGTCGCTCTCCGCCGTCGCTCCGGTGTGGGTCGACCCGTGGCCCGAGGTGTCGCCCGGGGGCTGGGCGTACGCGCGTGTCGAGCCGCACCCCGGTTCCGACCGTGACTGGGCGGAAGCCATTCTGGATGCCGTCGAGTTCGACCGCGTGATCGATGCCGCCGTACGGAGAGAGGTCGCGCTCGCGGGCCTCGATGCCGTCGAAGCGCTGCGCGTCGCCGCGTGGCGCCCGCGCGTGGGTGTCGATGCCGACGAGCGCCTACTGCCGCACGAGATGGACTGGCTGCGCACCGCGGTCCACCTGTCGAAGGGCTGCTACCGCGGTCAAGAGACCGTGGCGAAGGTGCACAACCTCGGTCACCCGCCTCGGCGCGTGGTCGCCCTTCAGCTCGACGGCAGTGACAACGTGCTGCCGCAGCGGGGTGACGAGGTCCGCGCGGGCGACGCGGTGATCGGGGCCATCACCTCGGTCGCCGTCCACCATGAAGAGGGACCGATCGCCCTCGCGCTGATCAAGCGCACGGCCCCGGAGGGGATCCCGCTCGTCGTCGAGACCGCCGACGGTCCCTTGGCGGCCGCGCAAGAGACGGTCGTGCCCGCCGACGCGGGTGCGACGGCCTCGATCCCGCGGCTCCCGCGCCTCGGTCGTCGTCGCGCCGCGGAATGACCGCGGACGACGCGTCGACCACCACCGTCGGGGTGGCGGTCGCGCGGCCCGGATGGCGCACGGCCCTCGCCCGTCGCACCGCTCGGGTGCGCGAGTCGCTTCCGGCGATCGCGCAGATCGTCGTCGCGGCCACGGCGGCCTACTGCTTCGCGCATTTCGTGCTCGGACACTCCGTGCCCCTCCTCGCCGCCACCGTCACGGTGTCGAGCCTGGGGCTCGTGCGCGACGCCCGCCCGTGGCGCGTGGCCGAGACCGTCGCCGGGATGCTCGTCGGCATCCTGATCGCCGAACTCGTGCTCCTGATCGCGGGCGCGGGGTGGTGGCAGCTCGCGGTCGCGATGACCGTCACGCTCATCGCCGCGCGCTTCCTCTCCCCGCAACCCGGCTTCGCCCTCGCGGCGGTCGTGCAGTCGCTCATCGCGCTCGTCCTCGTCTCGGGGGTGCCGTTCCTCCGACTCGTCGACGGGGCCGTCGGGGGAGTGGCGGCCCTCATCGTCACGGCCCTCATCCCGCGCACCCTGCGCCGCACCGAGCTGCGTGACGCCGACGAGCTCTTCGACGCGCTCGATGTGGCGATGAACACCATCGTGCGCGCGCTTCGCCGGGGTGACAGAGCCCGTGCCGAACGCGGGCTCGAGCGCGCGCGCTCGCTGCAGACCTATGTCGACGCGTGGAGCGGCTCGCTCGAGTCCGGTCAGGAGGTCGCCCGGATCTCCCCGTTCCTCCGACGGCAGCGCACCGAGCTGCAGCGTCACGCCCGCGTGCGTGAAGCCCTCGACCTCGCGACCCGCAACCTCCGCGTGGTCGCTCGCCGCGCCGCCTACCTGTGCGCCGACGGACAAGCACGTCCGGTTCCCGCCGACCTGCTCGCGGAACTGGCGCGCGGTGCGGCTCTGGTACGGGACAGCCTCGACGACATCTCGCTCGAGCCCGCTGCCCGATCGGCCGTGGTCGCGGTGATCCGCCGCCTCGATCCGGCGGCGCTGCTCCCCGGTGGCGGGGTCGGCGAGCTCAACCTGGTGGCCGCGATGCGTCCTCTGGCCGTCGATCTCCTGGTCGCCGCGGGGATGCCGTCGGCAGAGGCGCGGGCCCTGCTCCCGCGCATCTGAGGGCGACGTGGCGCGCGTCAGCGCGGAGCCACAGCCTCCCAGGCTACGCCGACTTCGCCGAGCCGCCAGCGCTCGCGTCGCACGAGCGGCCAGCCGGCGTCGGCCAGCGCGTGCATCGCCGTCCGCCACCGATGCACCGGCCCGAAGGGCGCGACCGCGGCCGCCCTCGTCCACTCCCGATCGACGGATGCCACGAACTCGTGTACGCGTTCCCCGGGGACGTTGCGGTGGATCAGAGCCTTGGGCAGGCGCTCCGCGGCGATCGAGGGGACGTCGAGTCCGGCGAGGCGGAGCGAGATCGTGAGGCTCCGGGGCTCGGCATCCGCCCCGATCTCGATCCACGTCGCGACGCGACCGATCTCGTCGCACGTGCCCTCGACGAGGATGCCGTCCGGTTGGAGTCGCCCGCACATGAGGGCCCACGCCTCGGCGACGTCGCCCTCGTCGTACTGCCGCAGCACGTTCATCGCACGGACGACGGCGGGACGCTCGCTGCGGGGCAGGGGGATCTCGAAACCCCCGCGCGCGAAGCGCACGCCGTCGATGCCCTGCGCCTCGGCGCGCGCGCGTTCCACACGCTCCGGATCGATCTCCAGGCCGACGACGCGCGCGTCCGGGCGCTCGCGCCGCAGACGCGAGAGCATCTCGACGGGCGTGACCGAACTCGCGCCGAATCCCAGATCGACCACGAGCGGATCTTCGGTGCGACGGAGCACAGGATGCCGAGCGACCCACCGATCAATCCGGCGGAGACGGTTGGTCCCGGTCGTGCCGCGGGTCGGGCGGCCGACGGGGGAGGAAGTCACTCCCGACATGATGCCAGGCTCGGCTCGGGAGCAGGCTCCGCTCGGGAGCAGCCCGCGCGTCGATAGCATGGAGTCATGCCTCACACGCTGATCCTCCTCCGCCATGGGCAGAGCGAGTGGAACAAGACCAACCAGTTCACCGGCTGGGTCGACGTGCGACTCACCGACCAGGGCAAGGCCGAGGCGAAGCGCGGCGGCGAGCTGCTGGCCGAGTCCGGCACTTTGCCCGACGTGCTGCACACCTCGGTGCTCAGCCGCGCGATCCAGACGGCGAACATCGCCCTCGACGCGGCCGATCGCCTCTGGATCCCGGTGAAGCGCTCGTGGCGCCTCAACGAGCGCCACTACGGCGCCCTGCAGGGCAAGGACAAGGCGCAGACCCTCGAGGAGTTCGGCAACGAGCAGTTCATGCTCTGGCGTCGCTCGTTCGACGTTCCGCCGCCGCCGCTGCCCGCCGACGACCAGTACAGCCAGGTCGGCGACCCGCGCTACGCGGGCATCGACGGCGAGGTGCCCGACACCGAATCGCTCAAGATCGTCATCGACCGCATGCTGCCGTACTGGCACAGCGACATCGTCCCCGACCTCCAGGCCGGCAAGACCGTGCTCGTGACGGCACACGGCAACTCGCTGCGCGGTCTCGTCAAGCACCTCGAGGGCATTAGCGACGCCGACATCGCCGAGCTCAACATCCCCACCGGCATCCCGCTGGTCTACCAGCTCGACGACGACATGAAGCCGCTCGGCCCGGGCCAGTACCTCGACCCCGAGGCCGCCGCCGCGGGCGCCGCAGCCGTGGCCGCGCAGGGCAACAAGCACTGACACCGCGACGAAGAAGGGGGTGGATGCCGATCGGCATCCACCCCCTTCTTCGTTCCCCGCTCAGATGACGGGGTGGGGTTCGTGCTCGGCCTCGTCGTCGGCGCCGGCCCAGTCGCCGGTCGCGAGGTAGACGACCTTTTTGGCGACCGATACAGCGTGGTCGGCGAAGCGCTCGTGGTAGCGGCTCGCGAGGGTCGCGTCGACCGTCGCGGTCGCCTCGCCCTTCCACGAGTCGCCCAGGACCTTCTCGAAGACGCTGACGTGCAGCTCGTCGATGTCGTCGTCGGCGTCGCGGATGGCCTCGGCGATGCGAAGGTCTTGGGTGCGCAGCAGCTCGGCGAGCTTGCGCGCGACCTCGACGTCGAGTTCGCCCATCCGGGTGAACGTCGTCTTGAGGCCCTTCGGGACCGCGCGCTCGGGGAAGCGCGACCGCGCCAGCTGAGCGATGTGCTCGGCCATGTCGCCCATGCGCTCGAGAGAGGCGCTCACCCGGAGCGCCGTGACGACGATCCGCAAATCGCGCGCGACGGGCTGCTGACGCGCGAGGATCTCGATTGCGAGCTCGTCGAGCTCGACGGCCTTCTCGTCGATGATCGCGTCGGCCTCGATGACCTCCTCGGCGAGCGAGACGTCGCTGGTGCCGAATGCGCGCGTGGCGCGGTCGATCGCGACCGTCACCAGGTCGGCGATCTCGACCAGGCGGGCCTGAACGTCCTCGAGGGACTGGTGGAATACTTCGCGCATCGCGGTACCTTCCGTCGGCGGCACGGCTCAAGTGCGTTCCGCTACCTCCGGGGATTGTTTCCAGCGAAGATGAACGAACGGTGCCGTGACAGTGAATAGTAACGTTCGGCTTCGGCATCCCGTGCCTGAACGGCCGGTGACGCCGTGACCACGCCTTTACGCTGGGGACATGGAACCACCGCAGCTCTCGCTGCTCGCGCTCCTCGTGGGTCTCCTGGTCGGGGGCGGCATCGTCGGCCTCGTGGTCGGAGCCCTGCGAGCACGCGATCGCTCGTTGGCGCAGACCACCGTCGACCTGCCCGAGGGCGTCGAGGCGATGCTCGGGGCGATGGACGACCCCGCCTTCGTCTGCGACATGTCGTCGACGGTTCTCGCGCTCTCGTCGACCGCGGGCGTCTTCGGTCTGGTCGCCGGAGAGGTGATCGCCAGCGACGAGCTGCGTCGCGTCGCGCGAGCGGCGCGCGACACGGGAGCCTCGGTCAGCGAGAACCTGCGGCTGCGCCGAGGTGCCGCGCCGGCGGAGCCACGCCTGGTCGCGGTGCGCGCGACGCCCATCTCGCCGCGGCTGGTCCTCCTGGTGCTGCGTGACATCACCGAGCGGGAGCGCGTCGAAGAGATGCGTCGCGACTTCGTGGCGAACACCAGCCACGAGCTCAAGACTCCCGTGGGCGCGGTGAGCCTGCTGGCCGAGGCGATCGAGTCCGCGGCCGAGGACCCGGAACAGGTGCGGTACTTCTCATCGCGGCTGCAGGCGGAGGTGACGCGGCTGGCCGGCCTGGTGAACCGCATCCTGAGCCTGTCCCGTCTGCAGGCGTCCGACGAACTGCGCGACGTCCGGGACGTCTCGATCGACGAGGTCGTCACCTCGGCTGTCGAGGCCTACGCGATCGCCGCGGACTCGGCTCAGGTGACGGTCGTGCGCGGGGGGACCAAAGGGCTGTGGGTGCGCGGCGAGCCGCAGATCCTCACCGAGGCGCTCGGCAACCTCGTCGCGAACGCGATCGCCTACTCGCCCAGCGGCTCCAAGGTGGGTGTCGGGGTCAAGCTCGACGGCACGGTCGTCGAGATCGCCGTCACCGACCGCGGGATCGGCATCCCCGAAGCCGATCAGCACCGCGTGTTCGAGCGCTTCTACCGGGCCGACCAGGCGCGATCCCGCCGCACAGGGGGAACCGGGCTCGGTCTGTCGATCGTCAAGCACGCCGTCCAGCGCCACGGAGGCGAGGTGCGACTGTGGTCGCGCCCCGACCGCGGCTCGACGTTCACCATCCGACTGCCGATGTCCGAGGCGCCCGACCTCGAGCAACCCCGCCCCAAGTCGGGACGCAAGGGCCGCAAGGCCGCTGCTGCACGTCCCGCCCCCATGAACGGAGACACCGTATGACCCGCGTTCTGATCGTCGAGGACGAGCCGGACCTCGCCGACCCGCTGGCCTATCTGCTGCGGCGGGAGGGGTACGAGGTCGAGATCGCCGAGGACGGCGCTCTCGCCCTGACGGCGTTCCACGACCGCGGTGCCGACATCGTGCTGCTGGACCTGATGCTGCCCGGCATGCCGGGCACGGAGGTCTGCCGGCAGATCCGGCTGTCGTCGCACGTGCCGATCATCATGCTGACGGCCAAGGACTCCGAGGTCGATATCGTCGTGGGGCTCGAGCTCGGTGCCGACGACTACGTGACGAAGCCCTACTCGACGCGGGAGCTGCTGGCCCGGATGCGCGCCGTCCTGCGACGTCGGACCCCGGATGACGCCGACCTCGACGACCGGATCCTGAGCGGAGGACGCGTCACCCTGGACATCGATCGACACACCGTGTCGGTGGATGGAGCGGAGATCAACATGCCCCTGAAGGAGTTCGAGCTGCTCGAGGTCCTCATGCGCAACGCCGGCCGCGTGCTGACTCGCGGTCAGCTCATCGACCGGGTCTGGGGCACCGACTACTTCGGCGACACCAAGACGCTCGACGTTCACATCAAGCGCATCCGCTCGCGCATCGAGCAGAGCCCGAGCGAGCCGACGATGCTCGTCACCGTCCGAGGACTCGGCTACCGATTCGAGGCCTGAGACGGGAATGATGAAGGCGCCGACGGGAATCCGTCGGCGCCTTCATCATTCCCGTCAGGAGGACGGCGTGGGGCTCGGTGTCGCGCTGGGCGTCGGCGTCGCGCTGGGCGTCGGGGTCTTCCAGGCGGTGGCCTGCGGGGTGGGCGCGAGAGTGCTCAGGTACTGCAGCGCGCCGTCGAGGACGGGGACCTGCATGAGCGCCCCTTCGCCGTCGCCGGACTGGAAGTAGACCGGGACGGTCGATCCGGGGACGGCCTCGATGCCGTCGAGACGGAGCGGCTCGACACCATTCGTGAGGTCGCCCAGGCTGAGGGTGCTGCTGGCGGGGACCTTGACCGAGGCGCGAACGGCCGAGGAGCCCTCGCCGACCTCGAGGCGCAGCGTCTGCGGCTCGGTCGTGGAGTTGACGACGGCGGCGACGAAGTTGCCGACCTCGCCGCTCTCGTCGGCGACGATCAGAGCGTTGCGGACGTCGAGGGGGCCCGAAGCGGCGGGGACGTTGACTCCGTCAGAGGCGGAGTAGTCGATCGTCGTCGCCTGGGGCGCAAGGATGTTGCAACCCGTCGTGCCCAGCACGACGGCGGCACCTACGGCGATGGACGCGATCAGGCGCGATTTCACGGATCCTCCCAGGACGACAGACGGCACACCCTCATCCTACGGGGTCGGCGCACCGCGGTCGGCTCGGCGCGCGCCTCACCACCGCGTTCGCGCGCGAGAGGCGCGCGTGAGGGGAAGGCGCGTCGGGAGGGCGGAACCTTAGCGTATGAGTGCCTGTGGTATCCTGGATGTTGCCGAAAGGACATAACTCCATGCTTTTTGAGGTTGGCGAGACCGTCGTTTACCCGCACCATGGCGCGGCCACGATCATCGAGGTCAAAGAACGCGTCATCAAGGGCGAGACGAAGAAGTATCTGAAGCTGAACGTCACGCAAGGCGACCTCGTGATCGAGGTCCCGGCTGACAACGTCGACCTGGTCGGCGTTCGCGACGTCATCGGTAAAGAGGGTCTCGATCGCGTCTTCGACGTGCTGCGCGCACCGTTCACCGAAGAGCCCACCAACTGGTCTCGCCGCTACAAGGCGAACCTCGAGAAGTTGGCCTCGGGCGACGTCATCAAGGTGAGCGAGGTCGTCCGCGACCTGTGGCGCCGCGACCAGGACCGCGGGCTCTCCGCGGGCGAGAAGCGCATGCTGGCGAAGGCTCGTCAGATCCTCGTGTCCGAGCTGGCTCTGGCCGAGAAGACCGACGAAGACCGCGCGAGCGTCGTGCTCGACGAGGTCCTCGCGTCCTGAGACGTTCCATCGCCCGTCGTTCCTTCCGAGCGGCGGGCGATGCCCGCGCTAGCGTAGGGGAGTGATCCCCTCGCCTTCCCCGCGTCTCGCGGTCATCGTCGTCGCCGCCGGCTCCGGCACCCGTCTCCAGGGGGGAGCGCCGAAGGCCTTCGTGCCTCTCGATCGCGACTCGATCCTGCGTCACTCCCTCCGGGGGGTTCTGGCGGCACCGCGCGCCCAGGTCGTGGTCGTCGTGCCCGACGGGTTTCAGGATGCCGCCCGCGCCGACACGCAGGCCGTGTCCGGCGATCGTGGCGACGCCGTCCGCGTCGTCGTCGGCGGTCGCACCCGGCAGGAATCCGTGGCCGCCGGCCTCTCGGCGCTCGACGCGGACATCGAGCTCGTGCTCGTGCACGACGCAGCGCGCGCGCTGACCCCGGTCTCGGTATTCGAGCGGGTGATCGACGCGCTTCGGGGAGGCGCGCCCGCCGTCATCCCGGCCGTCCCTGTCGTCGACACGATCAAGCGCGTCGATGAGAACGGGGTGATTCTCGCCGCGGTGGATCGTTCCGAACTCGCCGCCGCGCAGACCCCGCAGGGATTCCGACGCGACGTGCTCGAGGCGGCGGTCGCGGCCGCCGACGCCGACCACACCGACGACGCCGCCCTCGTCGCGGCTGCCGGTCATGACGTCGTCACGGTCGCGGGCGACGCCGACTCCTTCAAGATCACCACCGCCCCCGATCTCGAACGCGCGCGAAGTCTCGTCGCGCCGCGACCCCTGGCGGCCCCGCGCATCGGTATCGGCACCGACGTCCACGGCTTCGGCGGCGAGGGAACGCTGTGGCTCGCGGGTCTCGAGTGGCCCGGCGAGCAGGCGCTGTCCGGGCACTCCGACGGTGACGCCGTCGCTCACGCGATCGTCGACGCTCTGCTGTCGGCCGCGGGCCTCGGCGATATCGGCACCCACTTCGGCACCGATCGGCCCGAGTTCTCGGGTGCGCACGCCGAGGCCTTCCTCTCGCACACGGTGCGGCTGGTCGAGGACGCCGGCTGGCGCGTCGGGAATGTCTCGGTCCAGGTACAGGCCAACCGCCCGCGTTTCGCCGCGCGCCGGGTCGAGGCGGAGGATGTGCTCTCACGCGCTCTCGGCGGGGCGCCGGTCTCGGTCAGCGCCACCACCACCGACGGGCTCGGCTTCACCGGACGCACCGAGGGAGTCGCCGCCTTCGCGATCGCGCTGGTGCTTCCGCGCTAGATCTCGCGCGTCATGAAGGTCGACAGCGGGTCGGGCACGTACGCCCCGAACGGCGCGCACTCGACGAAGCCCTCGCTGGCGTAGAGACCGCGGGCCGCAGCGAAGTCGTCACCGCTGCCCGTCTCGAGCCACAGGCTCCGGATGCCACGTGCCCGCGCCTCGTCCACGATGTGGCGCAGAATCGCGCGGCCGATTCCCTTCCCGAGGAACGCCTCCGTCACGCGCATGGACTTCAGTTCTCCCTGGTCGGCGCCGAACGGCGACAGGGCGCCGATGCCGGCGAGTTCTCCGTCGGCCCATGCCGACCACAGCAGGGCTCCTTTGCCCATGAGCGCGTCGGCGTCCAGGGCGTGGCAGCTCTCGGCTGGAGTGTTCGCCAGCATCCCGGCGACGTGGGCTGTGACCAGCTCCCGTGTCGGTGCGCCGGAGAGGTCGTCGAGGCGGATGTCGAGCTGCACGGATCGAGACTAGCGTCGCCGTGTTTCGGGCTCGGGTCGCCGTCGGAGGCGGCCGGTAGGCTGGGGCGGTGACTGTTCGGCTCTACGACACGAAGGCTCAGGCCCTGCGTGACTTCACGCCTCTCGACCCGTCGAATGTCACCGTCTACGTCTGCGGACCGACCGTCCAGTCGGGTCCGCACATCGGGCACGTGCGCGCCGCCCTCGCCTTCGATCTGCTGCGCCGCTGGCTCGCTCATCGCTTCGGCCGGGTGACTTTCGTCCGCAACGTCACCGACATCGACGACAAGGTGCTCGCGAATGCCACCGACACCGAGCCGTGGTGGGCGCTCGCGTATCGGATGGAGCTCGAGTTCTCCCGCGCGTACGCCGCTATCGGCATCCTCCCGCCGACCTACGAGCCGCGCGCGACCGCGTCGGTAACGCAGATGCAGGAACTGATCGCGGAGCTCATCGAGCGCGGTCACGCATACCCCGCCGAGGGTGACGTGTACTTCGACGTCCGGTCGTGGCCCGCCTACGGGGAGCTCACGCGTCAGAGCCTGGATGCCATGGAGCCCGCGTCCGACGCCGACCCTCGCGGAAAGCGCGACCCGCACGACTTCGCCCTGTGGAAGGGCGCGAAGCCCGGCGAGCCCGCGTCGGCGACGTGGGCCTCGCCGTGGGGCGCGGGCCGGCCGGGCTGGCACATCGAGTGCTCGGCGATGTCGCGCCGGTACCTCGGCCCCGAGTTCGACATCCACGGCGGCGGACTCGATCTGCGCTTCCCCCATCACGAGAACGAGATCGCCCAGTCGACCGCAGCCGGCGATGCGTTCGCGCGCTATTGGGTGCACAACGGTCTCGTGACCGTCGACGGGCAGAAGATGTCGAAGTCGCTCGGCAACTTCACGCTCGCGGCCGACGTGCTCGACGCGCACGACCCGCTCGTGGTGCGATACGCGCTCGCCGCGGCGCACTACCGCTCCAACCTCGATCTGAGCGACGCATCATGGGCCGAGGCCGAGGCAGCCCTCGGCCGGATCCGGACGTTCCTCGACCGGGCCCGACGTGTCGTCGCGCCCGGGTGGCCCGAGGCGAAGGAGGGGCTGCCCGCGGAGTTCTCCGAGGCCATGGACGACGACCTCTCGGTGCCCCGCGCGCTGGCGGCGATCCACACCAGCATCCGGGCGGGAAATGCGCTGCTCGACGCCGGCAAGTACGATGAGGCGAAGCAGGATGTCATGGACGTCATGCAGATGACGCTCGTCCTGGGGATCAACCCTCACTCTTCTCAGTGGGGTGGCACCGGCGGGGGAGCGGAGACCGCCGCTCTGGACGCCCTCGTCCAGACGATGATCGCGCAGCGCGCGCAAGCGCGCGCGGACAAGGATTGGGCGGCCGCGGATCGCATCCGTGACGCGATCGCCGCCGCAGGAATCACGCTGGAGGACACTCCAGCCGGAACCCACTGGAGTATCGATGGCTAAGCCAGGACGCCCGGGCGCACGCAACCCCGGCAAGAAGAAGGGCCCTCTGAAGGGCACCGGCGGGCACTCCCGCAAGGCGCTCGAGGGTCGGGGTCCCACCCCCAAGGCCGAAGACCGCGCGTGGCACCCCGCGGGCAAGCGCAAGGCCGCCCAGGAGCGCTACGCCGCCGCCGGAGGCAAGGCCAAGCCCGCCGTCCGCGGCGTCGGCGGCAACGCGAACCGGAAGAGCCCCAAGGCGTCCGACGACACCGAGACCGTCACCGGCCGCAACTCGGTGCTCGAGGCTCTGCGCGCGAAGATCCCCGCCACGGCCTTCTACATCGCGCAGCGCGTCGAGATGGACGACCGCGTGAAAGAGATGCTGTCGATCGCGACGAACCGCGGCATCCCGGTCCTGGAGGTCACGCGCCCCGAGCTCGACCGGATGGCCGGCTTCGACGGCGTCCACCAGGGTGTCGCCCTGAAGGTGCCGCCGTACACGTACGCGCATCCTCAAGACCTGCTCGAAGAGATCATCGACCGCGGCGAGGTCCCGCTGCTCGTCGCCCTCGACGGGGTGACCGACCCGCGCAACCTCGGGGCGATCATCCGCTCGACCGGGGCGTTCGGCGGTCAGGGGCTCATCCTCCCGCAGCGTCGTTCGGCGAGCGTCAACTCCGCAGCCTGGAAGACCAGCGCCGGAGCCGCGGCGCGCATCCCGGTGGCGCTCGCGGCCAACCTCACCGCGACGCTGAAAGAGTTCAAGAAGCAGGGCGTGTTCGTGCTCGGTCTCGCCGGCGACGGCGAGGTCTCGCTGCCCGCGCTCGAGCTCGCGGATCGTCCCGTCGTCATCGTCGTGGGCTCCGAGGGCAAGGGGCTCTCACGCCTGGTGACCGAGACGTGCGACCAGGTCGTGTCGATCCCGATCTCCGCCGCCACCGAGTCGCTGAACGCCGGTATCGCGGCATCCGTGGCTCTGTACCAGGTGTCGACGCTTCGCGCCGCGCACTGATCCCGTCGAGGAAGGAACGCTCATGACCCGTATCGCCGTCATCGGAGGAACCGGCTATGCCGGTAGCCACATCGTCGCCGAGGCCGCCCGCCGCGGACACACCGCCGTCTCGATCGCCCGGTCGGTCCCGACCGATCGAGTCGAGGGCGTGACCTACCTCGAGGGCACCGTCCTCGACGTCCCCGGCCTCGTCGCTCAGCTCGAGGGCGTCGACGTGGTCGTGTCGGCCGTGGCTCCGCGCGGCGACATGGAGGGCAAGCTCCGCCCCGCGGTCGCTGAGCTCGTCACGGCACTGCCCGAGAACGTACGGGTGGGTGTCGTCGGCGGCGCCGGTGGCTCGCTGGTCGCCGAGGGCGGCCCGCGCCTCATCGACACCGACGGTTTCGCCGAGGAGTACAAGCCCGAGGCGCGGGAGGCCATCGGCATCCTCGAAGACCTCCAGGCCGACGACACGGGTCGCGACTGGTTCTACATCCACCCCGCGGGTGGCTTCGGCTCGTGGGCTCCGGGCGAGCGTACGGGCTCGTACCGCGACGGCGGCGACGTCCTCGTCGTCGACGGCGACGGCAACTCCTTCATCGGCGGCGCCGACTTCGCGGTCGCGGTCCTCGACGAGATCGAGAACCCGAAGCACACGCGCGAGCGTTTCACCGTCGGTTACTGAAACCCGCTTCTTACACGGAAGGCCGTGGCATCCCGGATCGTCTCCGGATGCCACGGCCTCCGCGTTGAGGAGCGGTGGCGTCAGACCAGGTCGCGCCAGTCCACGACGTCGGTGTCGGTCGTCGGCACCTCGCCCGTCGCGGGAGCGTCGGCGTCGGACACCGTCGGCAGCGACATCGTGTCGGTCGGCGGGCCCATGACGGTGGCCTCGTCGCGGCGGTGGCGCAGGACGTCGTCGATGTACGACGACACGACCTCGGCGAGCGGCACGGACCGGCCGCGCGCCTGCGACATGTACCAGCGGTGCTCGAGAACCTGGTGGAAGACCTCGGCGGGCTCGAGCTTGGCGCGCAGATCGAAGGGGATCGCCATGACGATCGGCTCGAAGACACGCGTGAGCCACTCGTGGGCGACCATCTCTTCGTCCGAACCCAGCCGTGACACGCGGGCGCGGAACTCGTCGAGGTCGTTCAGCAGGCGCCGAGCCTGGTTCTCCTCGACGTCGAGTCCGGTCAGGCGCAGCAGTCGTCGCTGGTGGTGACCGGCGTCGACGACCTTCGGCTGGATGGACACGCGGGTGCCGTCGGGCGTCGTGCTCATCGACATCTCGCCGATGTCGAAGCCGAGGGCGTTCAGACGGTGCACGCGCTCGGTGATGCGCCACGATTCGTCGACGGCGAACGACTCCTTGTCGGTCAGGGCGCCCCATAGCGAGTGATACGACGAGACCAGACCGTCGGCGATCGCGACGGCATCCAGTCCGCCCTCGAGCCGACCCCCCGCTTCGAGGTCCATGATCTCGCCCGCGATGTTGGTGCGCGCGATGTCGAGGTCGTGGGCTCGCTGCCCCGGGCTCAACCGGTTGCCGTGGAGTTCGCCGGTCTCGGCGTCGACGAGGTACGCGGCGAACTCCCCGGCGTCGCGCCGGAAGAGGGTGTTCGACAGCGACACGTCGCCCCAGTAGAACCCGACGTTGTGCAGGCGCACCAGGAGAACGGCGAGGGCGTCGACGAGACGCGTGGCGGTGTGCGGCCGCAGTACCTGCGTGAACAGCGCGCGATAGGGGAGCGAGAAGCGCAGGTGCGCGGTGACGAGCGCTGCGGGGAGGGGGCGGCCCGAGGCGTCGGTGCGCCCGGCGATGACGGCGATCCGATCGACGCAAGGGGCGTCGAGCCGGTCGAGGTTGCCGAGCATGTCGTACTCGCGGCGCGCCATCTCTTCGGTGGTCTCTTTGATCGCGACCACGCGTCCGGACAGGTTCGCGAAGCGCACGAGGTGGCGGGAGATGCCTTTGGGGAGCGCGACGATGTGGTTGCTCGGCCAGTCGGCGAGACCGGTCGACCAGGGGAGCTGCAGCAGCCCGGGGTCGACGGCGCTGGCGGTGATGCGGAGGGATTCGGACACGGTGTCTCCGGGAAAACAGGTGCGGCGCGTCTTCGTCCCACGACAGGTCGGGAACGAAGACGCGCCGCAGCGGTGCGTCGATCAGGCCGAGGCGATGGCCTTGTCGGTCAGGCGGTCGCCCGAGGTGGCGTCGAACACGTGCACGTGTCCGGGGACCGGAGCCAGGACGACGGTCTCGCCGGCGTTCGGGTGACGACGGCCGTCGACACGGGCCACCAGGTCGGTGCGCTTGCCGTTGATGTCGGTGTGACCGTAGAGGTAGCCGTCCGCGCCGAGCTCCTCGACGAGGTCGACGACGACCGACAGGCCGCGCCCGTCGGCCGGAGCGACCTGGATGTCTTCGGGGCGGACACCGATGGTGACCTCGGAGCCGTGCGCCTTGCCGATGACGTCGGCCTCGACGGGGACGACGAGGTCACCGAAGCGGACGCCACCCTCGGCGAGGTCGACCGAGAACAGGTTCATCGCGGGCGAGCCGATGAAGCCGGCGACGAAGACGTTCTTCGGCTTCTCGTACAGGTCGCGCGGGGTGCCGACCTGCTGGAGCAGGCCGTCCTTGAGCACGGCGATGCGGTCGCCCATGGTGAGCGCCTCGGTCTGGTCGTGCGTGACGTAGACCGTGGTGACGCCGAGGCGGCGCTGCAGCGACGCGATCTGCGTACGCGTCTGGACGCGGAGCTTGGCGTCGAGGTTCGACAGCGGCTCGTCCATGAGGAACACCTGGGGCTGACGGACGATCGCGCGGCCCATGGCGACACGCTGACGCTGACCACCCGAGAGGGCCTTCGGCTTGCGGGTCAGGTACTGCTCGAGGTCGAGGAGCTTCGCGGCCTCGAGGACGCGCGCGGCGCGCTCTTCCTTGCCGACGCCCGCGATCTTGAGCGCGAAGCCCATGTTCTCGGCGACGGTCATGTGGGGGTAGAGCGCGTAGTTCTGGAAGACCATGGCGATGTCACGGTCCTTCGGGGGGACGTCGGTGACGTCGCGGTCGCCGATGAGGATGCGACCCGAGTTGACCTCTTCGAGGCCGGCCAGCATGCGGAGCGACGTGGACTTACCGCAACCGGAGGGGCCGACCAGGACGAGGAACTCGCCGTCTCCCACCTCGAGGTTGAGCTTGTCGACGGCGGCGCGGGTGCCACCGGGGTACAGACGGGTTGCGTTGTCAAATGTGACGGACGCCATGTTCTCTTCTCCTTCACCGGCAGGTACGTGCCGGACGATCCGTAGTGAATGGAATGAGCGGGGGCGACCCCGCGCGCTCGACGGTGGGCGCAGGGTCAGTATGCCATGCGTCTGGGCTTTTCTCAGCCAGCCTGGCTAGCATCGATGCTCGTTCGCCCCAACCCGAGCGATCCCCAGATTTGTTGCGGCACCGCCGTGCCCGAGAGGTTCCATGTCCAACGACCAGACGCCGAATGTGCCCGCCGAACGCGATCGCCGTGAGGCGGTGCGTGAGAAGGCGCAGCAGGTCAAGGCGCGCCAGGCTCGCTTGCGCGTCCTTCGCCGCTCGCTGATCGGCGTGGGCGCCGCGGCCGTCGTCGCGGTGGGTGCGGTCGCGGTGACGTACGCAGTGTCGTCGAACGGCTCGCGTCCGCAGGCGCTTCCGGCCGCGGCCACGGACGACGGCTTCCTGGTGTCGAGCGCGACCGGTGTCCCCGACCCGCTCGCGCCCCAGGCGGTCGACGGCGACGCGTCGACGCTCGCTGCGGGAGCGACTCCGGAACCCGCGACCACCCCGACGCCGGCCCCGACGTCGACGGCCGCTCCGGTCGACATCCGCGTCTACGTCGATTACCTCTCCACTGAAGCCCGTGAGTTCCAGGTGGCCAACGCGGAGCAGCTTTCCAAGTGGGTCGACGAGGATGCCGCGAAGCTGACGTACTACCCGGTCGCGATGCTCACCTCCAAGTCGAACGGCACGAAGTACAGCCTCCGCGCCGCCGGCGCCTCGGCCTGCGTCGCAACGCACGCGTCGGATCGATTCTTCGCCTTCAACCACGAGCTGCTCACCAACCAGCCCGCCGTCGACTCCGAGGGCTACAGCGACCAGCAGCTCGCCGACATGGCGCAGGGCGCCGGGGTCAGCGACGTCGCGACGGTGCGCTCGTGCATCGAGGACGAGACCTACACCGGTTGGGCGAAGGCCGCGACCGATCGCGCGATCAAGGGCCTGCCCGACACGAAGGGCCTCGCGCTCACCACGCTGCCCACCGTGCTCGTCAACGGCACTCCGTACGTGGGTCACATGGACGACCCGAAGGAGTTCGCGCAGTTCGTCCTGACCATCGACAGCAACGCGTACTACTCCACCGCGACGCCGACCCCCACGCCCTCCGCCACCCCGACGGCGACGCCCGCGGGCTGACCCGGGGCTGCGCGGGAGGCGCTCCCGCGCATAGCTAGCTCGCGCATAGCTAGACTGGGACGCCTGCCGGCTTGGCGCAATTGGTAGCGCACCGTACTTGTAATACGGGGGTTGCAGGTTCAAGTCCTGTAGCCGGCACCACGTTCGATTCCCCGTCGTGTCCAACCTCGCGAGGGGCTTGGCTCGCTCACGGCCGGCTCTGACCGATTGTTCACACGATCGGAACGTCGTCGATGCCTCACGGGCCGGCGGCGGTGGCATCCTGCACATGAGGAGGACTCTCATGGCTCGCCCACGCGTCGTCACCCACGCCTACCGCTACCCCGCAGGCTGGCAGGAAGTGAAGCACGAGCGCCTCACGCGAGAGTACGCCCGGGCCCTGAGCGCGGAGGGATTCACGCTCGTGCGTGCCCGGCGCGGATTCTTCGACGTGCGCGAGGTCTCGCTGAGCTGGTACACCGGCTGAGGCGCCTCAGCGCAGCGCGACCCGCAGCCAGGCGACCCCGTGCGCGGAAAGCGTGCGGCCGGGCCGGAGCGAGACCTTGACCCCCTCGACGAGGTCCACGGCGTCGGGGGCGAGTCCCGACAGGGTCAGGGGGGCGATGTGGACGGCGTGATCGCCCACGTTTGCCAGAACGAGAACCGAACTGCCCGCAGCCCCCGGGCGCAGGAAGCCGACCACCGAATCGTGGTGCGCGTCGAAGGGGATGAGCTCGTTGCCCGCGAACTCCGGCGTCGCCCGACGCACGTCGATGAGGCGCGTCAGTCGAGCGAAGACCCGACCCGCCGGGGTTCCGGCATCCATTCGGTCGGCGTAGCCCTGCACCGGACGGAAGGGGCGGTGCACCCAGCGGCTGTCTCCAGCTTCGTCGGGGCGGTCGCGGTAGCCGTAATCGTTCAGCTGAGCGACCTCGTCGCCGAGGTACAGCAGGGGGATGCCCCCGGTCGACAGCGCGAGGGCGTGCGCGAGGATCACACGATCTTCGCCGCCGGCGTCGCCCGCTTCGATTCCCGCGAGGGATGCCGTGGTGCCGGTGACGCGGGCGTCGCCGGTGCGCGGGTTCTCCTGGAACGGCACCCCGCGGGCGAAGGTCCCGTCCGCTCGACCGACGTAGAAATCGTTGAGGAAGCGGCGGTGCGGGTAGCCGTCGATGCCGAGCTCGGCGGCATCCTCGTCGGCGAAGGTCCAGCCGATGTCGTCGTGGCTGCGTACGTAGTTGACCCACGCGGTGCCCTCGGGGAGGGCGTGCCGACGCTCGAGCGCCTGCTGCAGCAGGCGACCGTCCCGGGTGGCCAGGGCCTCCCAGGTGAGGGCCATCTGCAGGGGGTTGTAGGAGATCTGGCATTCGTCGGGGGAGATGTACGACACGACCTCGTCGGGGTGCACGATCGCCTCCGACTTGAACAGCAGGCCGGGAGCGGCCATCCGCAGCACCGCGTTGAACGCCTGCAGGAGCAGGTGCGCCTCCGGCAGTGACTCGCACGTCGTTCCGAGTCGCTTCCAGATGAAGGCCACGGCATCCATCCGGAGGATCTCGACGCCCTGGTTCGCGAGGAAGAGCATCTCGCCGGCCATCGCCTCGAAGACGGCGGGGTTGGCGTAGTTCAGGTCCCACTGGAAGTGGTAGAACGTGGCCCAGATCCACCGGCCGTCATCGAGCTGCACGAACGACCCGGAGTGGTCGTCGGGGAAGATCTCGCGCGTCGTCTGCTCGTAGGCGTCGGGCATCTCGCGGTCGGGGAAGATCAGGTAGAAGTCCTCGTAACCGGCCTCGCCGGCGACGGCCTTCTGCGCCCACTCGTGCTCGTTGCTCGTGTGGTTGAAGATGAAGTCGACCACGAGAGAGATGCCCGCGCGGAGCAGGTCCGCGGCGAGCGCGGCAAGCTCCTCCATCGTTCCCAGTGCGGGGTTCACGCGTCGGTAGCTCGACACCGCGTAACCGCCGTCGCTGTTGCCTTCGGGGCTCTCGAACAGCGGCATGAGGTGCAGGTAGGTCAGCCCCAGCTCGCGGAAGTACGGGATCTGATCCCGGATGCCACTGAGTCCGCCCGCATACCGGTCGACGTAGCAGACGCCGCCGAGCATGCTCTCGCTCTCGAACCAATCGGGCTCGCCGTCGCGCGCGCGGTCGAGAGCGCGGAGGTCCGCGGGTCGCTCCGCCCAAGAGCGGTGGGCGAGGTCGACGAGGGACGCCAAGCGCTCGAGGCCGTCGGTTCGCTCGCCGTAGAGCCGGACGAACAGCTCGTGCAGACGGGGCAGATGCAGTTCGGCGTGAGCGAGGAATTCGCGATCGGTGCCCGACGACGCAGTCAGGTCTCGGAGAATGCGCGATACGTCATGGGGGCCGGGGCGGAGCTGGGTCACGGGGACAGCCTGACGCATGCGTGAGGGTGACGTCGACATCGACGTGGCTGTCCGGGCGTCTCGAAGGCCTTTCCTGCGCCCTCTCGCAAATTGTGTCGCGATAGTGGTACAGAGTGTGCTAAGAATGTGGCACGAAAGGTGGTTGCCGTGAGCCCCGAGAATGTGTGGAACGTGTGGAATCGGATCCTGCGGGCGTCCCCGTGGGAGATCGTCTGGGGGCTGCTGTCGTCGCCCGTGGTCTGTGCCGCGCTCGGCATCGCGCTCGCTCTCGTCGTGGTGCGGGTACGGCGCGGGAGCTCGACGGGGCGAAGCATCCTCCGTGGGGAGCGGGTCGCGGTCGGCGCGATCGCGCTCGTCGTCGGGGTCGTCTGGGTCGTCGACATCGCGTTGCGCGGCTACGTTCTCGACATGTCGGCCACCGTGTCGTGGTGGCGGTTCGCGGTCGCGCCGATCGCGGCTGCGGCGGGGATGGTGGTCTGGGGTGCACTCCTGCGGACGAAGGCGCCGCGGCGCGCCGTCGACGCGACATCGGCGGGCCGGCGCACCTGGACGACGTTCGGCTCCCGCCGCGGCATCCGGATCCTCGTCGCGCTGATGCTCGTCACCTCGTGCATCGTCGTCGTGTTCGGTCAGATGTCCACTGCTCTCGACCCGGGCGTCGCCGCTCACGTGGCCCTGGACGTGCCCAACGTCGAGGCGCCACCCATCGTGACCGTCTTCCCCGGTTGGGCCTATGGCATCCCGTTGCTCGCGGGAGTGGTCGCGCTCGCCGCCGCCGTCGTGTTCGCCCTGCACCGGAACGCCGTGCGTCCGTTCTCGGACCGTGTCCGGCTCGACCTGGAACGCTCCGGCCGATCCGATGCGGCGCGTGACGTCGTCACGCTCGCTCTCGGTGTGGTGCTCATCGCGCTCGGCGGGCTGCTGCACATGGCGCGTTCGGGTGCGGTCACGACCATGATCGTCATGACGGATTCGGGTGCCGAGGCGCGCCACGACGTCTCGCTCCCGCACGCCGATCTGATCCTCGCCGGAGGGTTCGTGGCACCGTTCCTGCAGATCGCAGGCTGCATGCTCCTGGCCCTGCTGGTCGTCCGCGCCATCGGTCTCGTCCGCGCCCGACCGCGGCGCTCCGCTTCGCCGGTGGAGGTACCGGCATGACGGATGCCACGCGCACGCGACCCGAGAACGTCACCGCTCCCATCGATCTGCACCGCTTCTTCCGCGGTCTGATCCTGTCGGGCCGGCTCGGAGCGGGGGAGAAGCTGCCCACCGTCCGGCAGGCCGCCGCCGACTTCGGTGTCGCGCCCGGCACCGTGCAGAAGGCGTACCGGGCTCTCGAGCACGAGGGCCTCATCGTCAGCCGGGTGGGATCGGGGACGCGCGTCGCGCCGGGTGTCGCTCCGCTGCCGGCCGACCTGACCCGGCAGCTTCGCACCCTCGTCGACGCGGCCGTCGCCGAGGGGGTCGCGGTCGACACCCTCGCCGACGTGCTCCGGGTGATGTGGAACGACGCGCACGCCCGCTGAGCGAGGCGACGAGCACCGTCGGCTCCCGTGGCGGCGCGTGAGGCGTCGTACGATCGACGATGGCCCTCACGGCGAGCGGCCGCGAGGAGAGCACCATGGCGCAGCGCGGGTCGATCGTCGCCGCCGTGGGTGGCGCCGTCGCGGTGGGGGCGATGACCGCGGTGCAGACGCGGGTGAACGGCAGCCTGGGCGCGGCGCTGAACGACGGCGTCCTCGCGGGAGCCGTCTCGTTCGGCTCCGGGCTCGTCGTGGTCTTGGCGATCGCCCTGGTGCTTCCTGCCGGGCGGCGCGGGATCGGTCGTCTGCTCGCGGGGGTGCGAGCGCGATCGATACCGGTGTGGATGCTGCTGGGCGGAGCCGCTGGCGCTTTCACCGTCGCGAGCCAGGGGCTGACCGTCGGGGCGATCGGGGTCGCCCTGTTCACCGTCGGGTTCGTCGCGGGCCAGACCAGCGGGGGACTCGCGCTCGATCGGGCCGGCTACGGTCCGGCCGGCGTGGTGGCGGTGACCCGCCCCCGCCTGATCGGCGCCCTCCTGGCGATCGCGGGGGTCGGCGTCTGTCTCGCAGACGGAGCGGTCGGCAGCGTGCCGCTCTGGATGATCCTCATCCCCGTCGTCGCCGGAGCCGGAGTGTCGTGGCAACAGGGCACCAACGGGCGACTGCGAGTGCGCGTCGACAGTCCTCTCACGGCGACCCTCGTGAACTTCCTCGGTGGCACGATCGTGCTGATCGCCGCTGCCGCCATCCACATCGGATTCGCCGGCCCGCCTCGCGCTCTCCCGACCGATCCGTGGCTGTACCTCGGCGGGACGATCGGCGTCGTCTACATCTTCCTCTCGGCGCAGATCGTGCGACGCACCGGAGTGCTCCTGCTCGGACTCGGCTCCGTCACGGGTCTGCTGAGCACGTCGGTCGTGCTCGACGCGTTCTGGCCGGCGCCCGCGGCCCCCTCGACACCGATCGCCCTTCTCGCCGCGGGAACCGCCCTCCTGGGTGTCGCGGTCGCGACGGTCCCGTGGCGCCGCCGCACACGCTGACGCCGCCGGCGACCACGTCACCGGCGGCGTCACGCGGGAGGATCTCAGAGAGCGGCGGCTTCGCCCTTCGCCTTCTTCCCGGATTTGGCCCCGGGCAGTCGCGAGATGTGCTTCGTGGCATCCACGGTCTTCCGGCGAACCGGACGCGAGCGCTGCGGCTTACCGCCGACGTAGAGCCACCCCAGCAGGACCTCGCCCTTCTTCAGACCGTGGGCCTTCGCCAGCGACTTGCTGCGCGTCTTGTCGTCGGTGCGCCAGAACACGCCGAAGCCGGCCTCGTCGAGCGCGAGGCTCAGCATGTGGGCGACTCCGGATGCCACGGCTTCCTGTTCCCACGCGGGGATCTTCTTCGACGACACGTCGGCGACGACGGCGAGGATCAGAGGGGCGCGGCGCGGCTTGGAGGAATGACCCTTCTTGCCGTCCGCCTTGTTCAATGCGCGGGCGAGGATGTCGCGATCGCTCCCGCGGATCTCGATGATCCGCCACGGGCGCAGGGACTTGTGATCGGCGACGCGACCGGCTGCGGCGACGAAGGCCTCGAGCTCGACGCTCGTGGGAGCGAGATCGGTGACCTTCGACCACGACCGACGGTCGCGCATCGCCTCGAGCGCGCTCACGCCTGCGTTTCCGGGGTGAAGGTGAGCGACAGCGAGTTCATGCAGTAACGGTCGCCGGTGGGCGTGCCGAAGCCGTCGGGGAACACGTGGCCGAGGTGCGATCCGCAGTTCGCGCAGCGAACCTCGGTGCGCTGCATGCCGTGGCTGTTGTCTTCGAGCAGCTCGACGGCCTCGGGTCGCACCGACTCGTAGAAGCTCGGCCACCCGCAGTGCGAGTCGAACTTGGTGCCGCTCTGGAACAGCTCAGCACCGCACGCGGCGCACGTGTAGAGGCCCGCGCGGCTCTCGTCCAGGAGCTCACCGGTCCACGCGCGCTCGGTCCCCGCCTGCCGCAGCACCGCGTACTGCTCGGGCGAGAGCTCCTCGCGCCACTGGTCGTCGGACTTTTCGACGGCATAAGTCATTGGAAGGTCCCCTTCGTTCACGTCCTATTCTCTCGTGCCGGACGCCGGTCAGGTCGGCGCGAGAGAATTCTCGGATGCACCAGGATGCCGTGACCACCGTCGTCGATCGCTACCGCCGATTCGCGCGCGACGAGGCTCCCGGTCGGTCGGTGCTGTACGCGATCTGGGCGGAGCGCGTCGTCGCCGACGCCGAGGTGACCGAGATCGTGGCGCGCATCGCGGAGACGCACCGCCAGCCGCCGCTCGTGTTCGCCGTGACGCGTCTCCTCGGTGCGCCGGACGCGGTCGACGCCTGGGCGGAGTGGGTGGTCGCGCACGCGGACGCCCTCGTCGCGGATTGCGATCGCCGGAGCGTACAGACGAACGAACCCCAGCGCTGCGCGGCGTTGCTGCCGGCGCTCTCGCTCATCGAGGGGCCGATCGCGCTGCTCGAGGTCGGCGCGAGCGCGGGTCTGTGTCTGTACCCCGATCGCTACTCCTACCGCTATCGCCGGGGTGCGGAGGTGGTCGCTCTCGACCCGGTCGACGGACCGAGCCAGGTCGTTCTCGAGTGCGACCTCGACGGTGCCCCATCCCTGCGGATGCCCGAGATCGTCTGGCGCGCGGGCATCGACCTGAACCCTCTCGACGCCCGCGACGCGGAGGACCGGGCGTGGCTGACGGGACTGGTGTGGCCGGGGGAGGAGGGACGGCGCGAGCGTATCGTCGCCGCGCTCGACATCGCGGCATCCGATCCTCCGCGCCTCGTCGAGGGTGACGGCGCCGCCACGCTGCCGGCGCTCGCCGCGGACGCCCCGCGAGAGGCGACGCTCGTCGTCACGACGCCCGGCGTCCTCGCGCACGTTCCTCGCGCGCGGCGCGGCGACGTGATCGCCGCAGCACAGCGGGCGGGACGCTGGATCACCCTCGACGCACCGGGACTCCACGACGGGTGGACGAGCCCGCCGGACGTGCGCTCGGACGGCTTCGCGCTCGCGCTCGACGGCGAGGTGCTCGGGGGCGTGGATCCTCTCGGGGCGTGGGTGGCGTGGCATCCCGGGATCCGCTCCGCCGCGCAGTAGCGTGGCGCCGTGCCTCTTTCCGACCGCGACCGCGAGATCCTCGCTTTCGAGGGTGAATGGCGTCGGCACGGGGGTGCGAAGGAGGAGGCGATCCGCAGCGCCTTCGACATGCCGCCCGCGCGCTACTACCAGCTGCTCGGGCGAGTGATCGACCGCCCCGAGGCCCTCGCGCACGACCCGATGCTCGTTCGTCGTCTGCGGCGTCTGCGTGACGGCGACCCGCGCACGCGGCTCGACCGCGCCGCGACCCTGTGACGGGGCGCAAAGGCAACGACCGGTAGCATCGTCCAATGGCCAGATCGACCTTCCCTCGGGATTCGCTTCGACGACCTCCCCGCCGAATCCGGCCGCGTCGGTGCGCACCGCGCTGAGAACCCGCATCTCCGGGGTTGGGTCGTGTTCCTGTGGGCGGCGGTGGCCACCGTGGTCCTCATCGCCGTCGGCATCTTCGGAACGATCGTGGTCTCGGGGCGCATCTCGTTCGGCTCCGAGCCCGTCGCGACGCCGACGATCGTCCCCACGACCCCGGCGGTGATCGACCCCTCGTACTCTGTCGTCGTGCTCAACGGCACGTCCGACGAAGGTCTCGCCGGCAACCTGCGCGATCAGATCATCGCGGCGGGGTGGGCGGCGGACACGGTCCAGACCGGCGACTCCGACACGACCGACTTCGCGACGACGACCATCTATTACCTGCGCCCGGAAGACGAGCAGGCCGCCCGGGGGCTCGCAGACGCCATCGGAGGGGCCGAGGTCGCGCAGAGCGACTTCCTGCAGCCCACCGACGACCCGAACACGCCCGACGACGAGAGTGCCGAGAAGCGGCTGATCGTCGTGATCGGCCTCGATCGCGCGGCGGCCCAGCCCACCCCCTGACGCCCTCGCGGCCCGCGTGTTTCCGCGGCGTAAAAAGTTGGGTGCACGCACGTCAACAATGCCGCTGACGGCCGATTCCGCGCATCTTCGCGTGCTTACGTTGACCTCGTCATCCAGCAACACAGGAGATTCGCATGACGCAGGGCACCGTCAAATGGTTCAACGCCGAGAAGGGTTACGGCTTCATCACCGTGACGGACGGCCAGGACGTTTTCGTTCACTACTCGAACATCGAGATGTCGGGCTTCCGTGTTCTCGAGGAGGGGCAGGCGGTCGAGTTCACCGTCGGCTCCGGCCAGAAGGGACCGCAGGCCGAGTCGGTTCGCCTGATGGCTTAACACGACGTTTCGCACGCCGTGGCATCCGTTCGACGGATGCCACGGCGTCGTGCTGTGCGGCACGGCTCGCGGCTTGCACTCCCTAGGGGCGAGTGCCAGAATGAGTTAGCACTCGCTTTCGTCGAGTGCCAAAATCTGGAAGTCACCCGTCCGGGAGGGACGACACACTTATGGCAAAGATCATCGCTTTCGACGAGGAGGCCCGCCGCGGCCTCGAGCGCGGCCTCAACACGCTGGCCGACGCCGTCAAGGTGACGCTCGGCCCCCGCGGTCGCAACGTCGTGCTCGAGAAGAAGTGGGGCGCTCCCACGATCACGAACGACGGCGTCTCGATCGCCAAGGAGATCGAGCTCGACGACCCGTACGAGAAGATCGGCGCTGAGCTGGTCAAGGAGGTCGCCAAGAAGACCGACGACGTCGCGGGTGACGGCACCACCACCGCTACCGTCCTCGCTCAGGCGCTCGTTCGCGAGGGCCTGCGCAACGTCGCCGCCGGCGCCGACCCCATCTCGCTCAAGAAGGGCATCGAGAAGGCCGTCAAGGCCGTCACCGACGAGCTTCTCGCCTCGGCGAAGGAGGTCGAGTCGAAGGAGCAGATCGCCGCGACCGCCTCCATCTCGGCCGCCGACCCCGCGATCGGCGAGCTCATCGCCGAGGCCATCGACAAGGTGGGCAAGGAAGGCGTCGTCACCGTCGAGGAGTCGAACACCTTCGGCACCGAGCTCGAGCTCACCGAGGGCATGCGCTTCGACAAGGGCTACATCAACCCCTACTTCGTCACCGACCCCGAGCGTCAGGAGGCGGTCTTCGAAGACCCGTACATCCTGATCGCGAACCAGAAGATCTCGAACATCAAGGACCTTCTGCCCATCGTCGACAAGGTGATCCAGGAGGGCAAGGAGCTCCTCATCATCGCCGAGGACGTCGAGGGCGAAGCTCTCGCGACGCTCGTGCTCAACAAGATCCGCGGCATCTTCAAGTCGGCGGCCGTCAAGGCCCCCGGCTTCGGCGACCGTCGCAAGGCGCAGCTCCAGGACATCGCGATCCTCACCGGCGGCCAGGTCATCACCGAAGAGGTGGGCCTCAAGCTCGAGAACGCGACCGTCGACCTGCTCGGCCGTGCCCGCAAGGTCATCATCACCAAGGACGAGACCACGATCGTCGAGGGTGCCGGTGAGTCGGAGCTGATCGAGGGTCGCGTGACCCAGATCCGCCGCGAGATCGAGAACACCGACAGCGACTACGACCGTGAGAAGCTCCAGGAGCGCCTCGCGAAGCTCGCCGGTGGCGTCGCCGTCATCAAGGCCGGCGCGGCCACGGAGGTCGAGCTCAAGGAGCGCAAGCACCGCATCGAAGACGCCGTCCGCAACGCGAAGGCCGCCGTCGAAGAGGGCGTCGTCGCCGGTGGTGGCGTCGCGCTCATCCAGGCGGGCAAGACGGCGTTCGCGTCGCTCGAGCTCTCGGGTGACGAGGCCACCGGTGCGAACATCGTCAAGGTCGCCATCGAGGCCCCGCTCAAGCAGATCGCGCTGAACGCCGGTCTCGAGCCCGGTGTCGTCGCGAACAAGGTCGCGGAGCTCGAGGTCGGTCACGGCCTCAACGCCGCAACCGGCGAGTACGGCGACCTCTTCGCGCAGGGCATCATCGACCCCGCCAAGGTCACGCGCTCCGCGCTGCAGAACGCCGCGTCGATCGCCGGTCTGTTCCTCACGACCGAGGCCGTCGTCGCCGACAAGCCCGAGAAGGTCGCCGCTCCCGCGGGCGACCCGACGGGTGGCATGGACTTCTGATCTACGCCTGACGCGTCATGAGAACGCCCCCTCCTTCGGGAGGGGGCGTTCTCTCGTTCTCGGCCGCGACCGAACCCGCGGGCGACCCAGATGAGATGACTCGCGCCGAATACTCGCGGCGGGAGCGTCAGGGTGAGCATTCGGCGCACGTCAGCGTGCTCGTCCTCGTTCCCCTCGTTCCACGTCAGCGTGGCGAGGGGAACGAGGGGGAGCGGACGAGGCCGCGGGTACGGTGCGGGGGGCGGGCGCGGGCACCGCGAGGGGCGCCGTGTTGCCGGGCGCAGGGCAGGCGGGTGACAGCGAGCGCGGGGCGCGGAAGGGTCACGCGGTGGGTGGCTCGGGCCGGTAGTCCTCGGGGAGACGCTGGAGCGGCTGCGTCTCGATCAGCGCGTGCTCCTGCGCGTCGCGTCGATCGGCGAGGGGAAGGGAGACCCGGAAGGTCGCTCCTCCGCCGGGGGTGTCGACGACCTCGACTTTTCCATGCAGAAGATCGACGATGGATGCCACGATCGACAGGCCGAGACCCGACCCGCCCGTCTCCCGCGTGCGCGAGGTGTCCGCCCGCCAGAACCGCTGGAAGATCTGGTCGCGAATCTGCTCGGGAACCCCTTCGCCGTGGTCGATGATCTCGATCCACCCCATGTCGGCATCGGCATCCACTCCCACGCGCAGTCCGATGGGGGAGTCGTCGGGGGTGAACCGCCGCGCGTTGCCCAGAAGGTTCGTCACGACCTGTCGCACCTTGTTCTCGTCGCCCAACACGATCGGCGCGAGGCGGGGCGACGAACGCACGGAGTTCGGCGCGGTCGTCGGCGAGGACGACGCCTCGGCGGGGGACTCGACGACCGGTCCGTCGCCGGTGTCCTTCGCGCGTCGCCGCAGCCGTGACAGTGTGGCACCCGCGATCGCCATCGCCGAGGTGGTGGGAGCGACCCGACGCCGACCGTTCGGGCCGGTGGCATCCGTCTCCGTCTGCGGCAGCACTTCGAGGCGCATGACGGGCAGCACGATCTCGTCGCGGCTGGTCGTGTCGTCGACCGTGACCTCGCGCTGCGGTGAGGTGACGCGCAGGTCGAGGGCGGCGTCGCGCGCGATGGGGCGGAGGTCGATCGCGGTGATGCTCACGTCGCGACGCTCGTCGAGGCGCGCGAGAGCCAGGAGGTCTTCGACGAGGGCACCCATGCGGATCGCCTCCTTCTCGATCCGCTCCATCGACTGGGCGACATCCTCGTCGGAGCGGATGGCACCCATCCGGTAGAGCTCGGCGTAGCCGCGCATCGTGACCAGGGGAGTGCGCAGCTCGTGGCTCGCGTCGCCGATGAACCGGCGCATCTGCCGGACGGTGGCGTCCCGCTGTCCGAGCGCTCCGTCGATGCGCGCGAGCATGGCGTTGATCGCCGTCTTGAGGCGACCGACCTCGGTGTCGGGGACGATGTCGGTGAGACGTTGGCTGAAGTCGCCGGCGGCGATGTCCATCGCGGTGGTCTCGACCTGATTCAGACTCCGGAACGTGAGGGTCACGAGCCAGCGGGTCAGCAGCGCGCTCGCTATGAGGATGAGCAGAGCGACGAAGCCGTAGATGCCGACGTAGGCCGCGACGATCCGATCCGTCGGTCCGAGCGGCTGGATCACCATCTGGGTGTAAGAGCCGCTGTTGGGTACTTCGAAAAGACCCACGCGCGCGATGAAGTGCTGCCCCGTGACCGGGTCATCCAGGTCGATGCGCTTGTCGAGCTGGGTGTAGGTCTGCGGCGTCGTGAACGTGTCGGGCAGTTGCGGCGTGGCCTTCGTCGACGTGCCGTTGAAGAAGGCCTCGCGCTGGCCCTCGGCGTTGTAGACGACGACCATCGACCCGATCTGCGGGGCGTTCTCGACCGGCGTGAACACCATCCGACCGTCTTCGTTGGTCGTCGTGAAGATGGTGTTCGCGATGTTGCCCGCCGCCTGCTGTGCCAGCTGCTCGTCGAGGTTGTTCACGAGCGTGGTGCGCAGGAAGACCATCGTGCCGATGCCGGCGGCGAACAGCCCGACCGCGAGGAGCGTGACAGTGACGCCGGTGACCTTGGCCCGCAGGCTCAGTCGGCGCCACCAGCGCGTCACGGCATCGTCGGAGTGCAGGAGGAGGCTCCGCTCAGACGGTCTTGCCCGACTTCAGCATGTAGCCGAAGCCGCGCTTGGTCTGGATCAGCGGCTCCGAGGAGTGCGGATCGATCTTGCGGCGGAGGTAGGAGATGTAGCTCTCGACGATGCCGGCGTCGCCGTTGAAGTCGTACTCCCAGACGTGGTCGAGGATCTGCGCCTTCGACAGCACACGGTTGGGGTTGAGCATGAGGTAACGCAGGAGCTTGAACTCCGTGGGGCTGAGGTCGATCGAGACGTCGCCGACGCTGACGTCGTGCGTGTCCTGGTCCATCGTGAGCTCGCCCGTGCGGATGATCGACTCCTCGTCGGCCTGCATCGTGCGGCGGAGGATCGCCTGGATGCGCGCGACGATCTCGTCGAGGCTGAACGGCTTGGTGACGTAGTCATCGCCTCCGGCGTTCAGCCCCATGATCTTGTCTTCGGTCTCGTCCTTGGCCGTGAGGAAGAGGATCGGAGCGGTGTAGCCGGCGCCGCGGAGACGCTTGGTGACACTGAACCCGTTCATGTCCGGCAGCATCACGTCGAGCACGATGAGGTCGGGTTCTTCTTCGAGCACGGCCGAGATCGTCTGCGCGCCGTTGGCCACGGCTCGCACCTGGAAACCGGCGAAGCGCAGGCTCGTGATGAGCAGATCGCGGATGTTCGGTTCGTCGTCCACGACGAGGATGCGAGGAGCTGTCATGCCCTCATTATCGTGACTGCACCCAGCAAAGTGCTGGATATGGAACGGAAAGCCGCACCCTGGTATGTCTCAGGCGGCCGCGGCGTCGATTCCGTCGGCATCCAGAATCGTGTACGCGTACCCCTGTTCGGCGAGGAAACGCTGGCGGTTCTGCGCGAAATCCTGGTCGACCGTGTCGCGCGCGATGAGCGTGTAGAAGCTCGCCGTGTGGTTCGACTGCTTCGGTCGCAGCAGGCGCCCGAGGCGCTGCGCCTCTTCTTGACGCGACCCGAAGGATCCCGAGACCTGGATGGCGACCGACGCCTCGGGCAGGTCGACCGAGAAGTTCGCGACCTTCGACACGATGAGGAGCGAGATCTCTCCCACGCGGAAGGCCTGGAACAGCTCTTCGCGCTCCGCCACGGGGGTCGCCCCCGTGATCTTCGGCGCGTCGAGGGCCTCGGACAGCTCATCGATCTGGTCGAGGTACTGACCGATGACGAGGATGCGCTCGTCGGGGTGGCGCTCGACGAGCCGGCGCACGACGTCGATCTTCGCGGGAGCCGTCGCGGCGAGCCGGTAGCGGTCTTCGTCGGCCGCGGCGGCGTATTCGAGCCGCTCGCCGGCGGGCAGGTCGATGCGCACCTCGTAGCACGCGGCCGGCGAGATGAAGCCCTGCGCCTCGATCTCTTTCCACGGCGCGTCGAACCGCTTGGGGCCGATCAGGCTGAAGACGTCGCCCTCGCGTCCGTCCTCGCGGACGAGCGTGGCGGTCAGCCCCAGGCGCCGTCGCGCCTGCAGGTCGGCGGTGAGCTTGAAGACGGGAGCGGGGAGAAGGTGCACCTCGTCGTAGAGGACCAGACCCCAGTCGAGCGCGTCGAGCAGGGCGAGGTGGGCGTACTCTCCCTTCCGCTTCGCGGTGAGGATCTGGTACGTCGCGATCGTGACGGGCTTGATCTCTTTGACCTGGCCCGAGTACTCGCCGATCTCGTCGGGGGTGAGAGTCGTGCGGCGGAGCAGTTCGTCGCGCCACTGCCGGGCGCTCACGGTGTTCGTCACCAGGATGAGGGTCGTCGTGCGGGTGTCGGCCATGGCGCCCGCTCCGACGAGGGTCTTGCCCGCCCCGCAGGGGAGCACCACGACACCCGAACCGCCCTCGGAGAACGAGTCGACGGCCTGCCGCTGGTACGGGCGCAGGCTCCACCCGTCCTCGGCGAGATCGATCGGGTGCGGGGTGCCCGGTGTGTAGCCGGCGAGGTCTTCGGCGGGCCAGCCGATCTTGAGGAGCTCCTGCTTGATGTGCCCTCGCGCCCACGCGTCGATCAGGTAGGTGTCGGGCGTGGGGTGCCCGATGAGCAGGGGCGAGATGCGCTTGTTGCGCGAGACCTCGCCGAGCACCGCCGGGTCGGTCGAGCGGAGGACGAGCTCGTTCTCGTCGTTGCGTTCGATGACCAGGCGTCCGTAGCGGTTGACGGTCTCGCGGATGTCGGTGCTCACCGAAGCCGGGACCGGGAAGCGCGACCAGCGGTCGAGCGTCTCGAGCATCGCGTCGGCGTCGTGGCCGGCCGCCCGCGCGTTCCAGAGCCCCAGCCGGGTGATCCGATAGGTGTGGATGTGCTCGGGTGCGCGCTCGAGCTCGGCGAAGACCGCGAGCTCATGCCGCGCCGTCTCCGCCTCGGGGTGTGCGACCTCGAGGAGGACGGTGCGGTCGCTCTGCACGATCAAGGGGCCGTCAGCCATAGCGTTCGAGTCTACCGGGGTCGCGGCGGTCGAGCTTCACGCGGCGTCACTCGACGGGTGCGATCCCGTCGATGTGCGAGAGCGGGAGCGTGCGCTCGACGTCGGCGCCCCGGTCACGGCCGCGGAGTCGGCCGCCTCCCAGTCCCGTCGCCTCCAGACGGAACACGCGCGTCGAACCGTCGGGCAGGCGAACGGTCACGTCGATGATCGCGCGGGCACGCACCGCCTGGTCGAGTTCGCGTTCGAGCCAGGCGGCATCCGAGTCCTCACCGCCAGCGCGTACGCGCCCGATGAGCGGCGCGTAGGTCTCGAGGGGATCCGTCGACGGGGTGTCGGCGGCCAGCCGGGCGCGCTCCAGCGTCCTCGGGGCGCCGGACTCGTCGACGGCGACGGCGGGGTAGTGCGCGTCGGTCAGCGCCCAGAAGACGACGTCGGCGGCGACGTGCGACTCGAGGGCGTCGTCGGCGCGCGACAGTGCCACCGAGCGCAAGGACTGGTCGACCTCCATCGCCTGCAGAAGAGTCGGGTCGGTCGTCGTGACCCGCGTCAGTCGCGTCTCCGGGTCGCTCGAGACACGGACGCGTCCGTGCTGCGCCGAGGTCCGCTCGATCACGTAGGCCAGGGGCTGCGGCAGCCCGGTGAGCGACAGGTCGGTGAGGAAGTCGCGCAGAGACTCGGCCGTCTCGCCGCCGGTGATGGCTGCGCCGATCGTCGCGGCGCTGAACCGGTAGCTCGACGCCTGTGCCCGGGATTCTCGCGTCGCCATGCTCCGCAGGCGCACATCGAGGTGCGGAGCGAGCGGACCCGGGGCGATGGCCGTGAGGTCGTTCTGGAGGTACACGCGGTCGACCTCGGGCGGAAGGAGGTCGCGGAGGGCGGAGACGTCGACCTCGTCGCCCGCCGCGAGCCCGGAACTCCAGGGAGGAGTCTGGTCGGCGGCGTCGATGAGGCCCCATGCCGAGAAACGCTCTCGCCACAGCGCCGCCCGCTCCGCGCCGGACGGGTCGAAGGGCAGTGCGTCGGGCCAGCTCGCGCTCGGGATCCAGCCGCCCTCGGCTGTGCGATACGCCCGGGGCAGGACGTCGCGCAGGGTCTTCGCGGTCTCCTGCCATCGATCGAGGGTGGGTAGGCGCAACCACGCCTTGCCGGCGGGGGTGACCAGCCACGCGCGGCCCGTGCTGCCCAACAGACCGACGGATGCCGCGATCCCGACGAGCAGATCCGCTTCCTCGGGTGTCTCCACGGCTCCCGCATCCACGAGGCGCCGCCGCTCGGTGGCGCCGAGCGATCCCGAGCCGATGCGTCCGAGCGGTGCGTCGAGAGTCAGGAGGAGGACGTCGGCCAGGGCCGCGGCGTTGGTGAACGCGGCTTCGGCGGCGGCATCGGATGCCGCGGCTCGGCCGGGGCGGGAAGGCTCGGCATCCGGGATCCCGTCGGGGAACGTCTCGCCGACGATCGTGGCGACCGCTGCGTAGGCGACGCCGTCGTCGCGCACGAGAGCTCGCGCGACGAGCGCGGCGCGCACCTCGGTGAGTACGGGCGATCCGGTCGAGACGGCCGCGACGAGGGCTTCGGCCTCGGTCCGCGTCAACGGGGGGAGTGCGCGGGAGATCGAGGGGGGATCGAGCAGCGCATCCGCGGCGTCGAAGGTGTCGCGCCACGTCGCCGAGGGTGAGACGTCGCGCTCGAGGAAGAGCTGAGCGAGGTCTTCGTCGGCCCGTGCGCTCAACGAGACCGCCAGTGCGCGTTGGTCGGAGGTCTCGGGCACGGTCAACGCTCCTTGTTCGCGCGTGCCCTTCGCACGAAGCTCATGATGAGCACGGCCACCAGGCACGCGAACGCGACCGGGGGTGCGATGTAGAGCAGAACGCCCACCGTCGGCCAGATGCCGGTGCTCATGTCTGCCTTGGCCGTCGACGCGATGATGATCGCGAAGAAGCTCACGACGGACAGGATGAGCAGTCCGAGCGACATGAACGCCAGGATGCGATCGATACGGCGGATCGGGACATCGCCGTCGGGGGTGCGTGTGCTCATCGCCCCTCAGCCTACTGCCTGGCACGCGTGGCGTAGGCTGAAGGGCCGGGATCCGTTCGGGTCCCGGGTTCCACCGCGCGTTCGCGCATGTCTTTCAGCGAGGTTTCCATGCCCACCGGCAAGGTCAGGTTCTACGACGAAGAGAAGGGCTTCGGCTTCATCGCCACCGATGACGGCCAGGACGTGTTCCTGCACGCCACCGCCCTGCCCGCCGGAACCCCCGCGCCCAAGGCCGGCACGCGCCTCGAGTTCGGCGTCGCCGACGGCAAGCGTGGTCTGCAGGCCCTGTCGGTGCGCGTCCTCGAAGCACCCGTGAGCATGGCGAAGCGCTCGCGCAAGCCCGCCGACGACATGGCGATCATCGTCGAGGACCTCGTCAAGCTCCTGGACGGCATCGGCGGCGATCTGCGTCGTGGCCGGTACCCGAGCGGTGCGCACGCCAGCAAGATCGCCGCGGTACTGCGCAAGGTCGCCGATGACTTCGAAGCCTGAGCAGCCGGTCGACGACCGACTGCTTCACGCCCACGACCTCGCGCTGAGCGCGCTGCACGAGATCACCCCCGCCGACACGGTGGGGCCGCCCGCCGACTACATCGTCGAGAACGACGGCGTCGTCTCGCTGCGGTTCCACACGCGCCTGCTCGGATACCCCGGGTGGTACTGGACCGTGAGCGTGGCCGTCGTCGACGACGCCGAGCCGACGGTCCTCGAGGCGGAGCTGATGCCCGGCGAGGGCGCGCTCCTGGCACCCGAGTGGGTTCCCTGGGCGACGCGCCTGGCGGATTACCAGGCGGCGCAGGCCGCCGCGGCGGAGAGCGGCGAGTCGGATGACGATGTCGACGATGACGATGTCGATGTCGATGATGACGATCTCGACGGCGAAGACGACGACGCCGAAGACGACGACGAGTCGGAGGACGAGCCGAAGGCGCGGTTCCACGCCGGAGACCTCGACGGTGTCGACATCGATGAGTTCGACGAGTCGGGTGACGCCGAGCCGGAGTCCGAGGACGACTCGGACGGCGACGAAGAAGACGGCGACGAAGAAGACGACTACGAAGAAGACGACGACGAAGACGACGAGGACGAGCGCGAACGCAGCTACTGATCCCGTGAACGACGAAGGCCGTCCCGCGCGTGTGCGGGACGGCCTTCGTCGTTCGATCAGGTGCCGGGCAGGCGTTCGATCGTGTAGTCGATCGCGCCGATGAGACGGCGGACGTCATCGGGCTCGATCGAGACGAACGTCGCGACGCGCAGCTGGTTGCGACCGAGTTTGCGATAGGGCTCCGTGTCGACGATGCCGTTCGCGCGCAGGCTCTTGGCGATCGCCGCGGCGTCGATGCTCTCGTCGAAATCGATCGTGACGACGACGGGGGAGCGGTCGGCCGGGTCGGCGACGAACGGCGTCGCCACCGCGCTCGCGTCCGCCCAGTCGTAGAGCGCCGAGGACGACTCCGCCGTGCGCGCTCCGGCCCACGCCAGACCGCCGTTGTCGAGGATCCAACCGAGCTGGTCGTCGAGGAGCAGGAGGGTGGCGAGCGCCGGGGTGTTGAGCGTCTGCTGCAGTCGCGAGTTGTCGAGCGCGTTCTTCAGGCTCAGGAATTCGGGGATGTACCGATCGGATGCCGCGATGCTCTCGATGCGCTCGATCGCCGCCGGCGACACGGCGGCGTACCAGAGTCCGCCGTCGGAGCCGAGGTTCTTCTGCGGGGCGAAGTAGTAGACGTCGGCTTGGGTCACGTCGAAGTCGATGCCGCCCGCGGCGCTCGTGGCATCGATGACGGTGAGCGCACCCGCGTCGCCATGGACGCGTTCGATGGGGGCGGCGACGCCCGTCGAGGTTTCGTTGTGCGGCCAGGCGTACACGTCGACGCCCTCGACGACCTCGGCGACGGTGCGCGTGCCCGGTGCGGCCTTGCGCACATCGGGGGTCTGCAGCCACGGGGCGGCCGCGGCCGAGGCGAACTTGCCGCCGAACTCGCCGAAGACGAGGTTCTGGCTGCGCTTCTCGATGAGGCCGAAGGCGGCGGCATCCCAGAAGGCGGTCGATCCGCCGTTGCCCAGGATGATCTCGTAGCCCTCGGGCAGGCGGAACAGCTCGGCGAGACGCTCGCGCGTGCTGGCGACCAGGTTCTTCACGGGGGCTTGGCGGTGCGAGGTGCCCAGGATGCTCGCGCCACGGGTGACGAGAGACTCGAGCTGCGCTCCGCGCACCTTCGAGGGGCCGCATCCGAAGCGGCCGTCGGCGGGCAGGAGGTCGGTGGGGAGGTCCACGTGCGGCATGGGCTCGATTCTAGGGCGCGGGGTGGCGGCATCCGGAGTCTGTGTCGGATGGGGTCGGTAGGCTGTCCTTACCAGCCGCGCGACGCCGAGGACTCCTGAATGACCGATCTCATCGACACCACCGAGATGTACCTGCGCACGATCCTCGAACTCGAGGAAGAGAACATCGTGCCCCTGCGGGCCCGCATCTCCGAGCGTCTCGGGCACTCCGGCCCCACCGTCTCGCAGACCGTCGGCCGGATGGAGCGCGACGGTCTCGTGGTCGTCTCCGAGGACCGCCGCCTCGAACTCACCGGTGACGGGCGTCAGAAGGCCGTCGACGTCATGCGCAAGCACCGCTTGGCCGAGCGCCTGCTCAGCGACGTGATCGGTCTCGACTGGGCCTACGTGCACGACGAGGCCTGCCGCTGGGAGCACGTCATGAGCGAGCAGGTCGAGCGCCGCCTCGTCGAGCTTCTCGGGCACCCCACCGAATCGCCCTACGGCAACCCGATCCCCGGTCTCGATCAGCTCGGCGACGTCGCCAGCTCGACGTTCGAAGAGGGCGTCGTCGGCCTGGTGCGCAAGCTCAACGACGCCGGCCAGCCCATCACCGGTACGGTGCGACGTCTCGCCGAACCCGCCCAGGTCGATCCCGAGCTCCTCCAGCAGCTCAAGGCCGCGGGGGTCCTGCCCGGGGCGCGAGGCGACTACCGGTTCAACGAGGGATACGTCCTCGTGCAGATGGAGGGCGCCGACGAGGGGCTCGAACTCCCCGTCGAGGTGGCGTCGCACATCTTCCTCGTCGACGAGGCCTGAAGCCCCTTCTTCCGTCGTCGATTCGTCGCGTGGTGTCCCGCGATGTCGTCGCGAGGCCGGGGCGGCCGTGCATCTCCTGTACGCGATGTCCTTTGCGTGACTTGTTCGTTATCTTCGGGTAGCCTCTGAGGGTCCACAGGCGAGAAGCCCGCCGTCGGACCCCTCGCGGTTTGCCTCCCCGGCTCGTCGTCCGCAGAGGGTGAAGCCCGCACATCGTGCCCCCAATATCGAGTGCTGACGAGCCAGCGTCTTCACGGACGCAGAGGCGCCGGAGGAAATTTGGCTGAACACACCCATCCCGTCGATGACCGACCCGAGGTCTCCTCGACGGGGCTGACCCGGAAGAGCGCGCGCGCAGCGGTTGCCCGACCCTCGCGTCGCACCATTCGACCCACCGCTCCCGCGGCATCCCCGGTTCCCCGGACCGCGCCGCCCGCCCGTTCGCTTCCCGCGGCCCGCCGCGTCGGAAAGCCCCTGCGCAGCGCCGTCATCCTGTCGATGGTGGCCGGTCTGGTCGCCACGGTCGCGATCCCGGCCTATGCGGCGACGGTGCCCCCCTCGAACACGGTGACCCTGGGTGAGATGTCCGCTCCCGACAACCAGTCGATGGTCGTCGCCTCTGACGTCGCCAGTGAGGCCCTCGATCGCAGCAGCTACTCGGCGACCACCGCCGACGAGATCCAGAAGAAGAAGGATCAGGAAGCCGCCGCTGCCGCCGCCGCGGAGCGTGCGCGTCAGCTGGCCGCCAGCGCCGGCGCATCGCTGTCGAACATCGACCTCAACATGACCGCTCCCGGTTCGGGAGAGGTGCGCTGGCCGCTGACGAGCTACGTGCTCGGTCGTGGTCTGTGGGACTCCGGATATCACCAGGGCGTCGACCTGCTCGCTCCCGGTGGGCAGCCGATCTTCGCCGCCGCCGCGGGCGTGGTGAGCACCTCGTCCGAGAGCTTCGGCGGCTACGGCGTGGGTATCGTCATCGAGCACGTGATCAACGGTCAGAAGGTCTCGACCACGTACGGACACATGACGTACGGCAGCCGTCAGGTCCAGGCGGGCGACACCGTCGCCGCGGGCCAGCTCATCGGTCTCGTCGGGTCGACCGGAAGCTCGACCGCCAACCACCTCCACTTCGAGGTGCACATCAACGGCCAGGTCGTCGACCCCTACGCCTGGCTGCAGCAGAACGCGGGCTGACCGCTTCTCCTCGAGCGCTGGACCTCGACAGCTCGACCTCGACACGGCGTGTCGGAGACTCCTGTTCTCCGACACGCCGTTTCTTGTTTCCCGATCTCGCGGACCCGGGCGTGTCGGTGGTGGGTTAGCCTGTCAGCGACGTCGGGAAGAACCGAAGGGAAAAGCCGATGAACGCCAGGCCACGCATCCGCACCATGGATGCGCTCGGGCTGCTCGTTCTTCGGCATCGTCTGTTCGGATGCCACGGTCTCACCGTGACTCCTCGGGCGCTGTCTGTCTAGACAGCGCCTTTTTTCATACGCCTGCGCACCTTCCTCTCGTCGCGAGTCGAACATCCGAGAAGCCGTCTCGGCCATTCGAGAGGAGACCTCATGCGTACTCTGGTGCTGAACGCGGGCTACGAACCGCTCGCCGTCGTGTCGTTCAAACGAGCGCTCGTGCTCGTGATGAACGAGAAGGCCACCGTCGTCGAGCGCGTCGACGAAGATCCGGTCTGGGCCGCGGGAGGGACGTACGATCGCCCGGCCGTGATCATCCTCACGCGGTACATCCGGGTGCCCGGGGCGCGTCAGGTGCCGGTCACCCGGCGAGGGGTGCTCCGCCGCGATGCCCACCGGTGCGGGTACTGCGGCAAGACGGCCTCGACCATCGACCACATCCTGCCGCGTTCGCGCGGGGGGAAGGACACGTGGGAGAACCTCGTGGCCTGCTGCCTGCGATGCAACAACGTCAAGGGCGACCGCACGCCGCAGGAGATGTCGTGGGAACTGCGGGTGATCCCCGCCCCGCCGAGGGGGTCGTCGTGGACGGTGCGCGGTGTCGACAAGAGCGACCCGCGGTGGGAGCCGTATCTCGCGCTCGCGGCGTGATGGCGCTCGTGCGTCGGTGATCGTCCGCTTCCCGCGGCCCTGGTGTCGGCGGTCGGTGGTGGAATGGGGCCATGACACGTGCTCTGGTCGTCATCGACATGCAACGGGGTTTCGACGACCTCGCGTTCTGGGGTCCCACGGCCAATCCCGACTGTGAGGCCAACGTCGCCGCCCTTATCGAGAGGTGGAGCCGCGAGGGCGAGCCGATCGTGATCGTGCGTCACGATTCCCCGAAGGAAGGCTCGCCGTTGCACCCCGCGGCGCCGGGGAACGCCCTCGTCCCGGCGGTGGCCGCCGTCGAGCCCGACGTGCTGGTGAGCAAGAGCGTGAACTCGGCGTTCTACGGCGACCCCGACCTGCGGGTATGGCTCGACGAGCGCGGCATCCGGGATCTGGTGATCTGCGGAATCCAGACGAACATGTGCGTCGAGACGACCGCGCGGATGGCGGGAAATCTCGGGTACGACGTGACGGTTGCTCTGGATGCCACGCGCACCTTCGATCTGATGGGCGAGGTCGCGGGCGTCGGGACGGTCAGCCGGACGGCGGCGGAGTTGATGGCCGACACCGCTCTGGTGCTCCAGCAGGGCGGATTCGCGCGCATCGTGCGGACGGTCGATCTGCTCTGAGGGGCGCTGGTCATCGCGCTCGGGACGATGTCGGAGGTAGATCGTATCTTCGAACCACAGGGATTGAGAGTGTAGAACACATGTTCTAACCTGTGGGAGTGAGGGCGATCGTGCGAGACCAGGTGCAGGCGGTGCCTGACATCCACGCGCTGCGAGACCGTCTCGAGCGCATGCAGGGCCGGCGGATGGACGCCCCCGTGCTGCCGACGCACCCGGCTTTCACCTCGCTCCTTCCCGGCGGGGGACTGCGGTCGGGCTCGGCCTATGCGATCGCCCGGTCGTCGTCGCTGCTGCTCGCCCTCATGGCGCGCCCGTCGCAGGACGGAGCCTGGTGCGGAGTCATCGGCATGCCCGAACTGGGGGCGGAGGCCGCCGAGAAGTATGGGCTCGATCTCGACCGTCTCGTCTTCATCCCCGATCCCGGGCCGCGCTGGTTGGCGGTCACGGCGACGATCGCGGAGGTGCTTCCCGTCGTCGCCGTGCGCCCTCCCCAGGGCTCGAACGCGGCACGCGGCGGGGCCGAGGCCACGCGATTGGCTGCGCGTCTGCGTGACCGGGGGACCGTTCTGCTGGTGCAGGGATCGTGGCCGCAGGCGGAGGCCGTCATCGATGTGACCGACCCGCGTTGGACGGGACTGGGGCAGGGGAACGGATACCTGGCCGGTCGCGAGCTGACGGTGTCGGTGAGCAGCCGACGCTCTCCGAACGCCCGCCGGGCGCGCATGCTGCTGCCCGCGGCCGACGGCACGATCGAGATGCTCGGCGCTCCGACCGAGCGTCTCGTCCCGCGCACGCACGAGACGTACCGCACCCGGGCGGTGGGCTGATGCAGGCGCCCACGCGCAGCCTCGTGCTGTGGTTCCCCGACTGGCCGATCACGGCGTTCGCCCGCGAAGCATCGTCGCCCCCGCGCGATGACGCCCCCGTGGCGGTGTTCGCGAACAACGTCGTCGTCGCCTGTTCGGCTGTCGCCCGTGCTCACGGGGTCCGGCGCGGGCAGCGTCGACGCGACGCGCAGGCGCTCTGCCCTACCTTGGTGGTGATCGCCGCCGACCCGGTCCGTGACGCGCGGGTCTTCGGTCCCGTCGTCGCACGCATCGAGGACCATGCGCCGGGCGTGCAGGTCGTCCGGCCCGGACTCTGCGCCCTGCGCGCCCGTGGCCCCGCGCGGTACTACGGCGGCGAAGCCGAGGCGGCGCGCACGCTCATCGACCTCCTCACCGCCGACGGCTTCTCCGGGGTGCGCGCGAGCGTCGCGGACGGGATCTTCACCGCCGGCCATGCGGCGCGCGCGGCGTCTTCCGATGACCCCGTGCGGGTGGTTCCTCCCGGCGACGCCGCGCCCTTCCTCGCGCCGCTGTCGGTGGCGGCCCTCGACGACGACGAGATGGCGAGTCTGCTCGCGCGACTGGGAGTCCACACCCTCGGCGCCTTCGCCGCGATGCCCGTCGAGCGGGTGCTCGAGAGGTTCGGGCCGCGGGGAGCGCGACTGCATGCGCTGGCCGGTGGGCGCGACTCCCGACCCGTCGAACCGCGTATCCCTCCTCCCGAACTCCACCGCGACGTCGCGTTCGAACCCCCGCTCGATCTCGCCGACCAGGTTGCTTTCGGCGTCCGCGTGGCGGCCGATGAGTTCATCGCCCACCTCGGTGCTCAGAATCTCGTCTGCACCGAGCTGCGCGTCGTGCTCTCCGGAGAACGGGGAGAGCGCAGCGAGCGTGTCTGGCTGCATCCGGGGTCTTTCGACGCGGCGGCCGTCGTCGACCGTGTGCGCTGGCAGCTCGCCGAAGACGGGCAGGGCATCTTCGGCAGCGGGGTCGCCGGGGTGCACATCGCACCCGAGGCCGTCGACGACGCCGCGCACCACAGCAAGGGGCTCTTCGGCGCCGGGCCTGACGAGCGGGTGCATCACGCGCTCTCGCGTGTGCAGGCCATGCTCGGCCATCGCGGGGTGGTGACGCCGACGATCGGCGGGGGCCGGTGGCTCGCGGAGCGCCAGGTGCTGGTCCCGTGGGGCGATCGCGCGGTGACGGCCAAGGACCGCACCCGCCCCTGGCCGGGCAGTCTGCCGGATCCCCTGCCGGCGACCGTCTACCCCGAGCCGCGGCTGGTGGAGGTCACCGACATCGCCGGGGCACCCGTCACGGTGGGGGAGCGCGATGCGCTGAGCGCCCCGCCCGCGGTGCTCGTCACGGGCGAGCAGCGCCGCCGCATCCTCGAGTGGGCCGGACCGTGGCCCATCAGCGAACGGGGATGGGATCCTCTGCGTCGACGCCGGGCGCACCGGTTCCAGGTCGTCGACGCCGACGGGGGCGCGTGGCTGCTCGTGGTCGAAGAGGGGGAGTGGCGAGCGGAGGGGCGTTATGACTGAGCGCGTGGCCCCGCGGGGTGTCGCCCCGCGCGGTGTCGCGCCGCGCGGCGTCGTCGCCCAGCCCGTCGAGTGTCCAGAACACGCCGCAATGCGGGGCGGGGATACGGCGTTTCTTGGACACTCGACGGAGCTTGCGGGGGCGGGGTGGCGCCGGGCGGCGTGGCGCGCGGCGAGGCGGTGCGTGAGGGCGGGGGTGCCCTGATGGGGTGGAACAACCCGCCGGTGAAGTGGTCGGAGCTCGAGCGCCTGCTCAGCGACGCGCGGCGCCCGACAGGGGCTCCGCCGAACGGCGACGGAGGCGACAGCCCGGCGTGGTCGCACAAGCGCGGAGCCTATGTCGCCCCGGAGATCGAGCGCCCCGCGGACGCCGTGCCCTATGCCGAACTGCACGCGCATTCGTCGTACTCGTTCCTCGACGGGGCCTCCTCACCCGAAGAGCTCGTCGAAGAAGCAGAACGCCTAGGTCTTCACGCGCTGGCGGTCACCGATCACGACGGGTTCTACGGGATCGTGCGTTTCGCCGAGGCGGCTGAGGCGCGAGCGGTGCGGACCGTGTTCGGGGCCGAGCTCTCGCTCGAGCTCCCCGGACCCCAGAACGGCGAGGCCGACCCCGCGGGATCGCACCTTCTCGTGCTGGCTCGGGGCGAAGAGGGATACCACCGTCTGGCCGCAGCGATCACCCACGCGCAGCTCACCGGGGCCGAGAAGGGCCGCCCGGTCTACGACCTCGCGGAGCTCGCGGAGCGTTCCGGCGGCCCGAAGGATCCGCACTGGGCGGTGCTCACCGGATGCCGCAAGGGAGCCGTGCGGCACGCGCTGGCATCCGAAGGTCCGGCGGCGGCCGCTCGCGAGCTCGACACGCTCGTCGACCTCTTCGGCGTCGAGGCCGTGTTCGTCGAGCTGATGGATCACGGGAACCCACTCGACTCGCGCCACAACGACGTGCTGGCCGCCCTCGCCGCGGAGCGCGGACTGCCGATCCTCGCCACCAACAACGTGCACTACGCCGTTCCCCGGAAAGAACTGCTCGCGGCCGCCGTCGCGGCTGTGCGGGCGAACCGCGGTCTCGACGAACTGGACGGGTGGCTCCCGGCCCATGCCGGTGCGCATCTGCGCTCGGGGGCCGAGATGGCGGCCCGGTTCGCCCGCCACCCCGGCGCGGTGGCACGCACGGTGACGCTCGCCGACGAGCTCGCTTTTCCCCTGCGTCGCGCCAAGCCTGCGCTGCCGAAGCAGGCGGTGCCCGAGGGACACACGCCCATGTCGTGGCTTCGTCATCTGGTGTGGGAGGCCGTGCCGCGCAAGTATCCGAACCTCTCCGACGACGATCGCGACCGCATCGAGCGCGAGCTCGGCGTCATCGAGATGAAGGACTTCCCGGGGTACTTCCTCATCGTCTACGGCATCGTCGCCGAGGCCCGACGTCGCGGCATCCTGTGTCAGGGACGCGGGTCGGCCGCCAACAGTGCGGTCTGCTTCCTGCTCGACATCACCGCGGTCGACTCGATCTTCTACCGGCTGCCGTTCGAGCGGTTCCTGTCGAGCCTGCGCGACGAGGAGCCCGACATCGACGTCGACTTCGACTCGGACCGGCGCGAAGAGATCATCCAGTGGGTGTACGAGACGTACGGGCGCGAGCGTGCGGCGCAGGTGGCGAACGTCATCCAGTACCGCCCGAAGAACGCCGTGCGCGACATGGCCCGCGCGCTCGGGCATTCGCCCGGGCAGCAGGATGCGTGGTCGAAGCAGGTCGAACGGTGGGGAGCCACGCTCGAGACCGGAGCCGATCACGACATCCCCGATCAGGTCATCGAGTTCGCGTCCGAGTTGCTGAAGGCCCCTCGGCATCTCGGCATCCACTCCGGGGGCATGGTGCTCACCGACCGTCCGGTGGGCGAGGTCGTGCCGATCGAGCACGCGCGGATGGAGAATCGCACGGTCATCCAGTGGGACAAAGACGACGCCGCGTGGATGGGGCTGGTCAAGTTCGACCTGCTGGGTCTCGGCATGCTCGCGGCGCTGCAGTATTGCTTCGACCTGATCCGGGATGCCACGGGCGAGACGTGGGAGCTGTCGACGCTGCCGAAAGAAGAGAAGGCCGTCTACGACATGCTGTGCCGCGCCGACTCGATCGGGGTCTTCCAGGTGGAGTCGCGGGCGCAGATGGGACTGTTGCCCCGGTTGCAGCCGCGGAAGTTCTACGACCTCGTGGTGCAGATCGCGCTCATCCGCCCGGGGCCGATCCAGGGCGGTGCCGTGCACCCTTTCGTGCGGCGGAAGCTCGGTCAGGAGCCGATCACGTACGTGCACGAGAAGCTGCGACCCGTGCTCGAGCGCACCATGGGGGTGCCGGTGTTCCAGGAGCAGCTCATGCAGATGGCGGTCGCGATCGGCAACTGCACGCCCGAGGATGCCGACCTGCTCCGGCGGGCGATGGGGTCCAAACGCGGGCTGGAGCGGATCGACTCCCTGCGCGAGAAGCTGTACGCGGGTATGGCCGAGAACGGGCTCGTCGGCCAGGTCGCCGACGACCTCTACGCGAAGATCCAGGCGTTCGCGAACTTCGGTTTCGCGGAGTCGCACTCGCTCTCGTTCGGGCTTCTGGTGTACGCGAGCTCGTGGATCAAGCTGCACTACCCGGGCGTGTTCCTCGCCGGGCTCCTGCGGGCTCAACCGATGGGGTTCTATTCGCCCGCCACGTTGACCGCCGACGCGCGGAGGCACGGAGTGCGGGTTCTCCGGCCCGACCTGCTGCGCTCGGGTGTCGAGGCGGAGATGGAACCTCTCGACGAGGCGCGTGCCCACGGGCCCACGGGGCTCGAGGCCTGCACCGCCGCGCATGCCCACGGGCCCACGGGGCTCGAGGCCTGCACCGACGCGCACCAGCCGCCGACGGGGGAGTTCGACCGATCGGCACCCGACGAGACCGCCGCACACCGGAGGGACGGAGCGTTCGCGGTACGGCTCGGACTGGCGGGAGTGACCGGGATCGGCGCGAAGGTGGCGGAGCGGATCGTCGCCGAAAGGGAGCGGAGCGGTCCCTTTCGCGACATGCGCGACCTCGTGCGGCGTACGGGGCTGATCACCTCGCAGCTCGAGGCGCTCGCGACCGCGGGAGCCTTCGAGAGCCTCGGCCATTCGCGACGAGAAGCGATCTGGCTTTCGGGGTCGGCGGCCCAGGACCGCCCGGAGTTCCTTCCTGACTCTCTCGTGGCGGTTCAGCCTCCGCTGTTCACCGACCCGACGAGCTATGAACTGCTCGCGTCCGACCTGTGGGCGACGGGTCTCTCCACCGACGATCACCCCCTCACGCACTTCCGATCGGCGCTCGACGCGCGCGGGGTCCTCACCTCTCGCGAACTGCAGACGGCAGAGACCGACCGCCGGATCGAGGTGGCGGGGCTGGTCACCCACCGCCAGCGTCCGGCGACGGCATCCGGGATCACCTTCCTCAACCTCGAAGACGAACACGGCCTCATGAACATCATCTGCTCGGTCGGGGTCTGGAATCGCTACCGCCGGATCGCGCGCGAGTCGCCCGCCCTGATCGTCCGGGGCATGCTCGAACGCTCGGTCGAGGGCGTGACGAACGTGGTGGCCGACGGCTTCACCGACCTCCGCGTGGGCGTCTCGCACGCATCGAGGGATTTCCGGTGATCGCGAGCCCGCTCACTAGACTCGGGGGACTCGCATGAACCGCCCGCATCACCATCCAGGGGGACGACCATGACCGACACGCCCACTCCGCCCGAAGGCTGGTACCCCGACCCCGCCGGCAGCGGCGGGACGCGACGCTGGGACGGTATCGCGTGGACGGACGAGGTGCGTCCGGCGGTCAGCGAGCACACGGATGGCGCGCAGGTCGATGCGCCGAGCTCCGCCGAGGTCGAGACGACAGCGGTCGCCACAGCGGGCGAGAGTCGGGATGAAACCGAGGCCGCGGCTCCCGCCGCGTCGACCGCGCACCCCGCGGCGCCCACCGAGTCTGTGCCCTCTCCGGCCCCGGCTCCCACTGGTCCGTCCCCGGCCGCGTCGGATGTTCCGGCCGAAGCGGCTGCTCCGCCGGCTTCCACGGTGCCCGCGGCGCCCATCACGCCCGCGGCTCCCTCGGCCACGACCACCCCCGCGGCGCCGACCACCCCCGCGGCTCCCGCGGCCCCCGCCGGCACCCCGGCCTACTCCACCGCGCCGGGCTACCCGGGTGCGGCCGCCGCCTCAGCTCCGGGATACCCCGCGTCTCCGGGCTACGGCGCCGCGCCGGGGTACCCCGCGGCGCCGGGATACCCGGCCGCCCCGGGCTACGCCGGAGCGTCCACCCCTGCGACCCCAGCGAAGAGCGGTGTCCCCACCGACACGGTCTGGGTGTGGCTGATCGTCGCCCTGCCACTGGTGCAGTTGCTGTCGTTGTTCCTCATCGACTGGCGGTCGATCCTGGAACAGGCGATCTACTCGGCGGCGTTCTCCGAGAGCGGCGGGTACTCGTCTTCCATGCTGAGCGCGTCGGTCGGAACGACCCTCGCCACCCTGGGGGTGAGCGTCCTCTCCCTCGTGATCGCGGGTCTCAGCATCCTCTTCGCGTTCCTCGACTGGCGTCAGCTCCGCGCACGCGGAATCCAGAACCCGTTCCACTGGGCCTGGGCGTTCTTCGTCTTCCTCATCTCGTCCGGCGTGTACGTCATCGGCCGCGGGATCGTCCTGCGCCGGCAGACCGGCAAGGGACTCGGCCCGATCTGGGGTTTCATCGCCGTGACCGTCGTGTCGCTCATCGCGGCGACGATCTGGGCGGTGGTCGTCCTCCGCGAGGTGTTTGCCCTCATCGAGCAGGTCGCCTACTACTACAGCTACTGATCGCACATCGCGGTCAGCCCCGTCGGCGGGTGACGATCGCGTCGAGCAGAGCGTGGGCGGTGTCGTCCTTCGAGCCGGATGCCGCCGCCACGACCTCGCCCTCGCGCTCGACGATCACGAGCGCGTTGTCGGTCGACTCAAACCCTCGCGTCCAGCCGACCGCGTTCGCCGCCAGCAGGTCGACGCCTTTGCGCGCCGCCTTGGTGCGGGCGCGTTCGAGCAGCTCGTCGTCGTCGCGGACCGTCTCGGCGGCGAACGCGACGATCGTCTGCCCGTCGCGGCGCGCGGCGACGAGACCGGCCACGATGTCGCGGTTCTCGACGAGCTCGAGAGTGAGTCCTCCGGGGGCGTCCTGCTTGCGGATCTTGTTCTCCGACACCGAGGCCACGGAGTAGTCGGCGACCGCCGCGGACATGACGACGACGTCGGCGTCGGGGGCCGTGGCATCCATCGCCCTGCCCAGTTCATCGGCGGTCGCCACGGCGATGACCTCGACCCGTGGATCGGGGACGACGTCGGCGTCGAGGTGCGCGGCGACGAGGGTCACGCGGGCGCCGCGGTCGGCGGCGGCTCTCGCGATCGCGACGCCCTGTCGACCGCTCGAACGGTTGCCGAGGAAGCGGACCGGGTCGATGGGTTCGCGCGTGCCTCCGGCGCTGACGACGATCGATACGCCCTCGAGATCGCGGGTGCGCTCGACGAGGGACAGTGCGAAAGCGGCGATGTCCTCGGGCTCCGACATACGGCCCGGACCCGAGTCGCCTCCCGTGAGGGCTCCGTCCGCGGGGCCGACGACGTGGACACCGCGTTCCCGCAGCACCCGCATGTTGTGCGTGGTCGCCGGGTGCCGCCACATCTCGGTGTGCATCGCCGGGGCGACCACCACCGGCGCGGTTGTCGCGAGAAGGGTCGTGCCGAGGAGATCGGATGCCAGGCCCGCCGTCATCGCGGCCAGGGTGTTCGCCGTGGCGGGGGCGACGATCACGAGCTCGGCCGATTGCCCGAGCCCGACGTGGCGGACCCGCGCGACATCGTCGTGGACCGAGGTGGTGACGGGGTTGCGGCTGATCGCCTCCCACGTCGGGGTCCCGACGAAGCGCAGGGCGTCGTCGGTCGGGATGACGTGCACGTCGTGCCCCGCTTTCACGAGAAGGCGCACGAGGCCCACGGTCTTGTAGGCGGCGATTCCCCCGGTGACCCCGACGACGATGAACATCGCCCCAGTCTTCCAGGTGGGGGCTCTTCCCGGTGTTTGGGCTCTTCCGATGCCCTGTTCTTTCGATGCCCTGCTCTTTCGGATGCCGGTCGGGAAGGAGGGAGGGGGAGCGGTTCGGGGGCGCGACGCGACCACCGTTCGCGTGGCGCGGGTAGCGTGGAGCGGGTGTGCACCGTCGTGATCGATGTTCCCGTTGTGGTGGACGAGCCGGTGCGGCTCCTCGCCGTCCGGGACGAGGATCGTGAGCGCCCCTGGCGCGGCATCGGGCCCTGGTGGCCGGATCGACCGCGTGTTCTCGGCGTGCGCGACGACCGCGCCGGCGGTGCCTGGCTCGCGGTCGACCCCGACCGCCGTCGGCTGGCGGTGCTGCTCAACCGCGAAGACCTCTCGGGCCGCGGCGACGACGAGGTGGTCAGCCGCGGCGCGATCGCCCTCGACGCGCTGGGGGACGGCGTCCCCGAGAATCCGCCGACCCGGGGGTTCAATCTCGTCGAAGTGGATGCCACGGGTGCATACCTCGTCGAGTGGGACGGTCTGCGGACGCAGCGCACGCGGCTGGAACCCGGGACCCACATGATCGCGCACCACGCGGCGGATGACCCGGGAACGCCACGGATCGCGAGATGGCTCGAGGAGTTCCGTCGCGCCGGCGTCGGGAACGGATCGAATTGGTTCGAGCCGTGGCTCGCGGTCGTCGAGAACTCGACACACGATCCCGGATCGTCGGTCCTCCGGCGAGATGCGCATGACGGTCTCGTGCTCGAGTCGCTCCTCGTGTGCGCGGCCCGCATCGGAACCGATGGCGTCGAGGTCCGCGAAGCGGCCCTCCCCGAACCGGGGCGATGGGACGCGGGTCTGCCGACGCGGCTGTTCTCGGGCGACCCCCTGTCGCGACGGTAGGCTGGTGGCATCCCGCCTCCGTAGCTCAGGGGATAGAGCGCCGCACTCCTAACGCGGGCGTCGCAGGTTCGAATCCTGTCGGGGGCACCACATCGATGACGATGGACGCCGTCGCCCCCGGCTCATGATCTGAGGTGCCGGTCGGTGCTGACCGTGTGACACGCGTCATCGACGCGTGGCTACCGTGCGTTTGAGCGTGGTCGAGTGGACGGCCGCGCGGAGAGCCGGACATCGCACCACGCTCTGCCACACTGACATCGTGAGCAGCACAGTGCGGCCTCGGCGCCGGACCCTTCTCGGAGTCGGGGGCATCGTTGTGGCGATCCTCGCCCTGTACGTCACGGTCGTCGCGCTGTACGCGAGCGGAAGCGACATCGTTTCGCGGGGTGGCGACGAGCCTCCGGCCGACGCGGTCGCGCTGGTGCTCACGCCGGAGAAGATGGATGCCGCGACGAGTCGACTCACGGTGTCGCTGTTGCCGAATCAGGCGGGCGAGGGGGAGTACACGAACGGCATCGTGGTGAACAAGCCGTTCTACGTGCTGGTGTCGGCCGTCGCGGGTTCGAAGGCGGTGCAGTACGAGCCGAGCCGCCTCGTCGAGCCGGCGGAAGTGTCGTTCGTGATGGACGGCTCCATCGCGGAGTGGCCGTTCGATCGATACCGGGTGACGTCGTACATGGTCGCGGGTGTGGACGATGAGAATGCCGAGACCGTTCCCCTCCCGACGGCGATCGATGTGAGCGGGCGTGGTGTGACGGGGTGGGACATCACGATGACCGCGCACGACGGCGGGAACGGTCTGATCGCCGTCGACATCGTGGCGTCGCGGTCGGGCGCGACGGTGGCGTTCGGCATCGTGCTGTTGACGCTCATGATCATCATCCCCACTCTCGTCCTTGTGGTCGCGATCGCCGTGCTGCGGGGGCGACGCAAGGTCGAGGTCACGGCGCTGGGCTGGATGGGTGCGATGCTCTTCGCGACGATTCCGCTGCGCAACTTCCTCCCCGGATCGCCGCCGATCGGCTCGTGGATCGACTACCTCATCGTGCTGTGGGTCCTGGCGGCGCTGGTCGCGGGGCTCGTCGTCTTCGTGATCGCCTGGTGGCGGCGCGGTCCGGCCTGAGCCCCGTCGCGGTTCCTCCCCGTGCCTGCGTGGCGCGGACGCGCGTCGGGCCATGCGCCCCGAGGTGACTCGATGTGTGCGAGGTCACCTCCGCTGACGCGATCGGACGGTGTGGCCTCGACCCGATCATGTGATCTCGGGGGCGCGCCGGCAGAGCGGCGATGCCGCGGCGTTGCCCTCGGCGGCATCCTCTGACATGATTACTGAACGATCGGTCGGAAAACCTCGCGGACGAGGTGGAGACGACCCCGCCAGAGTCGGCGGGGGAGAGGATGGCGATGTCGCAGGCGTTTCTCATCGGCGGTGCGCGCACCCCGGTCGGCCGATACGGCGGGGCTCTGGCATCCGTTCGTCCCGACGATCTCGCGGCCCTCGTGGTCGGCGAAGCCGTGGCCCGCGCGGGCGTTCCGGTCACCGCGATCGACGAGGTGATCCTCGGAGCGGCGAACCAGGCCGGCGAAGACAACCGGAACGTCGCGCGCATGGCCGTGCTGCTCGCCGGGCTCCCGGATGCCGTTCCCGCCCTCACCGTGAACCGCTTGTGCGCCTCGGGGATGAGCGCGATCGCGCTTGCGGCCCAGGCGGTGCGCGCGGGCGACGCCGACATCGTCGTCGCGGGAGGCGTCGAGTCGATGACCCGCGCGCCCTGGGTGCAGGCGAAGCCGTCGAAAGCGTGGGCGAAGCCGGGCGAGGCGTTCGACACCTCGATCGGTTGGCGGTTCACCAACCCTCGCCTCGCCGTCCGCGACAAGGCCACGTTCACCATGCCCGAGACCGCCGAAGAAGTGGCCCGGGTCGACGGGATTTCCCGTGCCGACGCCGACGCGTTCGCTCTCCGCAGCCACGAGAGGGCGATCCGGGCTCAGGATGCCGGACGCTTCCGCGACGAGATCGTCGCCGTCGAGACCCCTCGCGGATCGGTGGACACCGATGAGGGGCCGCGTCGGGACACCTCGCTGGAGGTGCTCGCGGGACTCCGGCCCGTCGTGAAGGGCGGGGAGGTGGTCACCGCGGGCAACGCGAGCTCCCTCAACGACGGCGCCTCGGCGATCGTGGTGGCGAGCGCCGAGGCGGTCGAGCGGTACGGCTTGCGGCCGCGCGCACGGATCGTCTCGCACGCCTCGGCCGGAGTGGCTCCCGAGGTCATGGGACTCGGTCCGGTGCCCGCGACCGAGAGAGCGCTCGCGAAGGCCGGGCTCTCGGCATCCGATCTGGGGGCGGTCGAGCTCAACGAGGCGTTCGCCTCGCAGTCGCTCGCCTGCATGCGCCGGCTCAGCCTCGACCCCGAGATCGTCAACGCCGACGGAGGGGCGATCGCGCTCGGGCATCCGCTCGGATCGAGCGGGTCGCGGTTGGTCGTCACTCTGCTCGGCCGGCTCGAGCGGGAGGACGCGCGGTATGGCCTCGCGACGATGTGCGTCGGTGTGGGTCAGGGCACCGCGATGATCGTGGAGCGGGTCGATGGCTGAGTCGACGACCGGTTCTCGCGCGGGGGCGGTGGCTTCGACAGGCTCAGCCACCGGCGCGACAGTCACCGGCACGTCCGAGGCCCCTGAGCGGGCCGAGGTCCCTGAGCGGGCCGAGGTCCCTGAGCGGGCCGAGGTCCCTGAGCGGGCCGAGGTCCCTGAGCGGGCCGAGGTCCCTGAGCTTGTCGAAGGGACCGGTACCCCCGACGCACCCCGCCTGCGCATCGACGCGCACGACGACCGCGTGGTCGCCACCCTCGACCGCCCCGACCGCCGCAACGCGATCGACCAGGCCATGGTCGACGAGCTGCACGCGCTGTGCGCTGAGCTCGAAGAGCACCCGCGCTCGCTGATCCTCACCGGCGCGGGCGGCATCTTCGCCGCCGGTGCCGACATCGCGCAACTGCGCGAGCGCACCGGCGATGACGCCCGTCGGGGCATCAACGCGACCGTCTTCGATCGCATCCGCCATCTGCCCATGCCGGTCATCGCCGCCGTCGACGGGTACGCGCTCGGCGGGGGAGCCGAGCTGGCGTATGCGGCCGACATCCGACTCGGCACCCCGCGTGTGCGTTTCGGCAATCCTGAACCCGGCCTCGGCATCATCGCCGCGGCGGGCGCTGCGTGGCGCCTGCCCGAGATCGTCGGCCACGCGCGCGCGAGCGAGCTGCTGCTGACCACCCGCGTGATCGACGCCGACGAAGCTCTCGCCTGGGGTCTCGTGTCGAGCATCCACGAGCCGGACGCCCTGCTCGACGCCGCCCACGCGATCGTCGACCGGATCGCCGCGAACTCCGTGCGGGCGACGATCCTCACCAAGCGTGCGCTGCTCGCCCCGCGCGCGGAGCATCCCGCGATCGACGGCGAGCTGCAGGCTGAGCTGTTCGACAGCGCCGACAAGCGCGCGCGTATGACCGCGTTCCTCGAGAGGAAGAAGAAGTGACCACGCTCCCCGAAACCGTCGGCGTGCTGGGCGGAGGCCGCATGGGCGCCGGTATCGCCCACGCCTTCCTGATCGCCGGCGCGCGCGTCCACGTCGTCGAGCGTGACGCCGCCGCGGCCGACGCCGCCCGCGAGCGCGTCGAGGCCGCCGTGGCCCGCTCTGCGCAGAAGGGCATCGAGATCCCGGATGCCGACACCCTCACGACCGGCGTCGACACCGCCGCGTTCGCCGACGCGGGCCTCGTGATCGAGGCCGTCCCCGAGGATCGCGCGCTCAAGCTCGACGCCCTCGCGCGGATCGAGGGAGTCGTCGACCGCGCCGCGGTGGTGGCATCCAACACCTCCTCCATCTCGATCGACGCGCTCGCCGCCGCGCTCCGCCGCCCCGAGCGGTTCCTCGGCCTGCACTTCTTCAACCCTGTCCCGGCATCGGCGCTGGTCGAGGTCGTCACCGGCTCGCGCAGCGAACCGCAGGTCGTCGGCGCGGCGACCGACTGGGTGGAGGCCATCGGCAAGACCGCCGTCGTCGTGCGCGACGCCCCCGGCTTCGCCTCCAGCCGTCTCGGTGTCGCGCTCGGGCTCGAAGCCATTCGCATGCTCGAAGAAGGAGTGGCGAGTGCGCACGACATCGACACGGCGATGGAGCTGGGGTACCGGCATCCGATGGGCCCCCTGCGCACGACCGACGTCGTCGGACTCGACGTGCGCCTGGGCATCGCTGAAGAACTCGAGCGTGCGTTCGGCGCGCGCTTCACCCCGCCCGCGCTGCTGCGAGAGCTCGTCGCCCAGGGGCACCTGGGCCGCAAGACCGGCCGCGGATTCTACGAATGGAGCGAACGATGACGTTTCTGCCGAGCTACGTGAACGGCGCGTGGTGGATGCCCCAGGACGATCCCGACGCCGCGGTCGTGCGCGACGCCTCGACCGGTGACGAGATCGTGCGGGTCAGCACGAAGGGTCTCGATCTCGCCGGAGCGGTCGCCTACGCGCGCCGCGAGGGCCAGAGAAGCCTCGGTTCCCTCACCTTCCCCCAGCGGGCGATGGTGCTGAAGAACCTCGCGATCGCCCTGAACGAGCGCCGCGAGGAGCTGTACGCCCTCTCGGAGCGCTCGGGGTCGACCCGGCGCGACTCGCTCAGCGACGTCGACGGTGGCATCGGCGTGCTCTTCACCTTCTCGTCGAAGGCCCGTCGCGAGCTGCCCGCCGGAAAGGTCGTGCTCGACGGGCCGATCGAGCCGCTGTCGAAGGACGGCTCCTTCCTCGGCCGGCACGTCTACACGCGCCTCCCCGGCGTCGCGGTGCAGATCAACGCCTTCAACTTCCCGATGTGGGGAGCGCTCGAGAAGTTCGCGCCGGCGTTCCTCGCCGGGCTGCCCACGATCGTCAAGCCCGCGACCCCGACGGCGTACATCGCCGAGGCGTGGGTGCGGATGGTCGTCGAGACCGGACTCCTCCCCGAGGGATCGCTGCAGCTGATCAGCGGGAGCGTCCCGGGCCTGTTCGACCTGCTCGATCTCGGCGACACCGTCGGTTTCACCGGCAGCGCCTCGACCGCCGAGCGACTGCGCGCCCAGGCGAAGCCCGGCGTGCGCTTCACGAGCGAGACCGACTCGATCAACGCCTCGATCCTCGGCCCCGACGCCGCGCCCGGCACCCCCGAGTTCGACGCGTACGTCAAGCAGTTGCTCGTCGAGATGACGACCAAGGCCGGCCAGAAGTGCACGGCGATCCGTCGCGCGATCGTGCCGGCGGGGATGACGGATGCCGTGGCCGAAGCGTTGCGTGCCAAGATCGCCGAGCGTGTCGTCATCGGCGACCCGCGCACCGAGGGCGTCACGATGGGCCCGGTCGTCTCGATCGAGCAGCGCGACGAGGTGCGGCGGCAGGTGGCGGCGCTCCAGGCGGCGGGAGGGCGGTTCGTCGTCGGCTCGGCCGAGGCGCCCGAGGGCACGCCCGTGGAGGGGGCGTTCCTCCAGCCCATGCTGCTGGCCTTCGTGGATGCCGCGACCCCGGCCGTCAACGACATCGAGGCGTTCGGGCCGGTCGCGAGCATCGTCGAGTACGCCGATGTCGCGGAGGCGGCGGCCATCGTGGCGCGCGGCGGCGGCTCGCTCGTCACGAGCGTCGCGACCCACGACCCCGACGTCGCGACCGAGCTGCTCACCCGAATGGGAGCGATGAACGGTCGCGTGCTCTTCCTCGACCGCGACGACGCGCGCACCTCCACCGGGCACGGCGCTCCCGTGCCGCACCTCGTGCACGGCGGGCCCGGTCGCGCCGGCGGTGGGGAGGAGCTCGGCGGCATCCGTTCGGTGCTCCATTACATGCAGCGCACGGCGATCCAGGGCTCGCCGCGCATGCTGACCGCGCTCACCGGGGTGTGGCATCCGGGTGCCGAGACCGACTCCGCCGGGACGCACCCCTTCCGCAAGCCCCTGTCCGAGCTTCGGATCGGGGATGCCGTGGAGTCGGCCGAACGACAGGTCACCCTCGACGACATCGAGGTGTTCGCGAGATTCACCGGCGACACGTTCTACGCGCACATGGACGAGGAGTCGGCGGCGGCCAACCCCTTCTTCCCGGGGCGTGTGGCCCACGGCTACCTGCTCGTGTCATGGGCGGCGGGATTGTTCGTCGACCCCGCGCCCGGCCCGGTGCTCGCGAACTCGGGGCTCGAGAACCTTCGCTTCGTCACCCCCGTCTCACCCGGCGACCGCATCCGCGTCGCGCTGACGGCCAAGCAGATCACCCCGCGCGAGACCGACGAGTACGGCGAGGTTCGCTGGGATGCCGTCATCCGCAACCAGCGCGACGAGATCGTCGCGCAGTACGACGTGCTCACGCTCGTGGCGAAGACGTGGGCGCCCGCGCCTGTGGCGGTGCCCGCATGACCCTGCGCCCGATGATGCGGAACGATCGGGCGTCGGCGATGCTCGGCATGGTCGTCGAACACGACGCGCCGGGGGAGTCGCGGGTGTCTATGACCGTGCGCGACGACATGCTCAACGGCTTCGCCATCACCCATGGCGGACTCGTCTTCACGCTCGCCGACACCGCGTTCGCGATCGCCTGCAACGAGGACGAGCGGGTGACCGTCGCCGGTGGTGCCGACATCACGTTCCTGAAGTCCACGACCGCCGGGCAGACGCTCACGGCGACGGCCGCGCGCCGCGCCCGCAGTGGTCGGACGGGCCTGTACGACATCCGCGTGACGGATGAGACGGGTGACCTCGTCGCCGAGGTGCGCGGCCGCAGCATCACGACCGACCGGCGACCGCCGGCGGCGCCCCCGGTCCCTTCGACGGGCTCAGGGACCTCCGCCGCGGCAGGGACCTCCGCCGCGGCAGGGACCTCCGTCGCGGCAGGAACCTTCGCCGCGCCGGTGGCTGAGCCTGTCGAAGCCTCCGGCCCCCGACCCGTGCGGTTCCCGGTCCCTTCGACGGGCTCAGGGACCTCCGCCGCGGCAGGGACCTCCGTCGCGGCAGGAACCTTCGCCGCGCCGGTGGCTGAGCCTGTCGAAGCCTCCGGCCCCCGACCCGTGCACGACCCCGATCCCGAGCGCAACGCCGCGCTCCCCACCACGGAGGTGTCTCGATGACCATGACCGTTTCCTCGCGCCCCGACTTCCTGGCATCCGTCGATCCGACCGGCATCCCGCTCGAGAGCCTGCGTGCGCTGCAGCTCGAGCGGCTGCGGTGGACCGTGCGCCACGCCTACGAGAACGTCGCTTTGTATCGGCGCAAGTTCGACGAGGCCGGCGTCGGCCCCGACGACATCCGCAGCCTCGACGACATTCGCCTGCTGCCCTTCACGACCAAGGCCGACCTGCGCGAGACCTACCCGTTCGGCATGTTCGCCGTCCCGATGCCCGACGTCCGCCGCATCCACGCCTCCTCTGGAACCACGGGCCGTCCCACTGTCGTCGGGTACACCGCCGGCGACCTCGATCGCTGGGCCGACCTCGTCGCGCGCTCGCTGAGCGCCGCCGGTATCCGCGCGGGCGACCGTGTGCACAACGCGTACGGGTACGGCCTGTTCACCGGCGGTCTCGGTGCGCACGCGGGGATCGAGCGCCTCGGCGCGACGGTCATTCCCATGTCGGGCGGGCAGACCGCGCGGCAGGCGCAGCTCATCCAGGACTTCGCGCCGGATGCCATCCTCTGCACGCCGAGCTACCTCCTCACAATCGCCGACGCGCTCGAAGCCGCCGGCGTCGACCCGCGCTCGACGTCGCTCCGCGTCGCGGTGCTCGGAGCCGAGCCGTGGACCAACGAGATGCGCCGCGAGATCGAGCGCCGCCTCGACATCGTCGCCGTCGACATCTACGGCCTGAGCGAGGTGATGGGTCCGGGTGTGGCATCCGAGAGCGCCCTCACCAAGGACGGTCCGCACATCTGGGAGGACCACTTCCTCCCCGAGACGATCGACGGCGAGACCGGCGCCCCTGTCGCGGACGGCGAACTCGGCGAACTGGTCTTCACCTCCCTGACCAAGGAGGCGTTCCCGGTGATCCGCTACCGCACCCGCGACCTCACCCGGCTGCAGCCCGGCACGGCGTTCCCGTCGATGCGGCGCATCGAGAAGATCACCGGCCGCAACGACGACATGATCATCCTCCGCGGCGTGAACCTCTTCCCGACGCAGATCGAGGAGATCGTGCTCGGCATCGAGACTCTCACCCCGCACTTCGTCCTCGAGCTGCGTCGCGAGGGACGAATGGATGCCATGACCGTCCGCATCGAGAGGCACCCCGCCCTGGAACGAGAGGTGTGCGAGGCGGCGGGCGTCGTCCTGCAGCAGCGCATCAAAGTGCACATCGGGACGAGCGTCGACGTCCGTGTCGAGGAGCCCGGCGCGCTCCCGCGCAGCGAGGGCAAGTACAAGCGCGTGTACGACCTGCGCTGACGCTTCTCATGCTCACGCATGACCTCCCCCGGCGTGCGTATGGCGCAAGTCAGCGGGGCTGGCGGCGGCCGCGGTCAGGCCGGGCGCGCGAGGGGAGTGTCGTCGAGGCCGTCGATCAGGTCGCGGAGGCTGTCGAACACGTGCGCGGCGCCGGCGTCCCGCAGTTCCTCGGGTGAGAAGCCGCCGGGTGCGCACCGCGATCGTGGGGACCTCCGCGCGGGCGGCGGCGATGGCATCCCACGGGGAATCACCGATCATCACGCCGCTCGATCCGGGCACCCTCTCCAGCGCTGTCTGCACGAGGTCGGGCGCGGGTTTGCTGGCCTCGACGTCGTCGGACGAGGTCCATGCGTCGGCGAGGCCGCGCGCATCGACGAGGTCGAGGAAGTGCTCGACGTGTTCGCTCTTGCCGGAGCTGGCGAGCACGACCTGAAAGCCTCGCCGCTTCACCTCGACGAGAAGGTCGTGCGCCCCGTCGAAGGGGTGCACCTCGTCGATCATCGGCTCGAACTCCTCGGTCCACGCCTCGCGCAGGGCGTCGCCGTGCCGGTTCTCGACGTCGTCGCTCGTGAGCGAGGGGACGAGCTGATCGCCGCCCATGCCGATCGAGCGATGGATGCGCCAGATGGGCAGAACGATGTCGAAGCGCAGGAACGAGCGGTACCACGCGAGCGCGTGCTGGTAGTTCGTGTCGACGAGGGTGCCGTCGACGTCGAAGATCGCGGTGTCTGCCATGCGCCCACTCCACGCGCTCGCGCCCGAGGCGTCACGCCCGTTGCGGTTGCCCAACCCCTCCGCTACAGTTTTACTGAACGATCGGTCTGTAAAGGAGTCGACGATGACCATGACCGCACCCACCCCGGATGCCCTGGATGGCGAGGCGATGTTCGACGCGCTCATCGAGGCCGACGGCCGCATCGAACCGCGCGACTGGATGCCGGACGGCTACCGCCGCACCCTGATCCGCCAGATCTCCCAGCACGCGCACTCCGAGATCATCGGCATGCAGCCGGAGGGGGCGTGGATCACGCGCGCGCCGAGCCTCAAGCGCAAGTCGATCCTGCTCGCGAAGGTGCAGGACGAAGCAGGGCACGGCCTCTACCTCTACTCCGCCGCGCAGACCCTCGGCATCACGCGCGACGAGATGACGCAGCAGCTCGTCGACGGCAAGGCCCGCTACTCGTCGATCTTCAACTACCCCACCCCGACCTGGGCCGACATGGGCGCCATCGGCTGGCTCGTCGACGGTGCCGCGATCTGCAACCAGGTGCCGCTGTGCCGCGCCTCATACGGGCCCTACGGTCGCGCGATGGTGCGCATCTGCAAAGAGGAGTCGTTCCACCAGCGCCAGGGGTTCGAGATCCTGCTCACCCTCATGCAGGGAACCGACGCGCAGCGCGAGATGGCTCAGGATGCCGTGAACCGCTGGTACTGGCCGAGCTTGATGATGTTCGGGCCCCCGGATGACGACTCGCCCAACTCGGCGCAGTCGACGGCGTGGAACATCAAGCGCTTCAGCAACGACGTGCTCCGCCAGCGCTTCGTCTCGATGCTCGTGCCGCAGGCCGCTGTGCTCGGCGTGACGCTGCCCGACCCCGACCTGCGCTTCAACGAGGAGACGGGTCAGTACGACATGGGCGAGATCGACTGGAGCGAGTTCCACGAGGTGCTCGCCGGGCGTGGACCGCTCAACACGATGCGGCGTCAGCACCGTCGCGACGCGCACGAAGAGGGCGCCTGGGTGCGGGAAGCCGCCGCGGCGTACGCCGCGAAGAAGAGTGCCGCCCGTACCGAGACGGCGGCTGCCTGATGGCGACGCCGGGTGGGAGCCCCACCGAGACGTGGCCCCTCTGGGAAGTGTTCGTGCGCGCGAACCGCGGTCTGAGCCACGTGCACGTCGGCTCGCTGCACGCCCCCGACGCCGAGCTCGCCGTGCGCAACGCGCGCGACCTCTACACCCGTCGCGGCGAGGGCGTCTCGGTGTGGGTCGTGCCTTCGGATGCCGTGACCACGAGCGATCCGGGAGCGAAGGGCGCGTTCTTCGAGTCGCCGGCGGGAAAGAACTACCGTCACGCGGTGTACTACACCGCCTCCGAGGGGGTGCCGCACCTGTGAGCACCTCGACCGATCACGAGTCCCGGTCCCTTCGACAGGCTCAGGGACCTGACGCGGCCCAGGTGGCTGAGCCTGTCGAAGCCCCCGACGCGGGGGGCCGGTCCCTTCGACAGGCTCAGGGACCTCACGCGGCCCAGGTGGCTGAGCCTGTCGAAGCCCCCGACGCGGGGGGCCGGTCCCTTCGACAGGCTCAGGGACCTGACGCGGCCCAGGTGGCTGAGCCTGTCGAAGCCCCCGACGCGGGGGGCCGGTCCCTTCGACAGGCTCAGGGACCTCACGCGGCCCAGGTGGCTGAGCCTGTCGAAGCCGCCGACCCGCACGGCGACGTCTCTCTCGACGCCCGCGAGCTCGCCGCCGAGCTCGCCGGGGGAGAGGACCGCGCCACGGATCCCGACGTCGCCGCCTACGCGCTGCGCCTCGGCGACGACGCGCTGATCCTCGCCCAGAACCTCTGCGGCTGGATCGCCCGCGCCCCCGAGATCGAGGAGGACGTCGCCCTCGGCAACATCGCCCTCGACCTGCTCGGCCACGCCCGCTCCCTGTTGCGTTACGCGGGCAGCTACGACGGTCGGACCGAAGACGACCTCGCCTACTGGCGCGACGAGAAGGAGTTCCGCAGCGCCTGGCTCTTCGAACTCCCGAACGGCGACTTCGCCCACACGATCGTCCGCCAGCTCCTGGCATCCGCGTACCTCGTCGAGCTGTACCGCGACCTCACAGCATCCACCGATCCGGTGCTCTCCGCCGTCGCCGCGAAGGCCGAGAAGGAGGTCGACTACCACCGCGACCACGCCGTGCAGTGGACACTCCGCCTCGCCGGCGGAACCGACGAGTCGCGGCGCCGCTTCCTCGTCGCCCTCGACGACACCTGGCCGTACCTCGACGAGCTGTTCCGCGACGAACCGCTCCACGACCGACTCGACGGGGTCGCGGTGCGTCCCTCGACGCTGCGCACGCGGGTCGACGAGGTCGTCGCGACGGTGTTCGCCGAAGAGGACGTCGAGGTTCCCGGCATCCCGTTCTCGTCCGCCGGAGGTCGCCGTGGCATCCATCACCCGTCGTTCGGACCCCTGATCGCCGAGATGCAGGTGCTGGCCCGCCGACACCCGGGGGCGACATGGTGACCGCGACCGCCGAGTACGCGCGCAAGGTCGCCGCCGCCGTGGTCGACCCCGAAGTCCCGGTGCTCACGATCGACGACCTCGGCGTGCTCCGCGATGTGCGAGTCGACGGCGACATGGTGACCGTCACGATCACCCCCACGTACTCGGGCTGCCCCGCGGTCGAGGCGATCCGCGACGACATCGTCCTCGCCCTCACCTCGGCCGGTTTCGACCGTGCGGTCGTGCAGACCACCCTCACCCCGGCCTGGACCACGGAGTGGATGAGCGACGAGGGAAGGCGAAAGCTCACCGAGTACGGCATCGCCCCGCCGACCGGGCGTGCTCCCGCCGGCCCCATCCGACTGAAGCTCAGCGTCGCGTGCCCCCGCTGCGGCTCGCTCGACACCCGCGAGGTCTCGCGCTTCGGCTCCACCTCGTGCAAGTCGCTGTGGGAATGCCGCGCCTGCCTCGAGCCCTTCGACCACTTCAAGGCCCTCTGATGACGATGACGGATGCCACGCCCTCGCGCGTTCCGACCACTCCCGCCCCGCGCGCCCGCGCGCGCTTCCACACCCTGCGCGTCGCGGACGTGCGGCCCCTCACCCCGACCGCGATCGAGGTGACGTTCGCGGTTCCCGACGAGATCGCCGACGCCTTCGATTACGCGCCCGGCCAGTACGTCGCCCTGCGGGCCACGGTCGACGGGGAAGAGCTCCGCCGCTCGTACTCGCTGTGCCGTCCGCCCGCTCGTGGCGCGATCAGTGTCGGCATCAAGCGCGACCCCGACGGACGCTTCTCGTCGTGGGCGCACGAGGGCCTGCGTCCGGGCGACGAGATCGACGTCATGAGCCCGCAGGGCACATTCGTGTCGAAGGTGTCCATCGCCACCGGTCACGTGGTCGCGATCGCCGCGGGGTCGGGCATCACCCCGATCATGGCGCTCGCCGCGGGCGTCCTCGAGCGCTCCGCCGACAGCCGCATGACGATCGTCTACGCCAACCGCTCGTCGACCGACGTCATGTTCGTCGACGAGCTCGCCGACCTCAAGGACCGCTACCCGTCCCGCCTCACGCTCCACCACGTGCTCTCGCGTGAGCAGCGCGCCGCCCCGGTGTTCTCGGGACGACTCGACGAGGAGCGGCTGCGCCTGATCCTGTCGCGACTCATCGACCCGGCATCCGTCGACGAGTGGTTCCTCTGCGGTCCCTTCGCCCTGGTCGAGGTGTGTCGCGAGACGCTCGCCGAGGCGGGCGTTCCGCGCGACCGCGTGCGGTTCGAGCTGTTCACCGCCGGTGACGGTGACGCCCCCGCGCAGACCGGGGGAGCGCGCCCCGTGCGCGTCCGCGCGGACGAACCCGTCCGCTCCATCGAGGTCACCCTCGACGGTCAGTCCGCGCATGTCGACAGCCCGGTCGCCGCGAATGAGACGATCCTCGCCGCCGCCCTGCGTGTCCGCCCCGACGTGCCGTTCGCGTGCGCGGGAGGGGTGTGCGGCACGTGCCGCGCGCGGGTCATCGAGGGATCGGTGTCGATGACCGAGAACTACGCGCTCGAGCCCGACGAGATCGAGCGCGGATACGTGCTGACCTGCCAGTCGCACCCGACCTCCGACGCCGTGCGCGTCGACTACGACGGATGAGGATGCCGTGATCGACTACTCCTTCGCCGATGACCTCGCGATCATCACGCTGAACGCGCCCGCGCGGCGCAACGCGCTCGGTCTCGAGGCGCTGACTGCGGTCGCCGAGGCGTACGACCGCGCCGAGGCTGACGGCGCCCGCGCCGTCCTGCTCCGCGGCGAAGGGCCGTCGTTCTGCGCGGGACGCGACATCTCCGGCGTCGACCCGGCGACCGACGACGTCGCCGGATACCTCGACGCCACGCTCGCGCCGCTCCTGCGTCGCATGGCGGCTTTTCCCGCGCCGACATTCGCCGCCGCTCAGGGCGCGTGCCTCGGCGTGGGCCTCGGTCTGCTCATCGCCACCGACGTCGTCTTCGTCGCCGACGACGCGAGAATCGGCTCGCCCTTCGCCGCCCTCGGCGCGACCCTCGACTCCGGCGGTCACGCCCTGTTCGTCGAGCGCCTCGGCACCCACGCCACTCTCGACCTCATCTACACGGGCCGGATGCTGACGGGCGACGAGGCCGTGCGCGCCGGGCTCTTCTCACGGGTGGTTCCGGCATCCGAGGTCCAGGATGCCACCGAGCTCGCCGCCCGCCGGGCCGCGGCCGGACCGACCGAGGCGTTCCGCGCCAGCAAGCGCATCGTCACGGCGATCCGCGACGAGCGGCTGGGCCTGTGGGAGGCGATGGCGCTCGAGAACCGCGCGCAGGCCGCCCTCTCCCGGACGGAGGACTACCGCGAGGGCTTCGCCGCGTTCCAGGCGAAGCGCGCCCCCGAGTTCACGGGGCGCTGACGTCCGCGTCGCTCGCGCGCACGAACGGGAGGCACTGCCCGTCGTCGACGTTGCCGTACTCGAGGCACAGCCCCGGGCCGGAAGCTCGGAGGTTCACCGAGAAATCGTCTCGCGGATCGTGGACGTGAGGAATCACGGACACGGAGCCGCTGTCGCGCGTGCCGGTCGGGTCGAAGAAGAGCCACTCACCGTCCAGGTCGACCGTGTCGTTCCTGTCGAGCTCGACGGGCTCCGGTTGCGAGGGATCACTTGTCACCGCCGCGCGGGGAACATGCTCGAGTCGCACGGTGCCGTCTTCATCGAAACGGAGGATGGCGGAATGCTCGTTCTTCGGCGCTGTCCATTCGCCGATCAGATCGTCGCTCGTCTGGAGAGGAGGGGGCGAGGCAGCGCACGACCCGCACAGCGCGACGAGCAGAATGGGTGCCACCGTCTTCGCGACGCGCGAGGCCGCGGTGCCGAAGAGGGGCCGCGCTTCCATGGTCGCAGTATGACATTGCGCCGCGACCGGCCCGTCCGTCCGCGTGCGCCGCTCGCGCAGCCGGCCGGTGATTGAATCGGCTCATGTCCACCGACGAAGAAGCCGAACTCGCGCAGCTGCGTCACCGGGCGTACTCGCCCTCCGCCGACATCGCGTCGGATCCCGACGCCGTGCGTCGCCTGGTCGAGCTCGAGGCCCGGGCGGCCGCGGACGAGCGGGTGCCCGAGCCGGCCCCGGCGGCGCCAGACGAGCCCGTCGGCGCTCCCGAGGACGAGATTCCGGATGCCATCCCCGAGCTGTCGCGGTTCACGCTGCCGCGTCTGCGTCGGTCGACGGTGATCATGCTGGGTGCGGCTGCGCTCGTGGTGGCGACGCTCGCGACCCTGCTCGTCGTCGTGCAGCGTGTGCAGACCGATCCCCTCCAGGCCGGAGCGACGCAGATCGCGCGTCTGGCTCCGGACCCCACCTTCGAGGTGCCGAGCTCGCTCACGACGGGGATCACGGGCAACGTCACGGCCTTCGAGGAGTTCGAGGGTTTCCGCGTGATCTCACAGCCGTCGTACTTCGACGCGGAGGGCGCGGCGCGCTGCATGACGGTGTGGCAGCCGGAACTGCTCGACAGGGCGGGCGGTGGCGGGTTCTCGTACGACGGTGAGTTCTTCCTGACCACGTGCGGGGCCGGTTCCTTCCCGGCGAACATGACGATGCTGCTCCGAGAAGAAACCCCCGAGCGCGCGCAGACCGACTTCCCCGCGGGGACCGCCCTGCAGTTCGTCTACGACGCGACGAACAACGAGATCGTCGTCTTCCGCGGCTGATCCGAGAAACGACGATGCCCCGGCACGCGGCCGGGGCATCGTCGAGCGGGGCGGTCGTCAGGCCGCGGTGGTCACCGCGAACTGCACCGAGCCCTGGGGGTCGATCTTCGCGTCGAGGACGCGGTCATCGAGCACGGCGGCGGCATCGGTGTCGAGGAAGACCCGCGCACCGGCGTTCTCGACGACGGCGTCCTGGGGCTCCGGGCCGTCGACGACCGACAGCGTGAACTGCGACTCGGGCGAACCCGCGCCCTCGATGCGCACCCCGCCCTGAGCGGCGTCGGGGTACTGCGCGGTGATGGTCTTGACGGCGGTCGTGGCCTCTTCGGTGAGCGTCAGCATTCGTGGCTCTCCTTCTTTGTCGACGACAGGAGCCAGCCACGATGCCGAGAATCCGCGCGGCTCTCAACCCCCGGCATCCATTTCCAGGGGATTCCCACGGAGCGTCCAGAGAGCGCTCACGGCACATCCGCCGGGGTCAGGGCAGCAGACCCGCGCGCCTCGCCCGTGCGACGGCGGCGTGCCGCGTCGAGGCGTCGAGCTTGGCCATCGCCGACGCGAGATACGACTTCACGGTGGTCTCGCGGAGGTGGAGGGATGCCGCGATCTCGCCGTTCGTCGAACCGACGGCCGCGCACGCCAAGACATCGATCTCGCGGCGCGACAGGTGGATGTCGGCGTCCTCGACGGAGCGGGGAGCGTCGCCGGTGAGCGCGGCCAACCGTGCCTCGAGCTCCTCGAGCCGCCGGCGCACGTCGTCGTCACCGACCGTCGCGGCGATGCTGCGCAACTGCGCATAGCTCTCGCGGATCTCCTCACGCACGCCGACGCTCAGCCCGGTGTCGCCCACCGGCATGCCCGAGAGGCGCCGATCCACTTCTTCGCGGACGCGCAGTTCGGTGCCGAGCTCACCGGCGACGTCGAAAGCGGGTCGCGCCTCGAGCTCGCCGACCGGGGCCTGTGCCCACGACCCGCAGTACAGCACGCCTCGCGCATGACCGCGGACGAGGACGGGCACGGCGAACAGCGTCGCGATTCCCTCGCCCAGGATGGCCCGGTCGTAATCGTGGGTGATGGACCGCGCCGTGCGGTAGTCGAGTGTCATGCGCGGTCGTCGTTCGACGAGGGCCCGTCCGCCGAGGCCGCGCTCGGCGCGGACGACCAGGCCCTCGATGCTGCGCGTGCGCGCACCGACGATCGTCGACACGTGGACGGCTCCGTCGTGCTCCAGACCGCCGAACGCGAGGGGGAAATGGGTGCGGCGCGCGAGTTCGGTGACAGCGTGCGACACCAGCGTCGCGTCGTCGCGAAGAAGAGTCGGTGCTCCCACGAGAACTACCTACTTCCGGGGGTGACGGCTGCGTCGCCGCCTTTCGTAGCGTCGACCCTACCACCGGGAGCGCTACCACGATCCCGGGTCACCATCCCCCCATCGGTGCGAGGTTGCACCGGTCCCATGAGGCAAGGAGGCCACATGACGGACAGAAGGATCGACCCCGCTCGCGGGGGCGGCGTCGACTACATCACGGTTGAGGAATCGCCCCGCTTCCGCGAGTTGAAGAAGCGTCAACGCAGCTTCATCTTCCCGCTCGCCGTCGCGTTCCTCGTCTGGTACTTCGTCTACGTGCTGCTGTCGTCGTTCGCTCCGGCGTTCATGGCGCAGCCCGTATTCGGTGCGGTGACGGTCGGACTGCTGTTCGGCCTCGGGCAGTTCGTCACGACCTTCGCGATCACGATGGGATACGTCGCCTACGCGAACCGGCGGCTCGACCCCATCGCCGAAGAACTGCGTGACGAGCTCGAGCGCACGGAGCGGGGGTCGAAGTGAACGAGGTCTTCGGCACCGTCCACGCCGCCGTTCAGACGGTCGAGAACAACCCGGTTCTGAACATCTCGATCTTCGGAGCCTTCGTCGCGGTGACGCTGTTCATCGTCATCCGTGCCAGCCGCAACAGCAAGACGGCGGCGGACTACTACGCCGCCGGGCGTTCCTTCACGGGGCCGCAGAACGGCTTCGCCATCGCGGGCGACTACCTGTCGGCGGCCTCCTTCCTGGGAATCGTCGGCGCGATCGCGATCAACGGGTACGACGGATTCCTCTACTCGATCGGCTTCCTCGTCGCGTGGCTGGTGGCACTGCTGCTGGTCGCGGAACTCATGCGCAACACCGGCAAGTTCACGATGGCCGACGTGCTCTCCTTCCGGCTGCGGGAGCGCCCGGTGCGGATGGCCGCGGCCATCACGACCCTCGCGGTGTGTTTCTTCTACCTGCTGGCGCAGATGGCGGGCGCCGGCGGACTCGTCTCGCTGCTCCTCGGCATCACCGAGCGTCTCGGGCAGTCCATCGTCGTCGCGGTCGTGGGCCTGCTCATGATCGTCTACGTGCTCATCGGCGGGATGAAGGGGACCACGTGGGTGCAGATCGTCAAGGCGTTCCTGCTGATCGGCGGCGCCGTCGTCATGACGATCTGGGTGCTCGCGATCAACGGGTTCAACCTCAACACGCTCCTCGAGGCCGCCGTCGCCGCATCGCCGAAGGGTGAGGCGGTGCTCGCTCCCGGTCTGCAGTACGGCAAGAACCCGTGGGACTTCATCTCCCTCGCGCTGGCGCTCGTGCTCGGCACTGCGGGTCTGCCGCACGTCCTGATGCGCTTCTACACGGTGCCCACGGCCAAAGAGGCACGCCGCTCGGTGGTCTGGGCCATCTGGCTCATCGGGCTGTTCTACATCCTCACCCTCGTGCTCGGTTACGGTGCGGGTGCCCTCGTCGGACCGGATGCCATCCTCGCGGCGCCGGGAGGCGTCAACGCGGCTGCTCCGCTGCTCGCCCTCGCCCTCGGCGGACCGATCCTGCTCGGATTCATCTCGGCCGTGGCTTTCGCGACGATCCTCGCGGTGGTCGCCGGTCTGACCATCACCGCGGCTGCCTCCTTCGCTCACGACATCTACGCGAGCGTCGTGAAGAAGGGGGACGTTCCGCCCGACGGAGAGGTGAAGGTCGCGCGGCGCACCGTCATCGTCATCGGCGTCCTCGCGATTGTCGGAGGCATCGGGGTGCAGGGGCAGAACGTCGCCTTCCTGGTCGCCCTGGCCTTCGCCGTCGCGGCGTCCGCGAACCTCCCGACCATCCTCTACTCGCTCTTCTGGCGCCGTTTCACCACGCGCGGCGCAGTGTGGAGCATGTACGGCGGTCTCGGCTCGGCTCTCGTGCTGATCGTCCTGTCTCCGGTGTTCTGGGGCACGCCCACCAGCGTGTTCGTCAACACCGGCGTGGCGGTCTGGCCGCTGAACAACCCGGGCATCGTGTCGATCCCGCTGGGGTTCCTCCTCGGATGGCTCGGGTCGATCACCTCGCGTCGCGCCGAGGACGCGCGCAAGGCGGCCGAGATGGACGTCCGCTCGCTCACCGGCTTCGGCGCCGAGAAGGCGTCCAGCCACTGACGATCCCGTTCGGATCGGGAGCACCCGGTCTCGTCGGCACCAGCCGTCGGGCCGGGCGCTTCCCGTTTCGGCGGCAGCGCCCGGGTCCGTCGTGCGTGGCCTCCCTCGTCGCCGCGCCGGTGCACCGGGCCGCACGAGAGGACGTCACCCACCCCCGCGCAGTCCCTCACGGAGTACGACGTCATTCTCCAGCGACAGCAGGTACTCCTTGACCTCGGGGTGTCCGCCGTACTCGCCGATCGATCCGTCGGCGCGCACCACGCGGTGAACGGGGACGACGATCGAGAAGGGGCTCTTCGCGCACGCCGTCCCTACGGCCCGCGCTGCTCCGGGCGCACCCGCCAGGATCGCGACCTCGCCGTACGACGCCATCTCGCCGTAGGGGATCTCGACGGTGGCCTGGAGCGCAGTGCGCGTGAATCCCTGCACCAGCCTCCAGTCGAGCGCGACGTCGAAGTGTCGGCGTTCGCCCTCGAAGTACTCGTCGAGCTGCGTCCGCAGGTCGACAGCGCCCTCGGGTTCGGGTTCGGGGAGAACCCCGAGCCGCTGCGCGATCTCCGCCCGAGCGAGGTCCATCCCGTCGTGCGCGACGTCGAGCCGCACCAGGGCCTCGTCGACGAAAGTGAGCAGGATCGGGCCGACGGGGCTGTCGTATTCCGTGCTGGTGACTGTGTTCATGTGCTCATCCTCGTGACGGGGCGGACCGTCCGTCGGGGCGGCATCGCGAAAGGGGGACAGCCCGGCGATTCGGCATCCTGGGGAGGAAGAGCCGATCCGACGGCGTTTCGCGGATTCCCGCAAAACCCGCCCCGGCTACGCCCCATCCGGGAATGCCCGGCTTAGTCTGGCAGGTGTGTGGCGAGCTGAGGAGGACACCGTGAGCGGTGCCGACGGAGACGTTCCCTCGTCGACCGTCGATCCGGGCGAGCTGCGACTGTCGGAGCCCGGCATCGTGGTCCGCCACGTCGCCGACCCCGAGCGCGATCGCATCCGCGCCGAGGCGGCCGCCCTGGGTGGCCGATCCACGCTGCTGCGGTTCGACGACGCGCTCGACGCCGGCATCGATATCACGAAGGCTCACCCCGGGTCGCTGCCCCAGTTCATCACCGGTCGGGCGACGCTGCTCTCCAACCTCTTCCGCGACGAGGTGGCACTGCGCACCGCGCGACTGGCGGCCGAGCGCATCACGGCGAAGAACGTCGAGCTGCGCACCGCGCGCGGCCTCGAGCCCGTCCATCTCGCCGTGGGTCTCGCCGCGTGGAAGATCGGGGGAGTGGAGTGGTCCTCGCCCGTTCTGCTCCGGCCCCTCGCGATCCGTCGCCACAACGGCGATTTCGAGCTGAAGCTGCACGGTGCTTTCGTGATGAACCCCGAGCTGGCCCGCGCATTCCGCAGCCACCTCGGTATCCACATCGACAGTGCCGCTCTCGCCGGCCTCGCCTACGACCAGGGCGTGTTCAAGCCGCAGCCGGTGATCGATCACATCCGTCGCCTGACCACGCACGTCCCGACGTTCGTGGTGCACCCGCGCTTGGTCATCTCGTCGTTCGCCGACGTGGGCTCGGGCATGGCCCGCGACACGCAGCATCTCGACGACACGCTCCTGAACGCCCTCGCCGGGCACCCGGACGACCGTGCGCGGATCACCGTGCGCCGCGAGGACCCCGTCATCGTCAGCCCCGACGAGCGCCCGCCGGCGTCCGACACCCTCCTGCTCGACGCGGACGCTGAGCAGGAACGCGTCCTCGCCCGAATCGCCGCAGGCCACTCGCTCGCCGTCCACACGCTCCCCGGCACCGGTGGTACCCAGACCGTGATCAACGCGGTGGGACAGCTGGTGCACGCCGGAAAGCGCGTCCTCGTCGTCAGCGCCCGCCGCTCCACGCTCGACGGCATCCGTCACCGCCTCGCCGGGGTCGGTCTCACGGGGCTCGCGGTCTCGCCGAACCACGTGCGCCGCGACCTGATCCGCGCGATCGGCCGCAACGAGAAGGCCGAACAGCCCAAGGTCGCCGAGATCGACGACGCGCTGCTCCGCCTGCGCACCGTCCTTCGCGACTACCGCTCGGCCGTGACGGAGCCGCACCTGGCGCTGGGGGTCTCGGCCCTCGACGTTCTGCGTGCGCTCACGGCTCTGGCATCCACCTCCCCGCCGCCGTCGACCGCCGCCCGCTTCGATCTGGCGACCATGGAACGACTCGCCGGGCGCCGCGATGCGGCCGCGCGGGCGCTGGCGATGGCCGCGCGTCTGGGCGAGTTCCGTTTCGGACCCGACGACTCCCCGTGGTACGGCGTGAGCTTCACGCGCACGGAAGACGCGAGAGCGGCGCACGACCTCGCCGGCAAGCTCCACACGAACGACGTACCGCGCCTCCTCGAGCGCGGATACGAGCTCATCGCGCAGACGCGCATGCGTCCGTTCCAGACGGTGTCCGAGCTCGGCGCGTACCTGAAGCTCCTTCAGGGCATCCGCGAGTCGCTCGACCGCTTCAGCCCGAGCGTCTTCGAGCGCCCGCTCGGCGAACTCATCGACGCCCACTCACCGCGTCGCGACGCGTCGCCGATGAGCGGCCCGAACCGCCGTCGCCTCAAGCGCCTGTCGAAGGAGTACGTGCGCCCCGGCGTCCACGTCACCGACATGTACGAAGCGCTCGTGCGGATCCAGCAGCAACGCACCGAGTGGCAGCGCGTCGTCGAGGCCGGCGTCACGCCCGAAGTGCCCCTGGGCCTCGCTGATGTGCACGTCGCCTGGCAGCGCGTCGACGCCCTGCTCGGCGAACTCGATCAGATCCTCGGCCGTCAGGGGTCGGAGCGCCTCGCGACCCTGCCGGTGCACGAGCTCGTGCGCACGCTCGCGGGTCTCGCCGCCGAGTCGACGTTCTTCGACAATCTCGTCGAACGTGCGCAGCTGCGCTCCGAGCTCGCCCGCCTCGGGCTCGAGCCGCTGCTGGTCGAGCTGTCGGTCCGCCACGTTCCCGAAGAGCGCGTGGGCAACGAACTCGAGTTCGCGTGGTGGCAGTCGGCGCTGGAGCACCTCTTGCGCACCGACCGCGCGCTGCTCGGCGCGAACACCGCCGTGGTCGATCGTCTCGAGCGCGACTTCCGTCTCGTCGACGAGGCGCACGCTGCCGCCGCGGGTCCGCTGCTGGCTGCCGAGCTGGCGAAGCAGTGGCGCATCGGCATCGTCGATCACCCCGACGAGGCCGCGGCGCTCAAGCGTTCTCTGAAGGACGGGTTGCACACGGCGACCGAGATCTCGGATGCCGCGCCGACCCTGCTGCGTACCCTCGCTCCCGTGTGGCTCGCTTCGCCGTACGAGGTTCCGGACGTGCCGACCGACCTCGCCTTCGACGTCGTCATCATCGCGGACGCCGCGGCCCTGTGCCTCGCCGAGGCCGCCCCTGCTCTGCGCCGTGCCCGCCAGGTCGTGCTCTTCGGTGACCCGGTGGTGCAGAAGCCCACCCCCTTCCGCGTGAGCGCGTCGATCACGCCGGCGCCCGACGAGGCGGACGACGTGCCTTTCGACGAGGTCTCGGTCTTCGAGCGCATCGCCGAGCTCCTCCCCGTCGAGACGCTGACCCGCAGCTATCGCGCGGGCGGCGAAGATCTGGCGCAGCTCGTGAACGACGCGTTCTACGGCGGCGAGATCGTCTCCCTCCCGTGGGCCGGCTCCTACCTCGGACGCGGCAGCCTCAGCGTCGACTACGTCGAGAACGGCGTGGGAGCCCCTCACCCGGTGAGCGGCGCCGTCGAGAGTCCGGATGCCGAGGTCGCCCGCGTCGTCAGCATCGTCATCGAGCACGCGGTCAACCGCGCGTCCGAATCGCTCATGGTCGTCACCGCGAGCCGCACCCACGCGGAGCGCGTGCGCGCCTCCGTCGAGGCGGCGCTCGCGGGCCGTTCCGACGTCGCGGCCTTCGTGTCTCGGGATGCCGCCGAGCCCTTCGCCGTGCTCACTCTCGAGGAGTCCGTGGCCGAGAGCCGCGACCGCGTGGTGTTCTCGCTCGGTTTCGGTCTCACCCGCCACGGGCGTGTGCTGAGCGACTTCGGTGACCTGTCGACCCCCGACGGCGAACGCCTCTTGACGGTCGGCATGACCCGCGCGCGGCGCTCGATGGTCATCGTGTCGTCGATCCGCCCCTCGGCCTTCGACGACGGGCGCCTTGAGCACGGGGCCGCGACGCTCATGGGCATCCTCGGGTCGGTTGCGTCGCGCGGCCGCGAGAGCCGCCTCGAAGACCTCGCCGATCCGCTCACTCGCGCTTTGGCACGGGAGTTGCGCGCGCTCGGCGTCGAGGTCGACCTCGACTACCGGGGACTCCTCCCGCTCGTGGCCCGCCACGGAGGAAAGGCCGTCGTCGCCGAGAGCGACCCCGAGACCATCGGCGAGTCCCTGCGCGAGACGCTCCGGCTGCGTCCGCAGATCCTGCGTCGTCTCGGTTGGCACTACGTGCGCGTGCACGCGTTCGATCTGTACAGCGACCCCGCGGGAGTGGCATCCCGGATCGCCGAACTGCTCGGCGTCGCACCCGACGACCCCGGGACGACCACCGAGCCCCTCGACCTGCCTGGTTGAGCGCGATGAGCACGACCCCGGATGCCATGGGTACCGCGGGCGATCCGGACCCGGAGCTCCCGCGCGACGACGCTGCATCGCACGAGGAACGTCAGCCGGTGATCCGGATCCGCGGCGCGCGCCGTGCGCGGCTGCTGCCCGCGCCGGGCACGACGGCGGAACCCGCCCCCGCGGACGACCCGCACCGGGGTGGAGGGCCGGGGCCGGTGGCATCCGGTCCGAATGATGACCGCATGCTCCGCGACGTTCCCCCGCACTACTGACGAACGGGCCCGCGCTGACGCCAGCGCGAGCCCGTTCATCGAGGCGGTCAGGCCTTGTTCTGACGCTCCAGGAGGTCGCGGATCTGCACGAGGAGCTCCTGTTCGGTGGGAAGCTTGGGCTCTTCGGATGCCGCGTCGGTCACGCCGGCGCGGGCGGCGGCGCGCTCCTTCCAGCGGTTCATCGGGAAGACGAACACGAAGTACACGATCGCGGCGACCGCGAGGAAGTTGATGACGGCGACGAGGATCGACCCGAACTCGAATGTCGCGATGCCGCCGAAGATCGTCGGAACCGAGAGGTTGAGGTTCGTCAGATCACCGATCTGGAACACGAATCCGATGAGGGGATTGATGAAGCCCTGGACGATCGCGTTGACGATCGCCGTGAAGGCTGCACCGATGACGACGGCGACCGCGAGATCGATCACGTTGCCGCGGAGGATGAACTCTTTGAATCCCTTGATCACGTTGGTCTCCTGGGGGGTCGAGGGTCTGCTGGCGAGGGGCGACGCGTCAGGACGACGACGAAGCCGTCGAAGTCGATGATGACGACGTCGACGACGATCCGCCACCGCTTGCGCCGGCCGAGCTCGACGACCCGCTCGACGACCCGCTGCTGGACGAGCTGCTCGACGAGCTCCGGGAGTCGGTGCGGTAGAAGCCCGACCCGTTGAACGTCACGCCGATCGACCCGTACTGCTTGCGGAGGTCTCCGCCGCACTCGGGGCATTCGGTGAGGGCCGCGTCGGAGAACGACTGGACGGCGTCGAAACGGTGTCCGCACTGCTTGCAGGCATACGAGTAGGTGGGCATGGTGCTTCTTTCGGGTGTCAGGCGGGGGAGGCGGCGATGCGCACCGTGCGCGTCGGGGTCACGATGCCCGAGACGGGCTGGTCGTGCACGTCGCGCGGAACGTCGTCGACGAATTCGGAGTCGAAGATGACGGCGTAGACGGGAGGGCACTTCTCCATCGAGCCGAGGGTCTTGTCGAAGTAGCCGCGGCCCCAGCCGAGGCGCATCCCTCGCCGGTCGACCGCCGCCGCGGGGATGACGAGCAGATCGACGTCGTTCACGGCGATCGGTCCGAGCACGTCGCCGACGGGTTCGGGGAGGCCGAACAGTCCCTCGGCGATGTCGGCGTCGGGCGTGGCGACCGCCCAATCGAGCAGCCCGTCTTCGCGCGTGATCGGAAGAAGGACCCGGATGCCGCGCGCCACCGCACCGGCGACGAAGGCGTGCGTGCCGGGTTCGGTGGTCGTGGACAGAAAACACGAAATGCTGCGTGCGCCGAGCCTTTCGACCAGGGCGTCGAGCTGTTCTTTGACGCCGTCCTCGGCGATTTCGCGCGCGTGCGAAGAAATGATCTGGCGTCGTTCGCGAAGATCGGCGCGTAATGCGCGCTTGGCCTGCTCGATGCTGTCGGGCATGCAGTAAGTGTAAGTGCGCGTCCCGTCACGCCGCCGTCACAGGAGACCAGTAGGGTATGCCCATGCCTCATAAGCCCTTCAAGGCCGTCATTCCGGCCGCAGGACTCGGTACGCGCTTCCTCCCGGCCACCAAGGCCATGCCGAAGGAGATGTTGCCGGTCGTCGACAAGCCGGCCATTCAGTACGTCGTCGAAGAGGCCACCGGTGCCGGCATCGACGATGTCCTGATCATCATCGGCCGCAACAAGAACAACATCGCCAATCACTTCGACTCGATGCCCGAGCTCGAGGCGAAGCTCCGCGAAAAGGGCGACAGCGACAAGCTCGCCAAGGTCGAGCACTCCTCCGACCTCGCCGACGTGCACATGGTGCGCCAGGGCGAGCCCAAGGGCCTCGGTCACGCCGTTCTCCGCGCGCGCAGCCACGTCGGCGACCACCCCTTCGCGGTTCTCCTCGGCGACGACCTCATCGACGAGCGCGACCCGCTGCTCACGACGATGATGGAGCAGTACGACAAGCGCAACGCGACCGTCATCGCTCTGATGGAGGTCGACCCCGAGCACATCCACCTCTACGGCGTCGCCGCGGTCGAGCCCACCGAAGAGGACGGTGTGGTCAAGGTCACCCAGCTCGTCGAGAAGCCGAAGGCCGAGGACGCTCCCTCCAACCTGGCCATCATCGGCCGCTACGTGCTCGGACCCGACGTGTTCGGCATCCTGGAGCACACCGAACCCGGCAAGGGTGGCGAGATCCAGCTGACCGACGCGCTCGAAGAGCTCGCCAACGGCGGTGGCGACGGTGGGGGCGTGTACGGCGTGGTGTTCCGCGGCCGTCGCTACGACACCGGCGACCGCGTCGACTACATCAAGGCGATCGTCCAGCTCGCCGCGGACCGCGACGACCTGGGCCCGGCGCTGCGTCCGTGGTTCAAGGAGTTCGCGGCGGGTCTCTGACCCCATGGATCTCTCCGTCCCACGACGGCACGGCGAGGTGTCGATCCGTCTCATCCGCAACCGCGATGCGCGCGTCCTTCAGCAGCAGCTGATCGACAACCGCTCGTGGTTGCGGCCGTGGGAGGCCACGAGCCCCGATGGTCCGGTGTCGTTCGACATGCGCCTCGGAATCCGGCGTCTCCTGCAGCAGTACCGCGACGGCGTCGGCGTTCCCTTCGTCATGGAGTGGGACGACGAGGTCGCCGGTCAGCTGAACGTGTGGGGCGTCTCGCGGGGCTCGCTCGCCTCGGCGACCATCGGGTACTGGGTGGCCGAGGCCTATGCGGGGCGCAACATCACCACGATCAGCGTCGCGATGGCCACTGACATCTGCTTCACCTCGCTGAACCTGCACCGCGTCGAGATCTGCATCCGTCCCGAGAATCACGCGAGCTTGCGGGTCGTCGAGAAGCTCGGCTTCCGGTACGAGGGGCTGCGCCGTCGATACATCCACATCGACGGTGACTGGCGTGACCACTACGCCTTCGCTCTCGTGCGCGAGGAGGTCCCGCACGGCGTGCTCGACCGCTACGAGCGCGGCCAGGTGCCGCCGGACGCCGCTCGCGTCCCGCCCGCCGACCGGCTCTAGTCTTTCGGTCGCTCCCGACCACTCGCGCCCGCGCCCGCGTGGCGAGACTGCATCGCGCTGACATTCCCACTGCAGGCTGCAATGGAGATGTCAGCTGGATGCAGTCTGGGCTGGTCAGGGGAGATCGCGCGGTCAGCGACGACACGCGCGGGGATGCCGAGCTGTGACCGTCCCGTGACCTACCGTGTTCACATGGGTGGACAGGTTCTCGGTGGCGGGGTGATCGTCTTCGTCGCGGTCGCGCTGTGGCTCGTCTATCTTCTGCCGTCATGGCAGAGCCGACACCGGTTCACCTCGGCCGAGCGCAACGCCGTCCGCCTCAACCAGGCGCTCCGCGTACTCGCCGAGACGGCGGAGACGCCCCGTGAGGTCCACCTCGAGCTCACCGCGCGGACGGCGCACCAGCAGCAGAAGATCGCGCGTCAGGTGCAGGCCAAGAAGGCCGAGATCGAGCTCGCCGAGGCGAAGGCCCGACTCGAGGTCGCCCGCCTCGAGAACGCCCGCGACCGTGATCTCGTGAAAGAGCAGCGCGCTGCCGCCCTCGAACTCGCGCGGGCGGAACGCGCCGCCGCCGTGCACGTCGCTCGTGCCGAGCGCGCCGCGGCTCTCGAGAAGGCCCGTGCCGAACGCGAGGTGGCCATCGAGCGGGCCCGCGCCGAGCGCGCCGCGGCGGTTGCCCACCCCGAAGCGCGTCGTGCCAAGGCTCGTCGCCGCTTCCGTCTCGGCACCTCCGTCTTCGCGCTCGCGGGCGTGATCGCGGCCGTTGCCGGAACCGTGATGGCCGTCGCCGGTGGGGGACCTGTTCTCCTCATCGCGGGTTCGACCGGGGTCGTGGCATCCGTTCTCCTTCTCCGTCGTCTCGCGGTCGTGGCCTCTCGCGGCGTCGCTCGCCCGGCGGTCGTCGCCGAGGAGCGCGTGGCAGCGGTGGTGCAGGACTTCGCTCCGGCGGCTCCTGCTCCGCGTCAGACCTGGACGCCGCGCGAGCTCCCGCGGCCGCTCGTCGCCTCGGCCGGCTCGCGCGCTGCGGCTGTCGTCGACGAACAGCTCGCCCGCGAGGCCCTGCGTGCCGCCGCCCGCGAAGAGGCCGCCCGCGAGATCGCCGCTGCCCAGGCTCCGACCCCGATCGAGACCGCGCGTCCGGCGGCTGCTCCCTCGCCGTACGCGGCGATGGGATACGTCGACGACACCGAGATCGAGGACCACGTTCGCCGACTGCTCGAGCGTCGCGCGTCGGGTCAGTGACAGGCCGCATGCCGCCCTCGGCATGACGCGCCCGGGCGGTCGGCTCCGCGCGGGCGTCGGGCTCGCGGCGTGATAGTGTTGTGGAGTTGTCCGGGCCTGTGGCGCAGTTGGTAGCGCGCCTCGTTCGCATCGAGGAGGTCAGGGGTTCGAATCCCCTCAGGTCCACCAGATAGCCAAGAAGAACCCCGCTCCGGCGGGGGTCTTTCTCGTTGCGAGGAACGCGGCTGCCGGCCTTCGTGTCTCAGGCTCTGTTGCCTTCCGCCCACCCACCCGGCGCCGCGATGTTGAACATCCACGCCACGCCCCACGGGTCGATGATCTCGCCGTAGAGGTCGCCCCAGACCTGCTTCTCGAGCGGCTGGGTGACCTGGGCGCCGCGCTCGACGAAGCGGTCGTAAAAGCCCCGGACACGGTCCGTCTCGTCGCTCATGAAAGCGGCGTGCACGCGGCTCTTGCCCCATCCCTCGGCGGGTTCCTCGAAGCCGTCGGCGCCCATGATCGTGAAGCCGTCGGCCGAGAGCTCGGAGTGCATGACTCCGTCGGCCGGAGCGTCGGGGATGCCGAAGTCGGAGAACGTGTGAATCGACAGCTCGCCGCCAAACACCGACTGGTAGAAGGTCATCGCCTCGCGGGCGGCACCGGCGAACGAGACGTAGACAACGAGGGAGGTCGACATCGAGGCATCCTTCTCTCTGGGTATTTGCCCTCACGATAGACCGGCCACGTTCGCCGCGGGAAGACCCGGATATGCTCGGGAAAAGCCCGCTCACCCTCCGAGGGAGAAGCCATGATCCTCGCCCACGACGTGTCGGGTTCCGGCCCGCTGCTGGTCCTCCTGCACGGCATCACCGAGGATCGGCGCAGCTGGGATCCGGTCGATCTGACGCGGAGCTTCACGGTGGTCCGGGTCGACATGCGGGGGCACGGTGCGTCGGCGGCTGAGGAGCCGTACGACATCCCGACGCTCGCGGCCGACGTGCACGAGACGCTCGTGCAGCTCGCCGAGAGCGACGCCGTCCCCGCGGAGCCGCCGGTGGTCGTCGGGCACTCGATGGGGGGCATCGTGGCGACGGCCTACGGGGCGCTCTTCCCCGCCCGCGCGGTGGTCAACGTCGACCAGCCCCTGCAGCTCGCGGGGATGCAGGGGCAGGTGCAGCAGGCGGAGGGAATGCTGCGCGGCGCGGACTTCCCGCTGTTCATCCACGGGATGTTCGCGCAGATGGCGGGCGGCCTGGATGCCGATGAGATGGCGCGGGTCGATGGCATCCGGTCTCCGAAGCAGGACGTGGTTCTCGGGATGTGGCGGCCGCTGCTCGAAGACTCACCCGAGAAGCTTTCGGAACTCGTGAGCAGTCTGACCGCGATCCCCGCCGACGTTCGGTACCTCGTCATCACCGGGCTCGATGCGGGTCCCGAGTACGCGGCGTGGCTGCAGCAGGAGATCCCGCACACCGTGCACGAGGTATGGCAGCCGCCCACCCACTACCCGCACCTCGTGGACCCGCAGCGCTTCGTGGCACGGGTCGAAGAGTTCGTCAGCTGAGAGCGGCGGGCCCGCCCCCGAGAGGGTGCGGGCCCGCCGTGTGGGGCGTTGCGTGCCTGCGGGGAGTCAGTGCGCCACGACGGGCTCGGCGGCTCCATCGGTCGGGGTCGGGCGCTCCGCGAGCAACGCCGCCGTCTCTGAGCGGGTGCGGAACAGCAGTCCCGCCACGACGGCGCCGACGGCGAAGATCCCTGTGGCCCACCAGTACACGGTGGAGTAACTGGCCACCGCCGCACTTGCGATGACCTCGGGCGAGGCAGGTGCGTGGGCGGCGATGTAGTCGGTCGCGGCGGCGGCGGCGATCGTGTTCAACATCGCCGTGCCCATCGAGCCGCCGACCTGCTGGCTCGTGTTCACGAGTGCCGACGCGACGCCCGCGAAGTGCCGGTCGACCCCGAGCGTGGCGGTCTGCATGGAACCGGGCATGATCGTGCCCATCGCGGTCCCCATGACGACGAGCGCCGGTAGCACGTTCGCGACATACGAGCTGTCCAGGTCGAGCCGCGTGAGGAGGAGCATGCCGAGCACCCCGAGCGTCATCCCGATCGTCACCATGATCTTCGGCCCGAAGCGGGGCAGGAAGATGTTGGTCGACAGCTGGGCGGCGAGAACGAGCATCATGATCATGGGCAGGAACGCGAGACCGGTCTGGATCGGGCTGAACGCGAGCGACACCTGCAGGAAGTAGGTGACGAAGAGAAAGATGCCGAACATCCCCGCACCGGCCACCAGGATCGAGATGTAGGCCGCCGCCCGGTTGCGATCGCGCAGCACCTGCAGCGGCAGGAGGGGATGAGCGGCCCGGCTCTGCCACGCGACGAATCCTCCCAGCAGGACGGCGGCGGCGATCAGAGTGCCCCAGGCCAGGGGAGACTCCCACCCGTCGGTCTCGGCGTTCGCGAAGCCGAACACGACCCCGAACAGGCAGGCCGAGACGAGCAGCGTGCCGGGCACGTCGAGCCGCGGTCGCGGCCCGTGACGCTCGATGCGCGGGACGAAGACCAGCACGCCGATCACCGCCACGGCGGCGATGACGACGTTGATGTAGAGGTTCCAGCGCCAGTCGAGCTTCTCGGTCAGCACGCCGCCGAGCAGGAGACCGACGGCACCGCCGGCGCCGGCGATCGCCCCGAACACGCCGAACGCGCGGGCGCGCTCCTTCGGCACGGTGAATGTCGTCGTGAGGACAGCCAGCGCGGTCGGGGCCAGCAGTGCCCCGAAGGCCCCTTGAAGAGCCCGGGCGGCGACCAGCGTGGCGAAGTCGGGTGCCGCTCCGGCCCACGCCGACGCCACCGCGAAACCGATGAGGCCGACGACGAAGGTGAGCTTGCGCCCGATCAGGTCGGAGAGCCGGCCACCGAGCAGCAGCAGGCTGCCGAAGGCGAGCGAGTAGGCCGTTATGACCCACTGCCGATCGCCGTTCGAGAATTCGAGATCGGCTTGGGCGGCGGGCAGCGCGATGTTCACGATGGTCGCGTCGAGGACGACCATGAGCTGGGCGAGGCCGACGATGACGAGCGTCAGCCAACGGCGGCGCGAGGGCGGCACCGAGGTCGAGGAGGAGGTCATGGGCGACACCATATACGGAACTGAGCAGTTCCGGAAACAGCCAGTTCCGAAATTCATCCGGTCCGCTTAGACTGAGGGCTCGGCGGGATCGCCGGAAGAGACGAAGAAGGGGGTCGGCTGCGATGACGCCGCTGGATCTCATCGACGCAGAAGCCGTCGACACTGCCGACGAGCAGTCCGGACCGGGGCGCAAGCGCGATCGATCACGGGATGCCGAGATCCTCGACGCCGCGCTCGACGTCCTCGCCGAGGCGGGGTACGACGGAATGACCATCGACATGGTCGCCGCCCGCGCGCGAGCGGGGAAGGCCACCGTCTATCGTCGCTGGGCGTCCAAGGAGGAGCTCGTCCTCGACGCCGTGGCGTGCATGAAGCGCGATGATCTCCGTGCGCGCGACGTGCCCGACACGGGAACGCTCCGCGGAGATCTCGTCGCGATGGTCAAGCCGCTCTCGATCGAGGAGGGGGAGAAGAAGCTCCAGGTCATGGCGGGCATCGTGTCGATGCTCTCGCGCTCGCCCGAGCTCGCCGATGCGGCGCAGACGGCGCTCGTCGCGCCTCGTCTGGAGCTCAACAAGATGCTCATCCGTCGCGCGATCGAGCGCGGCGAGGTCCCGGCCGACCGGGACGTCGACATGATCGCCTCCGTCGGCTCGGCGATGATCTGCTATCGCACTCTCATGCAACGCACGCCGATCACCCCGGAGTACGTGATCTCGGTCATCGACGACGTCATCCTGCCCGCTCTGGGCGTGACTCGCGCGACCTGAGCAGGCGTCGGGGCGACGGCCGTCGTGTCGTGACGTCCGCCGCCCCCGTCCGGTCAGCTGGCGCAGCCGCGGATGCCGGTGCGCACGATGGTCACGCCTTCGCGCGGAACTCCTCTTCCAGGCGACGCGCGCTGGTGATCAGATCCACACCGTCCGGGCCCCAGAGCAGCTTCATGATGCGGGCCTCGCTGTCCGGGCTCTGGATGGCGCGGATGTCGCCTTCACGCGCGCGGATCGCGTCGCCGGAGGCGTCGACCTGCTCGCGCGTCCGGCCGGCCGCCAGCTGCAGTTTCTCGGGGAGGATGGCCGGCATGACGTCGTGCCAGTCGTTGTAGGTCTCGGCGAGGACGTCCGTGGCGAGTGCGTGGCTCGGATGCCAGTTCGTTTCCGCCACCTGACGGTACTGCAGCATCATGTCGACGCCCGTTTCGAGATCACGGAAAACGCTCTCGCGGTGGCCGAAGTAGGGCGAGTACTTCTCGTAGAGCGCGTCGAGGTCGGCCATGCTGTGCGGGATCTCCGACTCCTCGGCGCCCACGAGCCGGAGGTACGGCGCCATCTCGGCGACGTACTGGTCACGCTCTTCCGGTGAGAGCGGGCGCGGCGGTTCGTCTCCGTGCCAGGCGAGACTTTCGTACGCGAGGAGCATCGCGTGCATCTCCGTGATCGCGGCCCACATGGCGTCGCGGGGTTCGGCTGCGGCATACCCGCCGAGCGACGCGTCGTCGGGATCGATCACCGGACCCTGCACGTGGCCGTGGATACGGTGCAGGTGGGTCGCCATCCGCGTCGCGGTCTCGGTGTCGCCCAGCCACATCGGTGCGTGCATCCCCGAATTGCGCTGGAACCGCTCGAAGAAGTCGAACCAGGTGAACTTGCCGGAGCGCGCGCGCCGGGAGATGGGGTCCGCGTCTCGGATCCCCGCGGTGATGGGCTTGTAGAGGAACTGCAGGACGGCTTGGGCGGGACTCTCGAACACGATGATCGCGGGATGCAGAACCACCTTCCACGTGACCGACCCCGGGCCGAACAGCCCATAGTCCACGGATCCGTCGAGCGCGAGAGAGTGGGCCGCCGGCACGACGTCGCCGAACCGTCGCCATCTCGCGATGTCGCCCCACAGAAGCTCCTCGGTGAGGACGAACGGTGCGTTCGCTGAGCCTGCCGGCGGGAGGGTGGTGGTCATCTGGGACTCCTTCGTCACTTACGTACGGATATCGTACGTAAGTGACGTTAGACCCATCCCCTCGTCCATGCAACGGTCGGCCCGTCCCCGGGATCGCCGTCGGTATCGTGGACCGCGTGGCGGAGACTCGACAGCGAACCGGCCGCCCTCGTGACCCCGAGATCAACGCGAGGGTGTTGATGGCGGCGCAGCGCGTCTATGCCGCATCGGGTCGAGCGGGTCTCACGTTCGACGCCGTCGCCCGCGAGTCAGGCGTCGGTAAACCCGCGATCTACCGCCGATGGTCCTCGGCGGACGAGCTGCTGGACGAAGCTCTGCGTTCGCACGTGCTCGAGCCCGCCCAGACGGACGGGACGGACATCCGCGGTCACCTTCGCGAGATCGCTCTCTCGGTGCTGCGACTCATGTTTTCCGACCAGGGCAGTTTCGTCCTGCGCGTGAGCGCTGAACGCGCCTCGCAGCCCGCCGTCTTCGACCAGTACTTCGAACGACTGCGTACGGTCATCCACGTCGGCAATCGCGGCCTGGTGCAGGCGGCCATTGAGCGAGGCGAACTGTCGGATCGATGCGACGCCGACGTGCTGCTGCAGGCGATCACGGGTTCGGCGCTGGTGGGAACCCTGATGGGCTTCGCGCCGTCTCCGTTCGACGACCCGCTCGCCGCCGAGAGCTACTGCGAGCGCGTCGTCGATCAGGCCCTTCGCGGAGCCGGCCCCTCGTCGGCCTGACGTCGGCACTGAGATCGCCCGGCCCCGACCCGGCGCCGGGCGAACGGCATCCGCCCCTCTACGCCCCCTGGAACGACCGCAACTGCGCGAGCAGGCCCGGCGCGTTGACATCGAAGCGCTTGCCGCCGAGCACGACGCCGGCCGCCAGCACCGCGACGCCGAGCACCGGCCCGACGACGAACCCGATCCACCCCGCGAGACTCGACCCGGCGAACGTGGCGATCATGGCGGGGATCACCGTCGGCAGCCCGATGACCGCGACGAGGGCCCAGCACAGGAAGAACGTCAGGAACATCGAGAACGACGAGCCCGGCACCCGCTTGAACGGCGAATCACCGGGCGCAGGGGTCGGGACGACGAGGAACGCCGAGCTCACCGCGCTGATGCCGAAGCCGATGAGCGTCAAGCCGAGCGAGGCGCCGAGCACCGGCGGCAGGAGATCCCACCGCCCCGAGATCGCGAGAGTGACGATGTCGGCGGCGACGACGAGCGGAACAGCGACGCTTGCGGTGCCCAGCGTGCGCCCGAGTCGATCCGCGCGGCCGCGGATCCCGGTCTGCATGACGGTCGCGAAAGCCGTGCCGTCGTACGAGATGTCGGAGTAGGGGAGCACCCCCGCGAAGAACCCGACCAGCAGGCCCGAGAGGGCGAAGAACGGTCCGCTGACGTCCCACTGCGAGTAGATGAGCACGAGGATCGGCGCGAACGGGATGAGCAGCAGCTGCCGGATGTAGCGCAGATCGCGGGTCCAGGACGTGAGCGAGCGGGCCCAGGTCGCGCCGACCGGGTTCGACGGCATGATGCCGAACCAGCCGAGCGAGCCGGTCTTGCGCTTCGTCGTCGACCGCGCGGGCGGGGCGATGACGGACGCCGACAGGTTGCGGAACCACAGCACCCACAGCACGGCCAGAGTCGCGACGGCGATCACGAACTTCAGGATCGCGGTCAGCCACGAGCCGGTCGCGAGGTCTCCCGGCACGGCCCAGGCGGCGCCGATCGGCGTCCAGGAGATCGCGCCCACGAGGGACTGCAGCTGCAGGCCCTGCGCGGTGGCGGACTGCACCGCGTTCAGGATGCCGATGAGGATCGGGCTCGCGAAGATCACCAGCGCGAAAGCGACGAGGCCGATCAGCTCCTTGGTGCGCCGTCCGCCGCCGATTCCGGATGCCAGCGCCGTCACGGCGCGCGAGGCGACGACGCAGATCAGCACGCCGATCGGGACGCACACGATCGCGGCGATCGCGGCGACCGGCTCATGCACCCACACGAGGAAGGTGAGCAGACTCGCGACGACGGTCGCGAGGCCACCGACGCCGGTGAGCCCGCCCGCGGTGATCGCGATCATCATCTGCGTGGTGGTCATCGGGAAGGGGGCGAGCTTCGCGGGATCCAGCGTCGTGTCGACGCCGGTCGCGAAGATCGGACCGACGACCCACCCGAGGATCAGCACGGCCCCCGCTCCCGTGACGGCCGCTCGGGCCGTGTCGAAGTCGAGCGTGCCGACGAAGAACAACCCGACCGCCGCGAACAGCAGCATCCAGAGCGCGCCGAGCACGCCGAAGATGAACCCGACCAACTGCATCGGGCTGCGCGCGAGGGTGTTGCCGAGGACGCGGAAACGGATCTTCAGGACTGTCGCAACCACTGCGGCCCCTCCGCGTGGTGGCGGCCGCCGACGAGCTCGACGAACCGGTCCTGAAGCGTCTTCCCGGCGCGCACCTCGTCGACGGTTCCGGATGCCAGCAGCCGGCCCTGAGCGATGACGGCGACGTGGTCGCACATGCGCTGCACGAGGTCCATCGAGTGACTCGAGACGATGACCGTGCCTCCCGAGGCGGTGTAGCCGCGGAGGATGTCCTCGATGTTGGCGGCCGACACGGGGTCCACCGACTCGAAGGGCTCGTCGAGCACCAGCAGGCGCGGTGCGTGCACGAGAGCGCAGGCGAGGGCCACCTTCTTGGTCATGCCCGCGGAGTAGTCGACGACGGGAGTACCGGCGGCCTCGGTCAGGTCCATGATGCGCAGGAGGTCGGCCGTGCGCGTGGCGACCTCGTCGCGCGTGAGGCCGAACATCATGCCCGTGTAGGTCACGAGCTGTTCGCCGGTGAGGCGGTCGAAGAGCCGCACCCCGTCGGCGAGGTTGCCGATCAGCTTCTTGGCTTCGACCGGCTGCGCCCACACGTCGACGCCGTGGATGTGAACCGTTCCGGCGTCGGGGCGCAGCAGTCCCGTCGCCATCGACAGCGTCGTCGTCTTCCCGGCGCCGTTCGGACCGACCAGGCCGTAGAACGACCCCGCGGGGACGCGGAGGTCGAGACCGGCGACGGCGACCTTCTCGCCGAACCGCTTCACGAGGCCCGTGATGTCCATCGCGGGGAGCGAATCGGTGGGCGTCGGGGGAGCGACCCCGTCGGGCAGGGCGGAGGGCGGCGGCACGGCGCTCGAGGAGTCGGTCACGTTCCGAACCTATCGGGCGCTCCGCCGCGCCGCGAGGCTCCGGCGCGGACGTCAGTAGCGGATCGCGTCGATCACCTTGACCCGCACCGCGACGAGGGCCGGCAGCAGGCCCGCCAACGCCCCCACCGCGGTGGCCGCGACGAGACCGACGATCGCGGCATCCACGGGGAAGGGCGGGAAGTCACTGACCATGCCCTGACCGACGAGGTCGCGCATCGCCGGTGACTGCACGATCAGGATCGCCGCCACCACGCCGAGGGCGCCCGCGACGACCGTGGCGACCACGCTCTCCATCATCACGGCGAAGAAGACCCGACCCGCCGTCGCTCCGAAGCTGCGTCGGATACCGATCTCGCGCACCCGCTGCTTGACCGTGACCAGGGCGATGTTGACCAGGCCCAGCGCGCCGAGCAGGAGGACGAGCACCGCGATCCCGATCACCACGAGCTTCGTCACCAGGAACGGGTCGTTGCCGTATTGCGCCCAGTCCTGCCGCGACACGTTCACCTCGGTGCCGTCGCCGAGGGCCGCCTGCAGGTCGCGCGTGACGGCCGCCGTGAGGGCATCCGCGAGCTCGGGCGGCACCCACATCTCGTACTGGCTCTGCGGTGCTCCGCCGCCGCCGTACGGGTCCGCGGCCGCGGCGGCCGACCCGCGTTCACCGGTGGCGGCCTTCTGCATCGCCTCCGCGTGCCGCGCGAGCATGATCATCGTCGGCTCGGTCTCCCACGTGCTGGCGGGAGTCACTCCGACGACCACCGCGAGCGTGCCTCCGGCGGGGATTCCGGATGCCGCGCCCGGGACGCCGTCGCCGCCGAGGGCCACCACGGGGTGGCTTTCGAGCGGTGGCCGGCCCATGCGGTCCCAGAAGACCTCGTTCACGATGATCCGCGGCGCGAGCTGTTGCTCGTCGGTCGGCGAGAACCACGAGCCCTCGGTGAGTTGGACGCGGTGCATCTCTCCGAAAGGCTGGTCGACGGCCTGCGTTCCGACCTGGACCGCGCCCGTCGCGAACGGGACCATCTGGACGGTGTTCTGCACACGCGACGCGTAGGAGATCTCATAGCGCTCGAGGACCTTGCTCCACGCGGCATCCATGTCCGCCGGGTCGATCGCCCCGTCCAGACGGAACGCCGAGACGTAGAGGGTGGCGGGCCTGCCGCCCTGACGTTCGCTGAGCTCCTGGTTCGCCTGCTGCACGATCGCGCCGAGGGCGACCACCGTGGTCAGCGAGCACACGGCCACGGCGACGCCGATGAGCGAAAGGAGCACGCGCGTGCGGTGCACGCGTACCTCCTGCCAGGCCTCGAGCAGAGCGCCGACGAAGCCGGTGAGCCCGCGCATCAGACGTCCTTCCGATCATCGGCGAACAGGTCGAGCATGTCGGCGTCGTCCTCCGCCGCCTCACCGCTCGGCTCGACCGGCGCCATCTCGCGGATCTCGCGGCGCGTGAGCGGCTCGAAGGCGGGATCATCGACGGGCGTCAGGATGCCGCGATCCAGGCGGAAGTGCCGGCGCGCGCGCCGAGCGATCATCGGGTCGTGCGTGATGACGACCTGCGCCGCGCCGGTGCGCTCGGCGACGTCGTCGATCAGCTCCATGACGCTCTGGCCGGTGTCGAGGTCGAGGGCACCCGTGGGCTCGTCGGCGAGGATCAGGCGCGGCCCGCGTACGAGGGAACGGGCGATCGCGACGCGCTGCTGCTCTCCGCCGGACAGGCGGTCGGGCATGCTGTTCAGCCGGTGCCCGAGACCGACCAGCTCGAGCATCTCGGCCGCGATCCGTTTGCGCTGCCAGAACGTCCGTCCCGACGAGTAGAGCAACGGCATCGTGACGTTCTCGAGTGCCGTGCGTCCCGCGAGGAGGTTGAACTGCTGGAAGACGAAGCCGATCGACGCGCCGCGCAGTCGATCGCGTCGGGCGCTCGAGTAGCTCTTCACCGGGCGGTCGTCGAAGCTGATCACGCCGCTGGTCGGAAGGTCGAGCAGACCGAGCAGGTTCAGCAGAGTGGACTTCCCCGAGCCGGAACGGCCGACGATCGACACGTGGTCGCCCGGCTCGATGGTGAGGTTCACCCCGGAGAGGATCGTGAGGGCGGGTTGATCCGGGGGGATGACCGTGCGGGTGACGTCTTCGAGTCGGAGGAGGCTCACGACGCCGGTACCGACTCGCAGAACATCGTGCCGTCGGGGTACGTGGTGCAGTTGTCTCCCGCACCCGATCCCGCCATCGCCCCGGGAGCGAACTCGAGCACCTCTTCGCCCTCGGTCAATCCCTGCGTGATCTCGACCTGGGTCCCGTCCGTCAGGCCGAGGGCGACGGGGCGCTCCTCGGTCGCGCCGTCGGCCGTCGACACCCAGACCGTGCCGCTCTGGGCGGCGCCCCGGACGGCGGTGGTCGGGACGACGAGCACGTTCTCGGCCTTGCCGCCGGCGATGGTCATCTCGGCGGCGAGGCCCGCGAACACGGTGACCTCGCTCGGGACGGCGCACGTCACGGTCGTGCCGGAGCCGCCCGCCGAGGAGGAAGTGCCGCTACCGCCCGTCGACTCCCCGTCACCGGAGCTTCCCGCGAGAGGCGTGACCAGGCGCAGGTTCGTGCACGTGAAGGGTGCGGGTCCGCCGGTGATGGCGACGGATGCCTCGGTCGGACGGTTGAGGAGGCGGTACTGCTGCGCCGCTTCGAGCGTGCCCGTCACCGAGAAGCTCGGGGGCGCGACGTTCCCCGCCGCCATCCCGACGGTGACCTCCTGGCCCTCGATGACGGCGAGCGAGCTGAGCGTGCCGCCTGCCGGGGCGGTGACGTCTTCGTAACGGAAAATCGCGGGCTTGGGCTTGCCCTCGGCATCCACGCTGTCGGCCGGATCTCGTTCGATCGTGACTTTGACGTTGAAGATCACGTCGCCCTGGTTCACACCCGACCCCTGGGTGATGAAGATCTTGTTCACCACGCCGCCGGCGGTGGACTTCACCGGCACGGCCGGGTCGGCGGCCACGGTTGCGGCGACGACGACATCGTTCGTGATGGTCCCCAGGGTGGCCGCGACGCGCGGCTCGACGATCGCGCCCGTGGGTTCCGCCGGAAAGGTGTCCGCTGGTCGGTCAGGGAAGAACGCCAGTTTGATCAGAGCGGCCGCGACGAGCGCGACCAGAAGCAGACGCAGAATCGGAAAGACCCACGTGCGTGCGATCCCCATGAAACCCCCCGGAGTGGTGATCGTCGGTGACAGACGCTTCTCACCCTAGGGGGAAGGACATATCGCGCACGTATCGCGGATAGCTCTTCGTGATGGGGCCCGCAGACACCGACGGATGCCAGGGCTCCGGCGGAGTCGCATCCGCCGGGGCCCTGGCATCCGGAATCGATCAGTCCTTCGGCCGCGCGATGACCTGAGGCGTCACGTCCTGCATGCCGACGCGCGCGTGCCGGCGCGAGTACGCGAAGTAGATCGCGAACCCGATCGCCACGCCAGATGAGGAAGCGCAACCACGTCTCGACCGACAGGTTGAGCATCAGGTAGGTGCAGATCGCCGCCGACAGGATCGGAAGCACCGGGCTCAGGGGGACGCGGAATCCGCGCTTGAGATCGGGCCGCGTCCGGCGCAGCACCACCACGCCGATCGAGACGAGCACGAAGGCCGAGAGGGTGCCGATGTTGACCATCTCTTCGAGGATGCCGACCGGCGTGAGGCCGGCCACGATCGCCACCACCGCGGTGACGATGATCGAGATGACCCACGGGGTGCGGAAGCGGGGGTGGACCTTCGCCAGAGCGCCCGGCAGCAGTCGGTCGCGCGACATGGCGAAGATGATGCGCGTGGCGCCGATGAGCAGCGTGAGCACAACGGTGGTGAGGCCCGCGACGGCGCCCGCCGCGATGACGGTGGCCATCCAGGTCTGGCCGTGGAAGGCGAAGGCCTCGGCCAGCGCGGCCTTCGGGTTGAGCTGGTCGTAGGGGACCATTCCCGTCACGACGATGGCGACCGCGCAGTACAGGATCGTGCAGATGACGAGCGAGGCGATGATGCCGATCGGCAGGTCGCGCTGCGGCTTCTTCGTCTCTTCGGCGGTCGTCGCGACCACGTCGAAGCCGATGTAGGCGAAGAAGACCAGCGCCGCACCCGCGAGGATGCCGCCGACGCCGAACGTCGCCGGTTGCAATCCGGAGAGGAATTGCAGCAGAGGCTGCGTCAGGCCCGAGGTCGACTCGGTGGGGACGGATGCCGGGATGAACGGGTCGTAGTTCGCCGGGGCGATGAACATGATGCCCGCGATGATGACGAACAGCACGATGAACAACTTCACCGCGACGAGGACGAGATTCACCCGTAGCGATTCCTTGATGCCGATCGTCATCAGGCCACCCAAGACGAGCACCAGGAGAATGGCCGGGATGTCGACGACGCCTCCCGAGCTGATGGCCGCGGGCAGGGCGACGCCGAGCTGCTGCAGGAAAGCCGAGAGGTAGGCGCTCCACCCCTGCGCGACGACGCTCGCGCCGAGGAACATCTCGAGGATGAGGTCCCACCCGATGATCCAGGCGAAGAGCTCGCCCAGCGAGGCGTACGAGAACGTGTAGGCCGAGCCCGAGACGGGCACCGTGGACGCGAACTCGGCGTAGCACATCGCCGCGAGGCCGCAGGCGATCGCCGCGATGACGAAGCTGATCACGACGGCGGGACCGGCGACGTCGTGGGCCGCGCGCCCGGTGAGGGTGAAGATACCGGCGCCGATGACCACGCCGACGCCGAAGACGGTCAAGTCGACGGCGCTGAGGGACTTCTTCAGCCGGAACTCCGGCGCGTCGGTGTCGGCGATCGACTGCTCGACCGACTTCGTGCGGAATAGGCTCACGCGCAACTCTCCTAACGGGCGCTCTCCGTGCGGACGCCACGGGGGAGGATAGCGCTTCTCGTCGCTCGTGCCTATCGCCCCCTGAACGCGCGCGAGAGGGTGTATCACATTCTCGAATGTCGCTGTCAATTGCGTAAAAGGTGTAGCGTTTTATGCATCATGGCAATCAAGCACATCACTCACCTTGTTGACGATCTCGACGGCTCCGTCCTCGAAGAGGGAGAAGGAAAGCAGATCACCTTCTCCGTTGAAGGCCGTGCCTACGAAATCGACTTGTCGAACCGCAATGCGGATAAGTTCTACAACGCCATCGCTCCTTTCGTCGATGCCGCGCGCTCGGTGTCGCGGACGACGACCACGTCGCGTCGCCCTCGTGCCGCACGCCGCGACAACGACCTGGATCTCGGCGCGGTGCGCGAGTGGGCGCGGGCGAACGGGCACACGGTGAGCGATCGCGGTCGCGTTCCCGCCGCGGTGCTCGAAGCGTATTCGGCCGCTCAGTCCTGATCGTGGCGGGGGACATTCGCCCCGCAGCAGTGATCGACCCGGGTGTCGTCACGCAATTCGCCGCTCTCGACGCCCTTCTGGGTGGGTTGTATTCCACCGGTATCACCGTGGACGACGCGCGCGCCCTCGGTGATACCGGCATCGGATGCTGTGAGCGATTCGGCGGCGAAGTCATCGTGCTCGATGGTGAATTCTTCGCGTGCACCACGGACGGGCCTCCCCGTCGAATGAGTGACGACGAGACCATGCCGTTCCTCGACATGTGCTCTTTCGGGGAACCGCTCTCCCGCACCGTCCGCGACCTCGACGGACCGGCTCTGGCGGCGGAGATCGACGGCGTCCTCGTCAGTCGGAACCTGTTCCACGCGATCCGCCTGGACGGCGTCGTGGCGCGGGTTCGCACGCGCCTCACGCCGCGCGAACAACCGCCGTTCCGACGTCTCGCCGAGGTCACCGCGGAGCAGATCGAGACGGTATCCCACGACGTGCGCGGAACGGTCGTGGGGTTCTGGATGCCGGGCCTCTATCAGGGCATCACCGTCGCGGGTCTTCACCTGCATTTCCTCAGCGAGGACCGTGCGCTCGGCGGCCACGTTCTGGAGATCTCCGTCCGTGAGGCGGTTCTGCGGGTATCCGCGTATGCGCGATTCGCGCTTCACCTGCCCACCGACCCCGAATTCCTCTCGAACGAACTCACGCACGATGAGGATCGCCGGATCGGTGCGATTGAGGGCGGTGCTTCTCGCTCTGAGGGGTGAGGAACGGTGTTCCGATCGGCGGGTTAGTCGAGGGGTGAATTACCATTCTTTCGCCCCGTGACGCCATATCGCCGGTCTTATGATCGCGGCATGGCCAAGAAGCACATCACGCAGTTGATCGACGATCTCGACGGTTCCGTCCTCGAAAGCGGATCGACGATCACATTCTCTCTCGAGGGTCGCGCCTACGAGATCGATCTCTCCGAAAAGAATGCCGCGAAGCTGCGGGAGGCATTCGAACCGTTCACGACGGCGGCGCGCTCGATCGGCTCATCGAACCATGCCGCACATCGCGCGTCGCGCGGCCGTGTTCCTTCTTCTCGAGACCTCGCGGATGTGCGTGCCTGGGCGGAGAAGAACGGGCACTCGATCAATCCGCGCGGTCGCATTTCCTCCGCTGTTCTCTCGGCGTACGACGCCGCACACTGACCGAAAAGAATCCGGATGCCGCGAGAGCGCGGCATCCGGATTCTTCGTGTTCAGACCAGAGCGTCCGAACGGGCGCCTTCGCGCAGGCGCTCCGCGGCGACGCCCTCGGCGGCCGCAAGCGGCGTGACCCCGCGCGACTCGGCTTCATCGAAGATCCGGCGAAGCGTGTCGCCGATACCCGCCACGCGCGCCATGATCTCGTCGCGGGTTCCGCGCTGCTTGGCCTCGAGGTCGAGGTAGATGACCCCGCCGGCGTTCACGACGAAGTCGGGCGCGTACAGGATGCCGCGCTGCGCCAGCCGGTCGGCCCCGGATCGGTCCGCGAGCGGGTTGTTGGCGGGTCCGCAGACCGCGCGGGCGTCCAGCGCGTCGATGACCTCGTCGGTCAGCACGCCGCCGATCCCGGCGGGGACGAAGACGTCCGCGGCGACCAGGTGCGCCTCGTGCGGCTCGACCCACGCTGCCCCGAGCTCAGCGGCGAGCGCGCGCTTGGCGGGATTCACGTCGGTGACCGTGAGCACGGCGCCCTCGGAGGCAAGTCGGGCGGCGAGTCGGCTGCCGACCTGGCCGAGTCCGGCCACAGTGATGCGGCGCCCGGCGACGTCGCGGACGCCCGCACTCCGCTCGAGGGTGGCGATGAGCGAGGCGTACACGCCGAGGCTCGTCGGCCCGGCGGGCTCACCGGAACCGCCGCCCGCCTCGGGCAGGCCCACGACGTGGGAGGTCCGCTCGCTCACCACGAGCATGTCGTCGGTGGTCGAGCCGACGTCTTCGGCGGTGCGGTACAGGCCGCCGAGGCTTTCGACGGCGTCACCGAGATCGAGGAACGCGGCGCGGCGTCGGTCGGGGTCGAGCACCGTGCCCGGCGGCAGACCGATCACCGACTTCCCGCCCCCGGCATCGAGGCCCGCGGAGGCGTTCTTGAGCGTCATCGCCGCCGAGAGGCGGAGAGCGTCGCCGAGAGCGTCGCTCCAGGTGGGATAGGTCCACAGGCGGGCACCGCCGAGAGCGGAGCCCAGCACCGATGAGTGCAGGGCGACGGCGATGAAGAGGCCGCTGCGGCTTCCCGTCACCACCTCCACGCGCTCGTGGGAGAAATCGGGCAGGGGCAGGGCGTGGGTCATCGCGATCCTTGTCGTCGGCCACCTTGTGGGTGGCGCTTTCCGGGTGCCGCGGCTTTGCGGCATCCGTCCTCCATTCTGACTCGCGCGTGCTCCGGGCGCGAGGGCGGCGCGCCTGTCGGTGTGCCGTCAGGCGGAGATGGCGGGCGACACGCCGTTTCGGAGGCGCCGCGGCGGGCGTGTCGGGGGAGAACTCCGCCGCACGGACCGCGGCGCGCGTGGCTCTAGGCTGTCGGGCATGACCGACGCCCTCCCCACTCGCAGCCGTCTCGTCGCCGCTTCGGTGGAGTCCGCGGGCATCGCGGGCAAGATCATCGTCCTTCCGGATGCCGCATCCACGGCGGCCCTGGCCGCTGCGGCCCTCGACGTCGAAGCGGGCGCGATCGCGAACAGCCTCGTGTTCTGGAGCGACGACGAGCCCCTCCTCGTGATGACCAGCGGAGCGCACCGGGTCGATACGAAAGGCCTCGCCGAGCGTCTGGGGCGCGGGGCGATCCGCCGAGCGACGCCCGAACAGGTTCTCGCGGCGACGGGTCAGCCGATCGGCGGTGTCGCCCCGACGGGGCACCCCGCTCCGCTCACCACGATCGTCGACGAGGCGCTGGCCGCCTTCCCCGAGATCTGGGCGGCCGGCGGCACTCCGCACACGGTGTTCCCGCTGACGTTCGACGAGCTCGTGCGATTGACGGGCGGAACGGTCGCGAAGGTCGACTGAGCCCGGCCCCGGGTTTGGGGCGCGTTTTTCCGTTTGGGGCGTGGAATGTCGCGCCCCAAACGGAATCGCGCGCCCCGAACCGAGCCGTGCCCCGGACCAGAGGGGCGGAGGCGGCGCGGGGTCAGGCGCGGGGCGCGAGCGCGGTCAGGCAGACCACCGCGGCGGCGGCCGACCAGGCCTGGGGGCGGCAGGCCGCGGGGTAGGGGGTCGGCACCGACGAGTGGCTCCGCGGGTCGCCCGCGTGCAGCTCGGGAACCCGGTAGGCGAAGCCCTCCGCGGCATTCAGCAGCCCTTCGACCACCGCGCGGGCGTCGTCGCTGAGCCCGGCCCGCAGCATCCCATGGGCGGCGATCGCGGTGTCGTGCACCCATACACCGCCGCCGTGGTACGACAGCGGCCAGTAGCCGGCGGCATTCGTCGACATGGTCCGGATGCCGTACCCCGTCGACATGCTCTCGCCGAGCAGCAGCGCGGCGACGTGCTCTTCCTCTTCGGGCTCGAGGATGCCGGTGCCGATCAGGTGGCCGATGTTGCTGGTGAGCGTGTCCACCGGACGCTTCGCGCGGTCGAGGGCGACAGCCGGGTAGCGCCCCTCGGGGGTCTCGACCCAGTACGCCTCGGCGAAGCGCGCCTTAAGGTCAGCGGCCCAGGATCGCCAGAACGCCGCGTCGGCGGCATCCGGTCCTTCCCCGAACTCCTCGAGGAGCGCAGCGCCGTCGAGAGCGGCCTCGTACGCATAGGCCTGCACCTCGCACAGGGCGATGGGTCCCTCGGCGAGGCGACCGTCGCGCCACTGGATCGAGTCACCGGAGTCTTTCCACCCCTGGTTCGACAGGCCGGTGCCGAGGCGATCGATGTAGTCGAGGAAGCCGTCGCCGTCGCTGTCGCCGTGGTCGCGGATCCAGCCGAGCGCGGCGCGCAGCGCCGGCAGCAGTTCGCGCACCTCGGCTTCGGGCATGCCCGCACGCCACGCGTCGCCGAGCAGGCAGATCCACAGCGGTGTCGAGTCGACGCTCCCGTAGTACTTCGGGGGCAGCACGATGCCCTCACCGGGCATCTCGAGCGCGGACGCCCGCAGCTCGTGCAGAATCTTGCCGGGCTCCTGCGCCGTCTGCGCGTCGTCGTCGGTGCCCTGCAGGCGCGCGAGCACGCGGAGAGTGGATGCCGCGATCTCGCGGTCGAGTGGGAGGGCGAGGCGCGCGGCCCAGATCGAATCGCGGCCGAACAGGGTGAAGAACCACGGGGCGCCGGCGGCGAAGAACTCGTCGTCGGGGTGCTCGGGCAGCACGAGGCGGAGGGCGTCGAGATCGTCGAGGGCGGTGCGCACCCAGCGGCCGAGGCGAGGATCGGGCGAGCTCGCCGCGACCGCCGCCGCGTCCCACAGGGCGGGCGTGGTCGCCGCACCCACGACGAGGGTGTCGTCGCGGAGGGTGATCGTCCACGCCACCTCGGCGGTGCCGAACGCGGGAAGGTCCACGTGCCAGCGCGCCTCGACCCCCTCGGGACCGGATGCCACGCGGCCCCCCGGAGCGACGAGCTCGAGGCCCTGCGCGCCGGCGTCGATCGTGGCGCGGTCTCCGTCGATGTCGACGACCGCGGTGCGGGCGTGCGCGTGCCCGGACTTGACCTCGTGCAGCTGGGCGAACTCGGGCGAGAGCGCGAGGTGCAGTGCCGTCGAGATCGGCCGGTCGACGCGCGAATGCAGGGTCCAGGTCTCGCTCAGCCGTCCGTCGGCGACGCGGCGGTCGCGGAGCAGACGCACCTTGGGGTCGGGGGTCGTGTCGTCGAGCCCGCGGAGCAGACCGCCGAGGACGAGACGCGAGGCGCCGTCGGGGGCGGCCGAGATCCATTCGACGGGGGAGTCGTCGCACGTCAGCGAGAGCGAGCGGACGTGCCGCACGTCGCCGTGGTAGACCCCGTGCACGGGGGCGGCACCCATGTCACCCATGGTGTCGGACCACACCTGGGTGGGGGCTCGCAGCACGATCACCGCGTCGTCGAGCAGCGGTTGCAGGGGAGTGGTCTCGGTGGTCGTCCCGGCCGGTGAGGTGGTGGGGGCGGCGGTCATTCTTTGACGGCTCCTTCGCTGGCGTTCATGATGCGGCGCTGGAAGATGAAGAACACCACGGCGACGGGGATCGTCATGATGGCGGCGGCCGCGAGCTTGAGGGGGAATTGGCTGCCCTGACTGAGCTGGCCGCTCGCGAGCGAGGCGACGCCCTTGGTCAGGGTGGTGAGTTCGGGGGACTGGGTGGAGATGACGAAGTGGCTGAGCTCGTTCCAGGAGCCCTGGAACGACAGGATCACGATCGTGATCAGAGCGGGTCGTGCCATCGGCAGCACGACCGACCAGAAGATGCGGAACGTGCCGGCCCCGTCGATGCGCGCCTGCTCCTCGACGGACGGCGGGATCGACTCGAAGAAGTTCTTCATGATGAAGACACCGGCGGCATCCACGAGGAGCGGGAGGATCATGCCGGCGTACGAGTCGTAGATGCCGAGCTGGTTGATGACGAGGAACTTCGGGATCAGCAGCACGACGGTCGGGACCGCCATGACGGCGACGAGCCCCGCGAACACGAGACCGCGTCCGCGGAACTGCAGACGGGCGAGCGCGTAGCCGGCGAGCGAGTTGAAGAACACCCGACCCGTGGTGACGAACACGGTCACCACGACGGAGTTGCCGAACCACACGGGGAAGTCGGAGTTCAGGAACAGCCGTTCGTAGGCCGCCCACGTGAAGGGCTGCGGCGTCAGCGAGATCGGATCGGCCGCGGCCGCGGCATCCGTCTTGAACGACGTCGCGACCTGGACGAGGAACGGACAGATGTAGATGAGGGCGAGGACGATGAGCAACGCGTAGAGGCCGACCTGCCAGCCCAGGGCCCTGCGCGACAGGCGGTGCTTCGCGGGGCGCGGCGGGCCGTCGAGGCGCTGCTCGGCGAGCACCGTCGTCTGCGGGGTTGCGGTGGCGGTCATCGCCGGGCTCCCTTGGCCGTTGCGGGGGCTTTCCGGGCGGCCGCCCGCACCTCGTACCGCCGGATACGCCGGCGAGACACCGGGCGGTCGCGCAGCACGAACCGCTGGAGGATCGTCAGCGCGACGATGATCACGAAGAGCACGAAGGCGATCGCCGCGCCCTGCCCCCACTGCTGCGACAGGAACGCCGAGGAGTAGCTGAGGTAGGCGGGGGTCAGCGTCGTCTTGCCGGGACCGCCCTGCGTGCCGGTGTAGATCTGGTCGAACACCTGCCAGGTGCCGATGAGGCCCAGGGTGAGCACGGTGAACAGCACGGGCTTGAGTTGAGGGAGCGTCACCCGCCAGAAGCGCTGCCACCCGTTCGCTCCGTCCATCATCGCCGCTTCCTGCACGTCGCCGCCGATGTTCTGCAGGCCCGCGATGAACAGCAGCATGAAGGTTCCCGAGGTCGTGAACACGGCCATGAGGATGAAGGCCGACATCGCCACCGAGGGGCCGGCGAGCCAGTCCCACCAGGAGACGCCGAGCAGCGTGTTGTCGGTGAGGAAGGCCGGGCCGCTCGTGACGCCCACGGCGCCGAGCAGGTTGTGCACGACTCCCGAGGGGTCGCTGAACCAGTTCGGCCCGTTGATGCCGAGCCACGACAGGACCTCGTTGATGGCTCCGGACGACGAGAAGAGGAACAGCCAGAGCACGGTGATCGCGACGGAGCTCGTCACCGAGGGGAAGTAGAAAGCGGTGCGGAAGAAGCCGCGACCGCGCAGGATCGCGCGGTTGACCAGCACGGCGAGGAAGAGCGAGAGCGCCGTCTGCAGCGGAACGACCAGGAGGACGTACCAGGCGTTGTTGCGCAGTGCCGTTCCGAAGTCGCGTTCGGCCAGGCCGCCCCCGGTGGTGACGGCGGCGTAGTTGTCGAGACCGACGAAGCCCACGTTCGACGAGAAGGGGCTGCCGCGCCCGGTCCAGTCCGAGAAGCTCACCCACAGGGCCATGACGACCGGCACCAGCAGGAAGACTCCGAGGATGATCAGCACAGGGGCGGTGAAGAGCCAGCCGGCGGCGGCCTCGCCGCGCCGGATCCCCGGGGAGGGAGATCCGGCGCGACGCGGCGCTGAGGTGAGAGCACTCATGGCTACTTGGTGATGGCCTCGAGGTTGGACTGCGCCGTCTTCAGCAGCGCCTGCGGGTCGCCGGTCCTCAGAGACTCGAGCTGCGCGTTGAAGTCGGTGATGACGTCGGCGGCTCCGGCCATGTTCGGCGGGAACTGCGCGTACTCGGCGCCCGCGAGGAAGGCGGTCTGGTCGGGGTTGGCGCTCGACCACGCGTCGGCCGCCGACTGGATCGACGGCATCGGGCCGAAGGCCTTCGAGAACGCGAGCTGCTGGTCGGTACTCGTCAGGTACTGGACGAGGTCGCGCGCCTGCTCCTGGTTGCCGCTGTCGGCGGCGAGCCCCCAGCAGTTGGTGAACTGCAGCGTGCCCTTGCCGCCGGGGCCGGCGGGGAGCTCGGCGACCTTGTACTTCACGTCGGGGTAGTCGGCCTTCATGGCACCGGTGATCCAGTTGCCCTCGATGACCATCGCCGCCTTCTGCGTACCGAGGGCTTCGCCGCCCCAACCGGCTCCCACGTCGGAGGCGAAGGCGAAGCTGCCGTCGTTCAGGTG